>CBDUBN010000076.1:0-9605 GCA_965365395.1 uncultured Sphingomonas sp.
GGGGACAGCGTACCCTGCACCTGGCCGAGTTCGATGAAGGCGACGAATTCGTTCAGCACCACCTTGGTGCCGAACAGTCCGCCGGCGACGTTGGCCTCGTTCCAGGGCACGTTGAGCATGAACATGACCGGCTGGAAGAGATAGCCCAGCAGCATCTGGAAACTGAGGTCGGGACGCCCGAACCAGCCGCCGATCCCGCCCAATATGCCGTTGGCGAGCGCCACCAGCGCGACAAAGGCGAGCACCATGGCACCGACCGCAACCGCGAGCTTCACACCCGTCTGCGCGCCCTGCGCCGCGGCCATGATGATGTTCGCCGGCGCTTCCTCGTCGTGGCTCGCCACCGCCATTTCCACGGGTTCGATGCCGATATCCTTGGGATCGTCGGGCATCATGATCTTGGCCATCAATATGCCACCCGGCGCGGACATGAAGCTCGCCGCGAGGAGATAGGGGAGCAGCTGCGCGCCGAGCATCGAGGCATAGGCACCCAGGATCGTCCCCGCGACGCCCGCCATGCCGACGGTCATGATCGTGAACAGCTGCGCCGGAGTGAGCCCCGCGAGATAGGGGCGGATGACCAGCGGGCTTTCGCTCTGCCCGACGAAGATGTTGGCCGCCGCGCCCAGGCTTTCGATGCGCGTGATGCCGGTTACCCATTTGATGCCGCCGCCCACCCATTTGATGATGAACTGCATGATGCCGAGGTAGTAGAGCACCGATATCAGGCTGGCGAAGAAGATGATCACCGGGAGCGCCGCGATGGCGAAGCTGTTTGCGCCGATCTCCGGCGAGGCGATTGGTCCGAAGATGAAGTCGGTGCCCGCCTTGGAATAGCCGAGCAGGTTGGAGACCCCGGCCGAGAGGAAGCCGAGCACCGCCTTGCCCCATGGCGTCGCCAGCACGAATATCGCGATCGCTACCTGCAGCGCGAAGGCCGCACCCACCACGCGCGGGCGGATCCAGCGACGATTGGACGACAGGAGGACGGCCAGGCCGAGAATGAGCGCGATACCGGCGAGGCCGATCAGCAGCTTTTCGATCATAGGTCGGTCGCATCCCCCGAAGCCGCCATGACGATGCGGCGCGCCGTCATAGCGGCCGCTTCGCCCGCGTCAAAGGAACCGCGCGGACTCGTTGGCGTTCGGGAACAACTATCCCCGTCCGACTGGAGAACAGCAGGCATGGCGCATCACGCCGACATCTTCGACGTCCTCAAGGCCGATCATGACCGGCACCGCGCGCTGCTGGCGCAGGTGGAAGCGGGCGCCCCCGGCGAGCAGCAACGCCTGTTCGACGAACTGACGCGGGAGTTGAAGGCCCATGCCGCGGCGGAGGAGCAGGCGCTCTATTCGACCGTGATGCGCAAACCCCCGCTGACCGATTCCACGCGCCATTCGGTGGCGGAGCATCACGAGATCGAGGAAGCGCTGAACGATATCGCCGCGACGTCGGCCGGTGACGAGTGGGTCGCCAAGTTCCGCGAACTTGCCCACCGCTACACCCACCATATCGACGAGGAAGAGCAGGAGCATTTCCCCGAGTTCGCCGAATTGCTGACCGACGAGGACGTGCAGCATATCCGGCGCGTGTTCGAGGCGCGCAAGCCGGCCGAAAAGGCGGCGGCGGAAGTGACGCCAGAGGCGAAGGAGGATGCGAAGGAGTGATCCCCCGCATCCTCGGCGCGGGCGTCTAGTCGATCACCTCGACCGAACCGACGCGGTAGCCGTCCTCGCGCATCTCGCGCACATAATGGCGGCGTTCGCTCGACAGCTCGATGCGGTACTCGTCCCACGCATCGCGCAGATCCTCGGTATCGGACGCGCGCCTGAGATCGCTCGACAGTTCCTTCTGCGTCTCGTTGACGTTGGTCAGATAGTCGAACCACAGGCTGTTCTCGACGCCCGCGATGGGCGCGCGGATGACGCGGCGCTCCTCGGCGCGCGCGGCTTCCTCCTCGTACAATGTGGGCGTGGCGGCGGCCGTCGCGGCGATGCCGACGGCCGTCAGGGCGGTGATGGTATGAAGGATGGTGCGCATGGTCGTCCTTTCCAGATCGTATCTGCCGTAGCAGTGGTGGCTCAACGCGCGGGGCCGGCCTCGCATCCCGCGGTCGCGGCGCATTCGCGGTGAACGGTGGCCCGGCATGGGCGAGTGGAACCGGCACCGGTGCCCGGCATTGGGCGAGGATGTTCACCCAGCTCGATCCGCCCATTCCGCTCGACGTCATCGGCAAGGGCAGCGGCTATGCGCTCGGCGTCATCGACTATGGCCAGGAACATAATCTCATCTGGGTGACGGCGCTCAACGACAGCGGCGAAATCTGGTGCGCGCCGAACCCGCTGGTGCGGATGCACAGGAACTGGACGATGGGACGCGACCCGGCGCCGCCGCCGCAGACATAGCGTCGGCAGGCTTTCCCCGGTCGCCGAAACTCGCTAACCGCCGGCTATGACGGACCGATATACAGCCGCGGCGACCGCCTCGGTTACGCTTCCCCGCTCGCTGTTCTTCATCGCCGTCCTCTACGGTGGCATGGTGTGCGTCGCGGGCGTGCTCGGGAACAAGCAGGTATCGCTCGGGCCGCTCGCGGTGGAGGCCGGTATCTTCGCCTTCCTGCTGCTGGTCGTCATGTCGAGCGCGGTCGCCGAACTGCATGGCGAGGGCATGGCGCAGCGGCTCGTCCGCCTGGGCTTCGTGCCTTTGATCCTGTCGATGCTCCTTGCGCTCATCGTCTGGGCGCTGCCCGCCTCGCCCAAGATGGCGCCGGAGAACGTGACCGCGATCCAGACGGTGCTGTTTTCCAACCTGCGGATCTGGTTCGCGGGCATCGTCGCCTATGGCGTGTCGCAGACGCTGAACGTCCTCATCTTCGCGCGTTTGAGGCGTGCGGCGGGACGGCTGGTGTGGCTGCGCGGCGCGATCGCGGGCGTGATCAGCCAGACGATCGATACGCTATTGTTCGTGACCATCGCCTTCTACGGCGAATTTCCGATCACCGACCTGCTGGTGGGGCAGATGCTGGCGAAGATCGTCCTGTCCGCGCTGCTCGTGCCGCTGCTCATCCAGGGCCTCGTCGCGTTCGGTCGCAGGCTGGACCATCCGGCACCATGATCGCGGTCGCGCCCGATCCCGCGACGCTCCTGAAGGCGGAGACGCTGACCGAGGCGCTGCCGTTCATGCAGGCCTATGCGGGCAAGACATTCGTCATCAAATATGGCGGCAACGCGATGGGCGAGGATGGCGCGGCGCGCGATTTCGCGCGCGACGTCGTGCTGATGAAGCAGGTCGGCATCAACCCCGTCGTCGTGCATGGCGGCGGGCCCCAGATCGGCGCGATGCTGGGCAAGCTGGGCGTCGAATCGAGCTTCGTCGACGGCCTGCGCGTGACCGACGCGGAAACGGCGCGCGTCGCGGAGATGGTGCTGTCGGGCGCGATCAACAAGGAGATCGTCGGCTGGATCGGCCAGGCGGGGGGGCGCGCGATCGGCCTGTCTGGCAAGGACGGCAACATGGTCACCGCCAACCGGTTGCGGCGGACCAAGCGCGATCCGGGCAGTAATATCGAACGCGTGATCGACCTCGGCTTCGTTGGCGAGCCCGCGCTGGTCGACCGGTCGGTCATCGACACGCAGGTCGCGGCGGGGCTCATCCCCGTCATCGCGCCGATCGCCATCGGCCAGGGCGGCGAAACCTATAACGTCAATGCCGACACCATGGCCGGCGCCATCGCCGCGGCGCTGGGCGCGGCGCGGCTGTTCCTCATGACCGACGTTGCCGGCGTGCTGGACAAGGGCGGGCGGCTGCTGGCCGAGCTGGGCCCCGAGGACATCGGCAAGCTCAAGGCCGACGGCACCATATCGGGCGGCATGCTGCCGAAGATCGACACCTGCGTCCATGCCGTCACCGGCGGCGCGGAAGCGGCCGTCATCCTCGACGGGCGCGTGCCGCACGCGATGCTCCTCGAAATCTTCACCACCGCGGGCGCGGGCACGCTGGTCCGCCGCCAGCGCCCCCGCCGCTGAACCTCATAGGGGAGAGCCGAACCATGGTCCTGCTGCAGATCGTCTACGAGGTGCTGAGCGTCCTCATCCAGGTCGCGCTGATGATCATCCTCGTGCAGGCGGTGATGTCCTGGCTGCTCGCCTTCAACGTCATCAGCCTGTCGAACGATATCGTGCGCGGCATCTGGACCTCGCTCGAACGGCTGACCGACCCCCTGTATCGGCCGATCCGGCGGATCATGCCCGACTTTGGCGCGCTGGACCTGTCGCCGATGGTGGTGATCATCATCCTCATCATCCTGCAGCGCATCCTGCCGGTCGTCTTCCTGTCGCTCGCCGGCAGCCTGTAGGGCAGCGGCGGTGACCGCGCGGTTGATCGACGGCAAGGCGCACGCCGCCGCGCTGCGCCTGGCGGTCGCGGCGCGCGTGACGGGATTTGCCGGGACGGTCGGCCGCGCGCCTGGCCTCGCGGTGGTGCTGGTGGGCGAAGACGCGGCGAGCCAGGTCTATGTGCGCAGCAAGGCGCGCGCGACGCACGACGCGGGCATGGCGGGCTTCGAACACCGGCTGGGCGCCGCCACCAGCCAGGCCGATCTCCTTGCGCTGGTCGCCGCGCTCAACGCCGATCCAACGGTCGACGGCATTCTCGTTCAATTGCCGCTGCCTCCGCAGATCGACGAGGCGGCGGTGCTGGCCGCGATCGACCCGGCCAAGGATGTCGACGGGTTCCACGTCATCAACGCCGGCCGGCTGGCGACGGGCCAGGCGGCGCTGGTCCCGTGCACGCCGCTCGGCTGCCTGATGCTACTGCGCGATACGCTGGGCGACCTTGCCGGCGCGGAGGCGGTGGTCGTCGGCCGATCGAACATCGTCGGCAAGCCCATGGCACAGCTGCTGCTCGGCGATAGCTGCACGGTTACCATCGCGCACAGCCGGACCCGCGACCTGCCCGCTGTCACCCGGCGCGCGGATATCCTGGTCGCGGCGGTCGGACGGGCGGAGATGGTGCGCGGCAGCTGGATCAAGCCCGGCGCGGCGGTCATCGACGTCGGCATCAACCGCGTCCCCGCCGCCGAGCCCGGGAAGACCCGGCTGGTCGGCGATGTGCAGTTCGCCGAAGCGGTCGAGGTCGCGGGCGCGATCACGCCCGTGCCCGGCGGCGTCGGGCCGATGACCATCGCCTGCCTGCTGCGCAACACGCTCGTCGCCGCCTATCGCCGGGTGGGGCTGGCAGCGCCCGAGGGGCTGTGAATCGAATGGCAACCGCCCAGGTCCCCAGCCCCGCGCCCGTCGAAGGTCGGTACTCCGCCCCTCGAGACGCCCTTAGACGAGCTCGGCGTCACGGTCTGTTGCTGGTCGCAGGCCTGAGCCTTCCCGGCTGTATCGCGGTCGGTGCCGCCAGCTATGCCGCACACCGCGCCGACCCCGCGGTGCAGGTCGAGCGCGCCGAGCGCGCCTTCGCGGCGCTCGCGCAGACGGATGGGCAATGGACGGCGTTCCGCGCCACCGCCGCGCCGGACGGGCTGATGTTCGTGCCGCTGCCGACCAACGCGCTACGCTGGCTGGAGGGTCGCGCCGATCCGCCGCGCAGTGTCAGCTGGCAGCCGCACGGCGTCTATGTCGCCTGCGACGGGGCTACGGCCGCGACGTTCGGCGCCGCGCAATGGCCGGGCGGCAGCCACGGCCGGTTCACCACCATCTGGCAGCGCCAGGCCGACGGCACGTGGAAATGGGTCGCCGACCAGGGCGGCGAGGTGGCCCAGCCGTTGCCCGCGCCCGTGACCGTGCTCCACCGCCGGGCGCGCTGCGATGTCCCGGCCACGCGCGCCGACCCCGCCGCGCTGGCCCGCGACGCCGCCGACAGCGTGGGTGGCGGGCAATCACGCGACGGATCGCTGCGCTGGTCCTATGTCGTGCGCCCCAATGGGGCGCTGCGCTTCGTCGTCGATCTTGAAAACGGGCGCGCGTTCGATCGGGTGATCGACGACGGCGCGGGCGGGGCCTAGCGCGGTGCTCGACTTGTTCGTCTCCGCCTTCGTCACCCTCTTCGTGGTCATCGACCCGCCGGGGTGCGCGCCGATCTACGCCAGCCTGACCGGCGGCGCGAACGCGGCCGCGCGCCGCGCGATGGCCATTCGCGCGGTGATCATCGCCGGTGCGATCCTGATTTTCTTCGCGCTGTTCGGCGAAGCGCTGCTTTCTTTCCTCCACATCGATCTCGACAGTTTCCGGATTGCCGGCGGGATCATGCTGTTCATCATCGCGATCGACATGGTGTTCGAAAAACGCACCGAGCGGCGCGAACAGCGCGCGGCGGAGATCATCGCCACGCCGGAAGTGGAGGACGTCTCCGTCTTTCCGATGGCGATGCCGATGATCGCCGGGCCGGGGTCGATCGCATCGGTGATGCTGCTGGTATCGCAGAACGAGGGACTGGACCGCGCCGGGGTGATCTTCGCCGCGCTGGTTGCGGTCCTGCTGCTCACGCTGGCCGCGCTGCTCGCCGCAGGACCGCTGATGCGGGTCATGGGCGCCAAGGCGGAAGCGGTGATCACCCGGCTGCTCGGCGTGCTGCTGGCGGCGCTGGCCGCACAGTTCGTGATCGACGGGTTGAAGGCGAGTTTCCCCACCCTCGCATGAGAAGGGCGCCGGTCGCCCGGCACCCTTCCGCAGAATCGTCGGCCCGGGCCCCTAGCCCTGCGTCACCGGGGCGATGCGGATTTCGACGCGCCGGTTGCAGCGGTAGCCGTCCTCGCTCGTTTCCGCGCACTTCAGCGCCGTCTCGCCATAGCCGCGCGTGGCGAGGCGATCGAACTGCACGCCGCGGCTGACCAGATAGCTCTGCACGGCATTGGCGCGCCGTTCCGACAGCCCCTGGTTATAGACGTCCGAGCCACGCGAATCGGTGTGGCCGTAGATGTCGATCGCGGTCGAGGGATATTCGCGCAGTGTCGCTGCCACCGAATCCAGCGTCGACTGGAACTGCGGCTGCACGGTCGCGCTGTCGTAGGCGAAGGTCACGTCGCCCGGCATGTTGAGCACGAGCTGGTCGCCCTGGCGGTCGACCTCGATGCCGGTGCCCGCGGTCTGTTCGCGCAGGCGGCGCTCCTGACGGTCCATGTAGGCGCCGACGCCGGCGCCCGCGATCGCGCCGATCCCGGCGCCCACGATACGCTCGGTCCGGTCGCGGCGGCCACCGACCAGGTCGCCCAGCAGATAGCCGCCGCCCGCACCCAGCACACCGCCGATGGCGGCGCGGCTGATGGTGCGATTGCCGGTTTCCGGATCGGTCACGCAGCCGGTGGTGACAAGGCCGATGCTGCTGACAGCGGCAGCGAGGCCGAGAAATTTGCGGTTCTTCATAGAGGCTTCCTTCCCTGAGCGACCCGGTATGTGCCACGACGGTGGTGCGGCGGCGGGCGCGTGCGGTTGCGATGCGACAATGGCCGGACCCGTCCTTGGTTCCGTTTCGCGTCCGAACTGAATTCTGAACGGCGGTTCAGCTTGATGAAGGCGCGTGGTTACCGATATAGCCGATCCGAGCCATCGCGCGGCATCCCGCCTCAGCGACATCAACAGCGACAGGCACGTTCGAATTGACAGCTTTCCCGTGGGGCGATGTCGCGGTCATCCTGGTCTTGATCGTGATCAACGGGCTGCTCGCCATGTCGGAGCTGGCGATCGTTTCGGCGCGCAAACCGCGGCTGGAGGCGATGGTGCGCCGCAAGGCGTTCGGCGCGGCGGCGGCGATCGAGCTGGCCGCCGAGCCGGGCCGTTTCCTGTCTACGGTGCAGATCGGCATCACGCTCGTCGGTATCATCGCCGGCGCCTATTCGGGCGCCAGCCTGGGGGGGCCGGTCGCCGAGCGGCTGCAGGCGATGTTCGCTCTGGAGGCGGATACGGCGCAGACGCTGGGCCTCGCCGTCGTGATCTCGCTAACGACCTATGTCTCGCTGATCGTCGGCGAACTCGTTCCCAAACAGTTCGCGCTGCGCAACCCCGAACCGATCGCCGCCGTCGCAGCCATTCCCATGCAGTGGATCGCCCGGCTCACCGCGCCGCTGGTCTGGCTGCTCGACAGCAGCAGCCGCCTGATCTTCGCGATGCTGCGCCTCGACCGCGAGAGCGAAACGAAGGTCACCGCCGAGGAGCTGCACCTCGTCGTCGCCGAAGCGTCGCGCCACGGCGTGATCGAGGAGAGCGAGCGCGCGATCATCTCGGGCGTCGTGCGGCTCGCCGACCGGCCGGTGCGCGAGGTGATGACGCCGCGCAACCAGGTCGATTGGATAGATGCCGATGCCGACCCCGAGGCGATCCGCGACCGGCTCGTCGCGACCCCGCATACGCGCATTCCGGTCGCCGAAGGCGCGGTCGACAACCTGATCGGTGTCGTGCAGGCGCGCGACGTCGCGGTCGCGCTGTTCCGCGGCGAGCGGATCGAGCTGCGGCGCCTGATGCGCAAGGCCACCGTGATTCCCGAGACGCTCGATGCCATGGATGCGCTGACCGCGCTGCGCCAGGCCGAGGTGCCGATGCTGTTCGTGCACGACGAATATGGGCATTTCGAGGGGCTGGTGACGCCGTCCGACCTCATGTCCGCCATCGCCGGCGAATTCGCGTCCGATGCCGACCTCGGCACCGATCCGCAGCTGGTGGAGCGTGCCGACGGCAGCCTGCTCGTGTCGGGGTCGATGCCTGCCGACGCGCTCGCCGACCGGCTGGGCATCGAACTGCCGCAGGAACGCGATTTCGCGACCGCGGCGGGCTATGCGCTCGCGGTGTTGCGCCATCTGCCGCACGTGGGCGAAAGCTTCACCGACCAGGGCTGGCGTTTCGAGGTCGTCGACATGGACGGCCGCAAGATCGACAAGCTGCTGGTCGGCGTCGAGGCGGGCAAGACGCCCTAGCCGCCGAGCGCGCCGAAGCGCTGCGCGAACCCCGCCTCGTCGCCCGCGGCGAGGAACCTTGCCTGCTCCACCCAATTGTCGCGGGTGATGCGCCCGGCGAAGGTGCCCAGATGCGCGTCCATCGCGGCGATATCGGCCTCGGTCCACGCCGCGATCTGATCGAAACGGGTCACGCCGAGCGAGGCAAGCAGCGTCGCGAGCTTCGGCCCCAGCCCCTTGATGCGGCGCAGATCGTCGGGCTCGCCCATCGCCGGTGCGACCGGAACCGGCGGCGCGGCGGTGACCGGCACGCGATCGGGGGGAGGCACATCGAAACGGACGGGCTGCGCGAGGTCGATCTGCGGCTTGTTGGGGGTCAGCGGCGCGCGCTCGGCCGGCTGTTCCGGGGGGGCTGCGGTGTCGCCGCCCCGCCCGCGCAGCAGCAGCCACAGGATCACCGCCAGCGCGAGAACGCCTGCGGCGATGATCAGCAGGATATTGGTGTCGATGGTCGTCATGCCGTGGCTCCTTCGCGTTCACGCTCGATCGCACGCCAGCCGATGTCGCGGCGGTAGAACCCGTCGGCGAAGTCGATTGCGCCCAGCGCCGTATAGGCGGTGTCGTGCGCCTGGCTGACGCTCGCCCCGGTCGCGGTCACGGCGAGCACGCGTCCTCCGCACGCCACCAGCGCGCCGTCCCGCAGCGTCGTGCCCGC
>CBDUBN010000077.1:0-9438 GCA_965365395.1 uncultured Sphingomonas sp.
ATCCTGTCTCCCCGACCAATTTTCCGGAGCACGTGACCGTCCGGGGGACGGTCATCCGGAACAATTCCCAAACATAGCACGGGAGGCGGCTCGGAGCCGTCTTTTTTTGCGAAACAAAGCAGAACCGCGGATCAAGTCCGGGGTGACGTGCTTGGTGTGGGTGCTTGAGCCGACCTTCGACAAGATAGGGACTACGGGCCTTTAACGTCCGTACGCTGCCATTCGCGCCAGCAGCCTTTGCGCCTGGAGCAGGTGCGGACGGTCGATCATCTTGCCGTCGAGGCCGATCGTGCCGAGATCCGGATTTTCGTCGAAGGCGGCGACGATGCGCTGGGCCCAGTCGCGCTCGGTCTCTGTCGGCAGGAAAGCCGCGTTGATGATCGGCACCTGCGCCGGGTGAATGGCGAGGCGGCCGGTGAAGCCTTCGACGCGCGCGCGTTCGCTGCTGGCACGCAGCCCATCGTCGTCGCGGAAATCGGCGTAAAGCGTGTCCACCGCCTGGACCGCCGCGGCGTGGGCGGCGAGCAGTGTCAGTGTGCGGGCGGTGCCGAAGACGGCGTGGTAGCTGCCATCGGCGTGGCGATTGCCGGTCGCGCCGATCGCGGTGGCCAAATCCTCTGCGCCCCAGCTGAGCGCGGCCAACCTGGGAGTTGGCGCATCCGCAAAACGGGGGAGTCTCAAAACTGCGCGCGGCGTTTCGGTAGCGATCGCGTGAATAGCGATGCCGGCGGCGCCCCCTGCTCTCTCGATGGCCAGCCCGAGCGTCGCCACATCGTCCGGCCCTTCGGCTTTGGGCAGCACGATCCCGGCAGGCTTGCCCTCGACAGTCGCCGCGACATCGGCGTCATGGTCGCTGGACCCGAGAGGATTGATGCGCACCCAGAGCTGCGGGCCATCGGACGTGGCCTCGCGAAGATAGGATGTCGTCATTGCACGCGCCGCGGCTTTGTTGGCCGCCGCAACCGAATCCTCGAGGTCGATGATCACGGCATCGGCGCCGCAGCCCGCGATCTTGCCCAGTTTCTTCTCGCTGTCGCCGGGTATGAAGAGCCAGCTGCGCGGTTCGATCATGCGGGGTGCCGCTCCCTGAAGCAACCGTGGTGGGCCCGGCAGGACTCGAACCCGCAACCTAGCCGTTATGAGCGGCCAGCTCTAACCATTGAGCTACAGGCCCGCCCGGTTGAGCGCGCCTCGTAGCGGAGTGTTCCGCCGCGTGGCAAGCGGATGGCGTGGCGCTTGCGCGCGCGCCCGCGCACGATCTGCATCGGTCAGCACATCGTTGAGCGATGCAGGCGTGATGCCGCGACGCGCGCAATGATCGAAGACCTGATCGAACCAGCTGTAAAAGCGATCCAGATCGGCGGCGTCGCGTACATAGGGCGTATGTCCGGGTGCCAGCGACGGCGAATGGAACGAAATCGAAACGAGCCGCAGTCCATTCCCGACAGCGACATCGATCGCTGCGCAGGCCACATCCGCTGGAGTGCCCTCCGGGCTGATTGCGATCCGCTGCATGAGGCGCGTACGCGCCATGATCGAGCGGACTAACGGCACCCGGCCGGCATGGCGATACAGGGCCGGGCCCAGCCAACGGGCGGCCCCCGTCAGCACGCTGGTCACGGGTAGCTCGAGGATCCTGCCTTCGTCGCCGACCCACCTGGGGTGGATGGATGCAGCGGTGTAGTCCGGTCCGCCATCCTCGCGGTAATCGAACAGGCTCCGCACCGAGCTGTCGCAGCGAAAGCCAAGCTCGTGCAACAGCGCCAGGCTGTTCGGGCCTAGACCATAGCGGCCCGCGCGGTATGCGATCGGTGTTACGCCCAGCCGGTCGGCAATCAGGTCGCGCACGGTTTCGAGCTTGGACCGCTCGATCGCGGGTGCGAGATTTCCGGCATAGCTATTTATCGCGCTGAGCGCTTCGACAAACGGCGGAGTGACCCAGGGGTGCAAATGTGCGCCCACATGAGCGGCGCCGGCTGCTACCGCGGACCCGATGGCATCGACCGCCCGGTCATTGCGCGCGACCGGATAGTCGATAAAGTAGAGCGGCTTGACCCCGGCGCCGGCAAAAAAGTTCTGACCGCGCGCCAGCGCCGGCATCGAGACGATGCTGTGCGTGTCCCGCGTGAAGCCGGCACCCCAGTCGAACTCCTCCTCGGTGTCGACCGAAAGCAGGAAGCGCGTGCCGAATTCCGAGGTAAAAGGCGTTGCTTCGCTCATCCGCTCCGTCGATGGGCCGGCATGGATCAGGTTCGCGTGTCGACCGGCATCCGTGCGTTGCGTAGGCGGGGGAGGTTGACAACTATTTTACGCGGCCCCGCCGAAACCGCGCCGCCGAGTTTTTTCGCAAAGCGCTCCGCGATCGCCAGCGTCATGCCATGTTCGCCGACATCGCCGCGATCGAACGTGAGCGTAACGCTGTGCGGGCCGATCGCGCCGTGCGGCTTCGAGAACGCGCCGCCGCCGCCAGCCGTCGCCTGACTTATCAAGGTCAACAGGCGCGTGGCATCGGCCCGACCGACGGCCAGCTCGACCACGTCATGGCCTATGCCGGGCGCCAGTTCGCCCAAGGTACAGCTTCCTTCGGCCGCCACGAAGCGACCGGTATCCAGCCGCGACGCGAGGTCGATATCGTCAAACGCCTCGGCGAGAAACGCGGCGTCCGCCATGATGCCATCGGCAATGGCCCGATAGGCTGTGGACACCGGACCGAAATACTGGCCGGCAATGAGTTGCGCAAAGCCGCTGATGGCGTTCAGCGGCGAGCGAAGCTCATGCGCCATCTGCTGCATTGCGGATGCAAGCCCCCGGTCAGCCGGTTCGATCGCGGCATCAGCGTCCGGAGAGGCGTTGCCCAGGTTGCGCGACAGCGAACCTCGATAGCCTGCGAAGCGGCCGCTATCGGCGGCAAAGATGGGTGCAGCATCGATCGCCCATAACGCGCCCGTTGCGACCAGAAGGCGTCCGCCCGCGATCCCGTCGCGCCGAGCGAACGCCGACGCTGTTCCGGCATCCACCCCTGGACGACCGGATGGCGCGACCTCGGCGAGGCTGACACCCACGAGCGACGCGCGCGGCCCGACGTCCACCAGACGGATGTAGCCATCGGCGTCGGCGGTGAATTTGATCGGCGCGAGCGTGTCGGCGGCCGCGACATCGTTGGACGGCTTTCGGTTCCGATAGGCCTCGATACGATGGACGAGATCGGCGATCGGGCTGCCCAGGGACGGTGCAAGCGACGCCGCCACCTGGACGGGTGCGGCATCAGGCGCGATCGCATCGCCGGTTGCCGCGGCGGTCGCTGGAAGCGGAAGAGCGAAGTCGCTCGGCGCCAGGCTCGCAAGCGCACGGTGCACGGATCCGGGCAGGTCACCGCGCCCACGCAGCCTGCTGCGCGCGAGCGGTGAGATGTACGGCAAGATGAGTAGCCAATCATCGCTCGCGAAACGGATATCATCGAACAATGCCACGACGACGGGTGGCACGTCGTGCGACAGCAGCGCGGCGAGTGCGGGGTTGTCGCATCGCGCGGCGATAGCCCTTGCAGAATCGATGCGGCTCACGATCGGCACCTGTGCCTTCAATGCAGAGAGGATCGCGAGAGCGTGGGCGATGCTGGCGCTGTCGCGGCCCCGTACCGACCGCGCCAAAAAGGAAACGAGTTGACGCCAAAGCCGCGAACGGCCGCTTTGTTCCCGCCGATCGATCCGCAATATCGTTGCGAGCCGGTCGTCGAAGCATCGGAGATCGGACGAGGCCTGCACCATGCCCGAATATCGTGAATCCCGCGTTTGGTATAGCGCGTCGAACGCGACGTCACACTATGGGACAATTGCAAAGCCGCGAAAGATTATTATGCTGCACGTCAAGAAAACGCTTGGATATTGCGATGACCATGGCGCGCCTCGATGATGTCGATATGCAGATCCTCGTGGATCTTCAGGATAGCGGACGAATGACCAACGTCGAGTTGGCCAGTCGCGTGGGACTGACCGCCCCCCCCTGTCTTCGCCGCGTACGCGCGCTGGAGGAGAGCGGTATCATCCGAGGCTATCATGCTGAACTCGAAGCGGGGTTGCTTGGGTTCGGGATCACCGTCTTCGCGATGGTCAGTCTTCGAAGTCAGGCCGAAACCGACCTGGAAGCGTTCGAGCGGCATGTCGCGGATCTGCCCGAAGTGCGCGAATGCTACATGCTGAATGGCGAAATCGACTTCATACTGAAGATCGTCGCTCGCGACTTGCAGAGCTTCCAGCGTTTTCTGACGAGCAAACTGACGCCGGCGCCCAACGTCTCCAGCGTGAAGACCTCATTGACCATCCGTCGGTCCAAACATGCCGTGGGCGTACCGTTGACGCCTGATACGCGCCCGTAGCAGGACGGCGCGACCGGTCGTGCGCCGTCCTGTCGAGAAGGTCAGCCAGCGGTCGGCGCAGGCGTGGCCGGCGATGCTGGCGGTGCCGCCGCGGGTGACGTCTTCGACTGTATGAAAGCGGTCCAGAGCCGCGCGGCGCCGGTGCGCACGCCCTCGACACGTCCGAATGCCTCCAACGCACCGGTCAAATTCCCGGCGCGGTAGCGCGTGATGCCAAGCCGGGTATTGATCAGACCAGCGTCCGCGCCGGACTTGGTCAGGGCCAGCGTATAAAGCTCCTCGGCCTTCGGATAATCGCCGTAGGACAGATAGGCATCGGCGACGCGCGTGGCGAGCCGCGCCTCGGCCGCCGCAGCCGCACGGCGCTCGCCCCCCGCGAGCGACGCCCGGTCCTCCGCTAGGTTGGCGTTCGCCGTCTGCTCGATCTCGCAGAAATTCACATCCGCGCCGCATAGCGCGGTGTTGCGGTCGGCGCCGGCCGGCTTCGCGCTGATCAGGCCCGCCGCCCGCCCAGCGGCAATCGCCTGCAATGCTTCGTTGGGCAGCGCATCCTCCGCCAGACTGGATGCATATTCGACATAATAGCGCCGGTCGGTCATCGCATCCGCCGCAGCCATCAGCCGTAGGACGTCGATCGTCGTGCCGCGGTCCTCCGGCGAATTTTGAATGTAGATAAGCGACGAGGTGCGAATGTTGTCCGCGGTAGGATAGGCTGCGACGCGCGCGACCAGCATATCCATCAACTCGTCGTTGCGGTCCGCTTCCTGAAGCGCCCTGGCGAGAATGGCGTAGACCTGTTCGGGCGCCTTGCCGCCGTTCGCCTGCGCTGCGGCGATGATCGCCCTGCCCTCGGTCAGCGCGACATCGAGCTGATTGGCTCGAATGTTAGCGTCGACGACCATCAGCGTGAGATTGTCGGCGGTCGCGCCGGCGGCCAGCGCGCGTTTGGCGCGCGCCGCGGCCACCGCATAGTCATCGGCGTTATAGGCCAGCTGCGCGCCAAGCGTCAGCAGCCGCGCCTGCTCCGCGACCGGCATCGCGGGCGAATCCACGATGGCACCGATCGTGGCGATCTGGCGCGCGTTGTCGTTCAGGCCCAGCGCGATCGAAAGCTCGGCGCGCGACGCGAGATAGCGCTCGTAATCGCTCGTCGCGGCGGCCTTGATGGCGGGCAGAAGCGCATCCGCACCCGTCCAGTTCTGGGCTGACAGGAGCGGCTGAATGGGCTGATAGGCGGCGACGAAGGCGCGGCTCGCTTGCGGGGCCGCGGCTTCTGCCGCGGGGGCCTCGCGATTGCGACGCTGCGCATCCGCGCCCGTGGCAGCGAGGCCGGCAAGCGAAGCCGTGCCCGCGAGCATGGCGATCATCTTCGAAAAACGGGTCATCACTCTCTCCATACCTGCCGCCACGGGCGACCATGGCTTCCCCGTGCGCGTCATATGCCGTGCGGGCGGACGTTGCCAGCCCCGCGCGAGCCCGGACGCGGCCTATCGTCGCGCGGGGCTGAACGGTCATTGAACCGCACGCCGGGGCCCGGTGCACATATGGTCAAGCGCGTTAACCATGCTACACAGCCCTCATGGCAGGGGAACGCAAGATCGTGGGCCTATGGCCCGTACGGGGGGAGCAGACGCGCGAGAGTGCGTCGGCGCTGGCGATGCAGGTGCGCGATCGGCCCGATCCGCCACCCGAAACATCGGCGGACGAGGCGACTCCCGAGCGGGCGGCGTTGTGGGACGATAGCGGGATTGTCGCAGCGCCGGATAGGCGCGCTGTGCCCTGGGCCGCATTGGTGCTGGGGATGGTCGGCATCGCGTGGACGGGAGCTTACGCCTTCACCGTCAGCGAGGGTTTCGAGCGCGTCCCCGCGTGGAATGCTATCGTGCCGTCGATCGGCGCGCTGTGCGCCCCGTTGGCGCTGTTGCTCCTCGGCTGGATCGCGATCGACCGGGGATCGGAACGAAGCATGCAGCGCCACCTTCGCCTCCTGGGCGCGATGCGCGCCGAGCAACAGGGGTTGGCGGACCGGCTCGCCATGGTCGATCGTCAGTGGGACACGGCGCAGGAACGGCTCGCGTCGCGCGCACGCGACTTTGCCAGTCAACTTACCGATGCCGGCCAGCGCATCGCCGAAACCGGCGCGCAGGTGGAGGCGCGCATGCAAACCGCCGTCGAGCTTGGCACGCAGGTGAATGAGGCGGGGGATCGCGCGCGGCGCACGATGGATGGCCTGACGATCGTGCTTCCCAAAGCGGAGGAAATAGCGAAGCGCGCGGCAGAGGGCATGCGCGACGCGGGGCAGACCGCGTATCAGCTTGGCGGGCAGCTGGAAGAGCGCATCGCGGCGATCCATGCCGAAGCGCATGAGGCCGAGGCGCGCATCGACCGGGCCTCGACATCGCTATTGGCGCATACCGGCGCGATCGCCGAGGCAAGCGAGTTGGCGCAACAGGCGGCGGACCAGGCGGGCGCCGGGTTCGCGGCCGCGCTGGGCGCAGGCCGTGTCGCCACGCTCGCCATGCTCGCAGACCTCGCCGCGCAGATGGACGCCAGCACGCGCGAGCTGGAGCAGCAGCTGGACACCATCCGCGGGCGAATGGAGACGGCGGCGGCGGCGCAGGTCGCGTTGATGAATACGCGGCTGACCGACACCGAGCAGCGTATCGGCGCGATCGAGGATGCCGCGAGCGGCATTGTCGCTCGCACGGCGGATGCGGGCGCGGCGCTCGAGGATCGCGCGGAGCGACTCGCATCCGGTCTGGCGGCATTCGAAGCGGAATCGAATGCCCGGCTGCGCGCGCTCGAACATGGTTTCGGGACGATCGACATCCAACTGGATGGGGTACGATCACGATGCGTCACGGTCGAAGCCGCTTCCGAGGCGCTGTTGCAGCGGGCCGAGGCGTGCGTGCGCACGCTGGCTGCGGCTACGCAGGAGGTGGACGCCGCGCTGCCGCAAGCCCTGCAGAGGCTACTGAAGCAGGCTGCCGAGGCGCGGACGGGTCTGGCCGATCTGCCGCCGCTCTTCGCATCTAGCGCCGACGCCGCCGGGCTGACGGTCGCGCGGTTGCGCGAAGCGGACGGCGTGCTGGAACAGCATGCGGCCGCATTGACCGCGCTCGATCGCACAGCATCGTCGTCGATGGCCGTTCAGGCGTCCGCGCTGGGGGCGCTGCAAGGGTCGATCGGCGAACTCGGCGAGGCGCTGCGACACTTGCGTGACGACGCCGCTCCGGAACTGGCGGCGCGCATCAATGCGCTCGAAAACAGCACGCAGCGCGCGACCGCGGCGATCGAGGCGGCGGTAGCGGAGGCGGCGCGGGCGAGCGCGGAGGCGGTGGAAATGGCTATCGGCGCCGCGGTCGAGGCGGCGACCGGCGACGGCGTCGCTGGCCGGGTCGCGGCGCTCGTATCAGGCGCGGAAGGCGCGGTCGTCGCCGCCAACGCGGCGTCCGAGAGGCTGATGCGCCAGATGATCACGATCGCCGACACGAGCGCGGCGATCGAGGCGCGGGTGGCGGAGAACAGCGCGGCGGTCGCGGGACAGGACCGGGACAGCCTGGCGCGGCAGTTCGCTCTCGCCAGCGAGGCGCTGCAGTCCGCTTCCGTCGATCTTACGCGAATATTGTCGGTCGAGGTTTCGGATCAGGCGTGGGAGGCCTATCTGCGCGGCGACCGGGGCATTTTCGCGCGGCGCGCGGTAAAGCTGCTGACCGGGGCCGAGGCGCGCGATGTGCTGAACCGGTACGAGAGCGACGAGGCGTTTCGCGGTCTCGTCAATCGCTACGTCCACGATTTCGAGGCGATGCTGCGAAGCATGATGGACACGCGCGACGGCCCCGCCCTGTCGGCGACCCTGCTCTCCTCCGACATCGGCAAGGTCTACGTGGCGCTGGCGCAGGGAATCGAGCGGCTGCGAGGCTGACCGCTATCGCCGCATCGCGGGATCGCGCTCTACCAGCACACCGCCCTTGACCACCGCATCGACGCTCTCGAGCTCGCGCACGTCCGCCAGCGGATCGCCATCGACCGCGATGATGTCGGCATAGCGGCCCACGGCGATGGCGCCGACGTCGGCGGCGCGATCTAGCGCCTGTGCCGCGTTGAGCGTCGCCGCCTGGATCGCCTGCATCGGTGTCATGCCATATTCGACCATCACCCGGAACTGGCCGCCCGCCGTTCCGTGCGGCATCACGCCGGCGTCCGAGCCGAACACCATGCGCACGCCGGCACGGGTGGCGGCGCGGAAATTGTCGCGCTGGATCTGGGCGACCTCCCGGTCCTTGCGCAGATTATCCTCCATGACGCCGTTCCGCGCGCCCTCGGCCTGCGTGTAGTCGGTGTTGAAGATGTCCATCGAGAACCACACCGGCCGTTCGCGCCGGGCCGCCATGCGGATACCCTCGGCATCGACGAGGCTCGCATGCTCGATCGTGTCTATTCCTGCCGCTATGGCCGCGCGGATCCCGGCCGCGCCGTGCGCGTGGGCGGCGACGCGCATGCCCCACATATGCGCCTCGTCGGCAATGGCGGTGAGCTCGGCCTCACTCAGCTGCTGCTGGCCGGGTTCGGTGTTGCGCGAGAAAACGCCGCCGGTGGCGCAGACCTTGATCACCTCGGCACCCATGCGCCGCATCTCGCGCACGCGGGTGCGCAGCTGATCCGGGCCGTTGCCGATCGACGGCGGCGGCGAATAGAGCGAGGGCGGCAGATAGGTTTCGTCGCAATGGCCACCCGTCGCGCCGATGGCATAGGCGGCTGGCACGATGCGCGGGCCGATCGCATAGCCTGCCTCAATCGCCTGTTTGAGGCCGACATCGTTGAGGTCGCCCGAACCGACGTTGCGCACCGTGGTGAACCCCGCGTCCAGCATGGCGCGGGCGTTGTGCGCGGCGACCATCGCCCAGAAGCGGTCGGTATATTGCAGGCCATTGTAGCCGCCGACCTCCGCCAGCCCGTCGAGATGGACGTGCATGTCGATGAGCCCGGGCAGGATGGTGCGCTGCCCCAGATCGACATGGCGCACGTCGCTGCCCCAGCGTACGGTGCGCGCGTCGGCGATA
>CBDUBN010000078.1:0-9368 GCA_965365395.1 uncultured Sphingomonas sp.
GTCGTGTTCGGCACGCGGCCCGAGGCGATCAAGATGTTCCCCGTGGTGCAGGCGCTGCGCGCGAGCGATGCGCTCGAAACGCGGGTCGCGGTGACCGCGCAGCATCGCGGGTTGCTCGATCAGGTGCTCGGCATCGCGGGGATCGTGCCCGACATCGACCTCGACCTGATGACCGAGGGGCAGACGCTGAGCGGGCTGTCCGCGCGCATCCTGACGGGCTTCGGCGCGGTGCTGGAGGCGGAGCGGCCCGATCGCATCCTGGTGCATGGCGATACGCTGACGACCATGATGGCGAGCGTCGCCGCCTATTTTCACGGCGTGCCGGTCGGCCATGTCGAGGCGGGCCTGCGCAGCGGGAACAATCTGTCGCCCTTTCCCGAGGAGGTGAACCGGCGCGTGACGGGGGTGGTCGCCGACCTGCATTTCGCGCCGACCGAGGCCGCGGCCGCCGCCCTGCGCGCCGAGAACACCGATGCGGGAAGCATCCATGTCACCGGCAACACCGTCATCGACGCGCTGCTCGCGACGCGGGCGCGCATCGAAGCGGAACCTGGGCTGGCGTCGGCGCTGGATCCGCTGGCCGCGCGCTTCTCCGGGAAGCGCATCGTGGCGGTGACCAGCCATCGGCGCGAGAATTTCGGCGACGGCATGGCGAGCATCGCGCGGGCGATCGCGCGCATCGCCGATCGGCCCGATGTCGCGGTCGTCTTTCCCGTCCACCCCAATCCGAACGTGCGCCCGGTGATGGAAGCGATGCTGGGCACGCACCCCGACGTCGCGCTGATCGATCCGCTGGATTACCCGCATTTCGTGCGGCTGCTGACGATGAGCGACCTCGTGCTGACCGACAGTGGCGGGGTGCAGGAAGAGGCGCCGAGCCTGGGCAAGCCGGTCCTCGTCATGCGCGACACCACCGAGCGGCCCGAGGGCGTCGCTGCGGGCACCGCGCGGCTGGTGGGCGCGGGCGAGGACAGCATCGTTTCCGGAATCTTCACCCTGCTCGACGATAGCGGCGCCTATGCCGCCATGGCCCGCGCCCATAATCCCTATGGCGATGGACAGAGCGCGGCGAGAATCGCAAAGGTGGTCGCCGATGCCCATGAGCAATGAACAGCGGGTCGTCGTCGTCGGCCTCGGCTATATCGGCCTGCCCACCGCGGCGGTGATCGCGCGCGCGGGCGCGGCGGTGATCGGCGTCGACGTCAACACGGCGGTCGTCGATACGGTCAACGAGGGGCGCGTGCATATCGAGGAGGTCGATCTGCACGGCCTGGTCCAGGGGGTCGTGGCGCGCGGACGCTTGCGCGCGAGCGTGACGCCCGAGCCCGCCGACGCCTTCGTCATCGCGGTGCCGACGCCGATCCGCGACGACCGCACGCCCGACGTCTCCCATGTTCTGGAGGCCGCGCGCACGATCGCGCCGGTGCTGAAGGCGGGCGACCTCGTCATCCTGGAGTCGACCTCGCCGGTCGGCACCACCGATCGGGTGGCGGCGCTGATCGCGGCGGCCCGGCCCGACCTCAAGGTGCCGGGCCACTGCGCCGGCACGCCCGACCTGTACGTCGCCTACTGCCCCGAACGCGTACTGCCGGGGCGCATCCTGGTCGAACTGGTCGACAACGACCGGGTGATCGGCGGCATCACCCCGCGGTGCGCGCGGCGGGCGATGGCCTTCTATCGCGGCTTCGTGCGCGGCGCCTGCCTGACCACCACCGCCCGCGCCGCGGAAATGGTGAAGCTGGTCGAGAACAGCTACCGCGACGTCAACATCGCCTTCGCCAACGAACTGAGCATGATCGCCGAGGAGCTGGGTGTCGACGTGTGGGAGGTGATCCGCCTCGCCAACCGGCATCCGCGCGTCAATATCCTGCAGCCCGGCCCTGGCGTGGGCGGGCATTGCATCGCGGTCGATCCGTGGTTCCTGATCGCGGGCGCGCCCGAAACCGCGCACCTCATCCGCGCCGCGCGCGAGGTGAACGAGACCAAGACCGATTTCGTGATCGGCCGCGCGATGCGGCTGGTCGAGACGATGGTGGCAAGCGATCCCAACGCCCGCGTGGCCTGCCTGGGCCTCGCCTTCAAACCCAATATCGACGATTTCCGCGAAAGCCCGGCGGTCACGGTGGCCGCCGCGCTCGCCCGCCGGTTCGGCGCGGCCGTGCGGCTGGTGGAGCCGTTCGCGGCCGCGCTGCCGATGGAATTCGCCGGCACCGGCGCGGCGCTGGTGGAGCTCGACGACGCGCTCGCGGAATGCGGCCTCCTCATCGTGCTGGTCGATCACGACCTGTTCCGCTCGATCCCGCTCGAGGAGCGCGAGGGCAAGCAGGTGTACGACACCCGGGGCCTGTGGCCCGACCAGCTGCGCGGCGAGGGCCCGCGCAGCGCCGTGCGCCGTGCGGCCTAGCATCGCGGCGCGCGCACGGCCCATGTCCCGGATCGACCCCCTGCCGCGCGAGCGCACGCCGCTGATCAAGCTGCCGACGCGCCGCCTCGAGAAACCGTGGGGGCGCGACGATCTGCCGGCACCGTTCGGCAACGCATCGGGCGCGCGTATCGGCGAGATCTGGTTCGAGCATCCCGCGGGCGACGCCGCGCCGATCCTCTTCAAACTGTTGTTCACCAGCGAGCAGCTGTCGATCCAGGTGCATCCGGGCGACGATGCCGCCCCCGCGCTCGGCCTGCCGCGGGGCAAGGACGAATGCTGGCTGGTGCTGGCGGCGGATCGGGGCGCGAAACTGGGCGTCGGCGTGAAGCGCGCCTGCTCGGTCGACGAGCTGGAGGCCGCAGCGCTCGACGGGACGATCGAGCAGCTGGTCGATTGGCGGGCGGTACGCGCGGGCGATTTCATCTACAATCCGGCCGGCACGGTGCATGCGCTGGGCGCGGGGCTGTCGATCCTGGAAGTGCAGCAGAATGTCGACGTCACCTATCGCCTGTACGATTACGGCCGTCCGCGTCCGTTGCACCTGGCGCAGGCGCTGGAGGTCGTCCGCACCAAGCCGTATCGCGATCCGCGCGATCGTGCGGTGCCGGCGGGCGGGACGGTGCGGCTGGTCGACGGACCCAAGTTCGCGGTGGTGCGTGCGCAGGGACCGCTGACGCCGGGTAGCGTACCGGGCGATGCCGAACTGACAGTCTTTCCGCTGAGCGCAGGCTGCGCGGTCGAGGGCGTGGGGTTGCGGTACGGCGACTGCGCGCTGGCCCACGGCGCGGGGGCGGTCGCGCTCGATCCCGGCGCGCTGGCGCTCATCGCCTGGGCGGTATGAAGCGGATCACGCCGGTCATATTGTCGGGCGGATCGGGCACGCGGCTGTGGCCGCTGTCGACGGCCGGGCGGCCGAAGCAATTCCACGCGCTGGTGGGCGACACGAGCATGTTCGCGCAGACACTCGCGCGCGTGCGCGACCGCCAGCGGTTCGATCCGCCGACGATCGTCTGCGGTGCGGGCCATTCAGGGTATGTGCGCGCCGATCTCGCCGCGCACGGCATTGAAGACGCCACGATCATCATCGAGCCCGCCGCGCGCAACACCGCGCCGGCCATCGCGCTGGCGGCGCTTGCGGGCGAGCCGGACGCGCTGCTGCTGGTGATGCCGTCCGACCATGTCATCGCGGATTCGGCCGCATTCCTCGACGCCGTCGAGCGGGCACGCGGGCCGGTCGTGGCGGGTGCGCTGGCGACGTTCGGCATCGCCGCGACCACGCCGCATACCGGCTATGGCTATATCGAGAGCGGCGAACAGGTGGCGCAGGGCGTGCACCGCGTGGCGCGCTTCGTCGAGAAGCCCGATGCCGGGCGCGCGGCGGCGATGATCGAAAGCGGCGGGCATTACTGGAACGCGGGCATCTTCCTGATGCGCGCCGATGCCTATCTCGCGGCGCTGGCGGCGCACGCGCCGGGGATCGCTGCCGCGGCGACGGCGGCGATGCGCGATGCCGCGCGCGACGGCGCGACGATCACGCCCGACGCTGCGGCGTTCGCCGCCTGCCCCGCCCAGTCGATCGACTATGCGGTCATGGAGCATGCCGCGGGTGTCGTGACAGTGCCGGTGGCGTGCGGCTGGTCCGACCTCGGCAGCTGGCAGGCGCTGTACGAGATCGCCGGGCGCGACGCCGACGACAATGCTGTCGCAGGCGACGCCGCCCTGATCGACGCGCGGGGCAATCTGGTGCACGCCGCGCCCGGCATGCGGGTGTCGTTGCTGGGGATCGACGACCTGATCATCGTCGCGACGCCCGGCGAGATCGTCATCCTCCCCCGCGCCCGCGCGGAGGAGGTGAAGCGGCTGGCGACCTAGCGCCGCGTGCTCACCAGCCGCAGGTGCGCCCGCGGTTCTGCTCCTTCAGCCAGTCGAGCAGGGGCTGGAAATAGGCGACCATGGCGCGGCCGCTCATCTCGCGGCTGCCGGTGAAGGCTTCGAGCGCATCGGGCCACGGGCGGCTGGCGCCCAGTTCGAGCATGGCGTTGAGGCGGCGGCCGACCTCCTCGTTGCCGTAGAAGGAGCAGCGGTGCAGCGGGCCCGTCCAGCCGGCAGCCTTGCACGCCGCTTCGTAGAACTGGAACTGCAGGATGCGCGCCAGGAAATAGCGCGTGTAGGGCACGCTCGCCGGGATGTGATATTTTGCGCCGGGGTCGAAGGCGGTCGCGGGGCGGTCCCCCGGCGGGGTGATGCCCTGATATTGCAGGCGCAGCGCGTTCCACGCCCCCGTATACCCGTCGGGCCGGATCTGCCCTGAGAACACGCCCCAGCGCCAGCGATCGATCATCAGGCCGAAGGGCAGGAACGCGACCTTGTCCATCGCCTGGCGCAGGAGCAGGCCGATGTCGCGGTCGGTGCCCGGCACCGCGGCGCGGTCGAGCAGGCCGATCTCGACCAGGTAATCGGGCGTGATCGACAGCGCGACCATGTCGCCGATCGCCTCATGGAAGCCGTCGTTGGCACCGTTGAGGTGCAGGAAACTCTGCCGATTGTAGGCGCGCTGATAATAGTTGTGGCCGAGCTCGTGATGGATGGTGGTGAAATCATCGCCGTTGACCTTGATGCACATCTTGATGCGCAGATCGTCGATATTGTTCACGTCCCAGGCGCTGGCGTGGCAGATGACCTCGCGATCGGCCGGCTTGGTGAATTGCGACCGGGTCCAGAAGGTCTCGGGCAAGGGATCGAAGCCGAGACTGGAGAAGAAGGCTTCGCCGGTGCGCACCATCCGCAGCGGGTCGTAATTGTTGCGCGTCAGCAGTTCGGTGACATCGTAGCCGATATCGCCCGCGCCGGCGGGCGCGACGATGTCATAGATGTTGCCCCATTCCTGCGCCCACATGTTGCCGGTGAGGTCGGCGCGGATCGGCCCCGTCAGCGGCTGCACGTCGTTGCCGTAGCGCGCGTTGAGGCCGGCGCGGACATAGCAGTGCAATTCATCGTAGAGCGGCTTCACCTCCGCCCACAGCCGGTCGGTCAGCGCGGCGAACTCCGCGGGCGGCATGTCGTAGTTCGAACGCCACAGCGCGCCGACGTCGGTAAAGCCCAGTTCTCGCGCGCCGCGGTTGGCGATCTCGACCATCCGCGCATAGTCGTCGCCCATGCCGCCGCCGACATTGTCGTGCCAGCTGGTCCACATCTCCTCGAGCTCGGCGGGGTTGCGGTTGGTCCCCATCGCCTCCTCGATGTCCGAGCCGGATATCGGCTGGCCGCGCAGCGTGCCGCGCCCCGCGCCGTAGGTCGACTGCATGCCGGTGACGAGCGTCGCGAGTTCGGCCGCCGCGCCTTGCGTGGTCGGCGCCGGCAGCGTGATGCCGGTGCGCAGGATGGTGAGCTTGCGCCGTACCTCGTCGGACAGGCCGGGTACATCGGCATAGCGCGCGGCTTCCAGCGCCAGACGCACCGACAGTTCGGTTCCTTCGGCCCCCGCTTCCGCATTCAGCGCTTCGGTATCGGGGGTGATGTAGGTTTCATAGACCCAGGCGACGCGCTGCGCGCGGTTGGAGTAGGCGAGAAGCTGCGCTTCGGCTTGCGCGACGAACCGCTCCGCTTCGGCGATGGTGGGGGGCGGTGCCAAGGCGGCGCGCGATGCGGACTGCGCGGCAGCGGCGACAACGGGGGTCGCGCCTTCGCTGGCATGCGCCGGCGTTGCGAGCGCGAGCGGGGCGGCGGCGAGGAGTAGCGCGGCGGCGGCACGAATGGTCATCGGAGGCTCCCAGACAGGTCGATTGCCTTGTTATCGGCGTTGCGCGTTTTTGCAAAACTTCCGCAATGTCGCGCGTACCGGGCGCCCTATACGGCGCGGCGCGGCGATTGGGACAGCCGGCTAGTCGAGCAGGAAATCGCGGATCGCCGCCCCCATGGCCGGCTCGGTGACGCTCGACATATGCGTGCCGGGAACGCGCACGAGCGTCGCGTCGGGGAGCGCGGCGGCGAGCGCGTCGGGGGAGCCGTTGTCGTCGTCCTGCTCGCCGCAGACGAGGCAGGTCGGCGTGGCAACGCCGGCAAGTGCCTCTGGCGGCGTGTCGGCGAAGCTTTGCAGCAACAGGCCGGCGGCGATGCGGTCGACCCGCATGGTCTTCATGAACTGGATCGCCATCCAGGTCGGATCGCCGCGGCTGGCGGTCTCATAATCGGCCAGCGCGCGCTGGAAGAAGGCGCTGCGCTGCGTCCATCCCGCCAGACCTTCCAGACCCATTCCGCCGAGAACCAGGCGACGCGGCGCCATTCCGGCAAGGACGGCGCGGACCGCGGTGCGCGCGCCAAGCGAGAATCCGACGAGATCGAAGCTGCCCAGCCCGAGGTGCGCGACAAGTTCGGCGGCATCGCGCGCGAGGACGTCGTCGGGATAGGCGGCCGCCTCGTGCGGCGCCTCGCTATCCCCGTGCGCGCGCAGGTCCGCGACGACGGCCTGATAGCCCGCATCGGCCAAGAGTTGCGCGTGACCGAACTTGATCCAGTTGACCGTGCCGTTGGAGAACAGTCCGTGCAGCAACAGCACCGGCCTGCCCTGCCCGACCGTGCGATAGGCCAGGCGGACGCCGTCGGAAGCATCCCAGAAGACCGGATCGGGTATCGCGATGGGCACGACTATCCCTTTTTCAGGTGCCGACGCCCCAGCAGCTCCGCGATCTGCACTGCGTTGAGCGCGGCACCTTTTCGCAGGTTGTCGGAGACGCACCATAGCGCGAGGCCGTTGTCGGTGGTCGGATCCTCGCGCACGCGGCTGACGAAGGTGGCGTCGTCGCCCGCGCATTCGACCGGGGTCGCGTAGCCGCCGTTCTCGCGCGCATCGATCAGCATGACGCCGGGCGCCTCGCGCAGCAGGTTCTGTGCGTCCGCGGCCGACAGCTCACGCTCGAGTTCGATGTTGATGGCTTCGGAGTGACCGACGAAGACCGGCACGCGCACGCAGGTGGCGTGCACCCTGATCCCCGCACCCAGAATCTTCTTGGTCTCGACCACCATCTTCCACTCCTCTTTCGTGGAGCCGTCGTCGAGGAAGCTGTCGATATGCGGGATGACGTTGAAGGCGATCTGCTTGGTGAACTTGCTGACCGTCTTCTCGTCGCCGACGAAGACCGCGCGCGTCTGTTCGAACAACTCGTCCATGCCCGCCTTGCCCGCGCCCGACACCGATTGGTAGGTCGAGACGACGATGCGGCGGATGGTGGCGGCATCGTGGATCGGCTTCAGCGCGACGACCATCTGCGCGGTCGAGCAATTGGGGTTGGCGATGATGTTCCGCGCGCGATAGCCGTCGATCGCGTCGGCATTCACCTCCGGCACGATCAGCGGGACGTCGGGGTTCATGCGATAGAGCGAGCTGTTGTCGATGACCGTGCAGCCGGCGGCGGCGAAGCGCGGCGCGTGCAGCGCCGTCGCCTCCGATCCGATCGCGAACAGCGCCATGTCCCAGCCCGCGGGATCGAAATGCTCGATATTCTGGACCTTCGCGGTCCTGCCCGTATCGCCGAGGTCGATGATCTCGCCCGCTGAGCGCGAGGAGGCGAGCAGCGCGATCTCATCGAAGGGAAAGCCCCGATCGGCGAGGATGTTGACCATCTCTCGCCCGACATTGCCCGTGGCGCCCGCCACGACGACCCTATAGCCCATTCCAAATTCCCCGGATCATCGTCATTGCGAGCGGAGCGAAGCGATCGAGTGCGGTCCTGCGCCTGCCCTGAACTGCTTCGCGTTCCGCGCAATGACGCAAACATG
This sequence comes from uncultured Sphingomonas sp., assembly GCA_965365395.1. Lineage (GTDB taxonomy): Bacteria > Pseudomonadota > Alphaproteobacteria > Sphingomonadales > Sphingomonadaceae > Sphingopyxis. Next base: position 8,201 of record CBDUBN010000078.1, read on the forward strand.
GCAAAAGGGCCAGAGTTTCCCCCGGCCCCTCCGCAAATCAGATGGCGACGGTGTTACTCGCCACCCTCGCGATTGTCGCGACGCTCGGCGATACGCGCCGACTTGCCGCGGCGACCGCGCAGATAATAGAGTTTCGCGCGTCGCACCGCGCCCTTGCGTACGACGGTGATGCTGTCGATGTTCGGGCTGTACAGCGGGAACACGCGCTCGACGCCCTCGCCGAACGAGATCTTGCGCACGGTGAAGTTCGACGCGATGCTCTTGTTCGAGCGCGCGATGCACACGCCCTCATAGGCCTGCACGCGGGTGCGTTCGCCCTCGATCACCTTGACGCCGACGCGCAGCGTGTCGCCGGGGCGGAAATCGGGAATTGCACGGCCTTCGATGGCCTTGGCGACCTCTTCGGCCTCGATCGTCTGCAGGAGGTTCATGCCTCTTCCTCTGTCTTCGACTGCGCGCCAGAGGCAGGCTGGGCCCGAACGCCGGTATGGCGCTCCCAAAGGTCCGGCCTGCGTAACCGTGTATCGGCCTCCGCCCGGGCTTTACGCCAGGCCGCGACCTTCGCATGATCCCCCGATCGCAGCACTTCGGGGACCGTGCGCCCTTCCCATGTGACGGGGCGGGTATAGTGCGGATACTCGAGGAGGCCGTTCTCGAACGACTCCTCGTCCCCGCTCGAAGCCGCGCCCATTACGCCGGGAAGCAGCCGGACGCAAGCATCCAGGAGGAGGAGCGCGGCCATCTCCCCGCCGCTCAGCACGATGTCGCCGACGCTGATCTGCTCGATGGCGGGCCGTGCCTCGAACAACCGTTCGTCGAACCCCTCGAACCGTCCGCACAGGAGGATCGCGCCGGGGCCGGCGGCGAGTTGGCGGACGCGCGACTGCGTGAGCGGAGCGCCGCGCGGGGTCATGGCGAGAATGGGTAGATCGGGTCGCGTCTCGGCGGCATCATCCACCGCCGCCGCGACCACATCCGCGCGCAGCACCATCCCGGCGCCGCCGCCGGCAGGCGTATCGTCGACGGTGCGGTGCTTGTCAGTCGCGAAATCGCGGATGTTCGTGGCGCCGCACGACCACAGCCCCTGCTCCAGCGCGCGACCGGCCAGGCTGTAACCGAGCGGACCGGGGAACATGTCCGGGTAGAGCGTGAGGACGTGGACGGCGAA
>CBDUBN010000079.1:0-9289 GCA_965365395.1 uncultured Sphingomonas sp.
GTCGGGCTGATCGGGCGCAACGGCGCGGGGAAATCGACGCTGATGAAGGCGATCATCGGCGCGATCGACCCCGATGGCGGATCGGTGGCGATGCCCCGCGGCCTCAGGCTGGGCTATATCGCGCAGGAGGCGCCGGCGGGCGCGGCGACGCCGTTCGAGACGGTGCTGGCGGCGGACACCGAGCGCGCGGCGCTGCTGGAGGAGGCGGAGACCAGCCACGATCCCGACCGGCTGGGCGACGTGCACGAGCGGCTGATCGCGATCGACGCCTATACCGCGCCGGCGCGCGCGGGGCGCATCCTCGCCGGGCTGGGATTCGACGAGGGCATGCAGGCGCAGCCGCTCGACAGTTTCTCGGGCGGGTGGAAGATGCGCGTGGCGCTGGGCGCGCTGCTGTTTTCCGAGCCCGACCTCCTGCTGCTCGACGAGCCGTCGAACCACCTCGACCTCGAGGCGACGCTGTGGCTGGAGGCTTTCCTGAAGGAGTATCGCGCGACGGTGCTGGTGATCAGCCACGAGCGCGACCTCCTCAACAATGTCGTCGATCATATCCTGCACCTCGAGCGGGGCAAGCTGACGCTCTACCCCGGTGGGTACGACGCGTTCGAGACGCAGCGCGCCGAGCGGCTGGCGCAGATGGCGGCGGCGCGCGAGAAACAGGCGGCGGAACGCGCGAAGCTCGCCGATTACGTCGCGCGCAACTCGGCGCGGGCGAGCACCGCCAAACAGGCGCAGAGCCGCGCGAAGGCGCTGGCGCGGATGCAGCCCATCGCCGCGGCGATCGAGGATCCGAGCCTCGCCTTCGCCTTTCCCGATCCGACCGAACTGCGTCCGCCGCTGATCACGCTCGACCTCGCCGCGGTAGGCTATGACGGGACGCCGATCCTGTCGCGGCTGAACCTGCGCATCGACCCCGACGACCGCGTCGCCCTGCTCGGCAAGAACGGCAACGGCAAGACGACGCTGGCGCGGCTGCTCGCGGCGCAATTGCCGGCGATGGACGGCGCGATGACCGCGTCGGCGAAGATGAGCGTGGGCTATTTCACGCAATATCAGGTCGAGGAACTGGACGGCGGGGATACGCCGCTGGAACATATGACGCGCGCGATGCGGGGGGCGACGCCCGGCGCGGTGCGCGCGCAGCTGGGACGGTTCGGCTTTTCCGGGCAGCTCGCGACGCAGAAGGTAGGGTCGCTGTCGGGCGGCGAGCGCGCGCGCCTCGCGCTGGCGCTGATCACGCGCGCCGCGCCGCATCTCCTGATCCTCGACGAGCCGACCAACCACCTCGACGTCGACAGCCGCGAGGCGCTGGTGCAGGCGCTCAACGCGTACACGGGCGCGGTGGTGCTGGTGAGCCACGACCGGCACATGATCGACCTAGTCGCCGACCGGCTGGTGCTGGTCGATGGCGGGGCCGCGCGGGAATATGGCGGCACGCTGGACGACTATACCGATTTCGTGCTCGGCCGAGCGGGCGCGGCCGCGAAGGCGGCGCCACAGAATGGGGCGATGAGCAAGGCCGACCGCAAGGCGGAGAAGCGCGCGGGCGCCGAGGCGCGCGAGCGGGCGAAGACGCTGCAGGCGGATGTGGCGCGCACCGAAAAGGCGCTGGCCGAGCTGACCGCGCGCAGGAGCCGCATCGACCGTGCGATGTTCGATCCGGGAAGTGCGGGCCCGGAGGAAGCGAAGCTGACGATGAGCGAGCTCGGACGGCGGCGGGCCGAGCTGGAGCGCGGCATCGAGGCGGCGGAAGCTGCGTGGATGGCGGCGGCCGAGGCGCTGGAGAGCGCGGCGGCGATGGCGTGACCGCGATCGCCGGGCTGTGCGGCCGGGGCGACGCGGGCGCGCGCTGCGCGGCGATGCTGGCGGCGCAAGCGGCCTACAGCCGGCGCATCGATCCGCCCTGGTGCGGCGACGATGCCGCCCTGGCGCGCGGCCTGTTCCCGGCCGTGCCCGAGGACGACCACGACCGGGGCCCGATCGAGCGCGACGGCCATATACTGGTCGCGGACGTGCGGATCGACAACCGCGCCGAACTCGCCGGGGCGCTGCGCGAGGGGTCCGCCCGTGCGCTGTCGGACAGCGCGCTGCTGATGGCCGCGCTGCTGCGCTGGGGCGAGGGCGCGCTCGACCGGCTGGAGGGCGACTATGCCTTCGCCTGGTGGCACCGCGCCGAGCGGCGGCTGCTGCTGGCGCGCGACCCGTCGGGGCAGAGGCCGCTGGTCTATCACACGGGCGACGGCTGGATCGGTTTCGCGTCGATGCCGTCGGGGCTGCACGCCCTGCCGGAGGTCGGGCGCCGCGCCGACCTGGGCTCGCTGGCGCGGTTCCTGTCGGCGCAGCCCGAGGCGCCGGACGCCACCTATTTCAGCGGCGTCAACCGGGTGCGCGCGGGGCATGTTCTGCGCTGGCAGGCCGGCCGCAGCGCGGTGCGGCGATGGTGGACGCCAAGCCTGGAACCCCTGCGGCTCAAGGGGGATGCGGACCTTGCCGAGGGACTGCGCGAGCAACTGGACCGGGCGTGCGCGGCGCAATTGCGCAGGCGCGGGCCGGCCGTAGCCGCGCATCTGAGCGGCGGTCTGGACAGTGGTTCGATCGCCGCGACGGCCGCGCGGCTGAGCGGGGCGCGGCCCGGCACGGGGACCGGCGCGGGGGCCGGTACCGTCATCGCCTATACGTCGGTGCCGCAGCACGGTTGGATGGATGCCGACCCGTCGGCACTGGTCGACGAATGGCCGCTGGCGGCGCAGGTCGCGGCGATGTGGCCCGACATCGAACATGTGCGCATCGCGGCGGGGGGCGCATCGCCGCTGCCGGCAATCGCCGCGGCGGCGAGGTTCGCGCAGCGGCCGGTGCTGAACCCGTGCAACGCCGGCTGGGTGAACAGGATCCTGGACGACGCGCGCGCCCGGGGCCTGTCGGTGCTGCTGACCGGGCAGAAGGGCAATCTGGCGTTCAGCCACGACGGGCTGGCCGGGCTTTCCACCCTGCTCCACGAGCGACGCTGGGGGGCGCTGACCCGCGCCATGCGGGATTTGCGGCGCGGTGGCATGCGGGCCGGAAAAATCGCGCGGCGGCTGACCCCGCCAGAGGCGATCGCCGCCATCGACCGGTTGCGCGGGCGAAGCGCGCGGCTGGTGCCGGCCGGGCTGATCCACCCGTCGCTGCTGGAGGAGGTCGAAGCGGGCGCGCAGGCCATGGCGCGCGAGATGGCGGCGGCGACGCGCGCGCCCGGCGCGTTGCAGCTGTGGTTGTTGGGCCACAGCGACCTCGGCTTCTACAACCAGGGCACGGTCGGCGGCTGGGGCGTGGAGACGCGCGACCCGACCGCGCACCGCGGCCTCGTTGAGTTCGCGCTGCGCGTGCCGGCGGAACAGCATCTCACCGGCGGCGTCACGCGGTCGCTGGTGCGGCGCGCGATGGCCGACCGCCTGCCCCCCGCGGTGTTGGCCGAGCGGCGCCGTGGCATCCAGGGCGCGGATTGGTATACAGGACTGGCGGCGGCGCGGGGCGCACTGATTGCCGAAGGGCGCGCCATCGCGCACAGCGCGCGCGGCGGGGAGCTGATCGATGTCGAGGCGATGACGCGGATGCTGGACGCGCTGCCGGGCGATGGATCGATCCCGGTGGGCGGCATCGCGCCCTATCGCCAGGCGCTGCTGCGCGCGCTGTCCGCCGGCCATTTCCTGCGCATGGCCGACGGCGATGGGGCGGACGGCGGGGCAGCTGCATGATCGCGCGGCGGCTGGCGAAGCTCGCGCGCATCGGCCCGCGCGGATGCGCATTGTGGGCGGAAGCGGTCGCCGAGCTGGTGCGCGCGCGCGCCAGCCTGGCGGTACGCCCGTTCCGCGACGTGATTGCGCGGCGCGGCCGGTTGCACGCGGCCGAGAGCGCGATGGAAGCGGTGGCACCCCTGCACGGCGCGGACCGCGCGCGGGCGCAGGGCGTCGGCTGGGCGGTGCGCAGCGTGGCCCACTGGATGCCGTTTCGCGCGCTGTGCCTGCAACAGGCGCTGGCAGCCGATGCGATGCTGCGGCGGCGCGGCCTGCCGTCGGTGCTGACGTTCGGGGTGCGACAGGACGAAGATGGCGGGTTCTACGCGCATGCCTGGGTCGATGCCGGCGGCGTACGCGTGACCGGTTATCCCCTACCGCAGGGCATGCGCGCGATCGGGGTGATGGCGCGCGCCGGCCGGCGGGCCTGACGATCGAACCGGCATTGCGGCATCGTGCGTCGATGGCGAATGCATGCGCGGACGCGATTACCGCTTGCCTAGCAAATTAGGAATTCGTTAAGGACGGCTGCGGGCGCAACAGCCTCGCTTCGCTCGATAAAAAGGGATTCGTCCATGGCCGACCGTGCCGATGCGCAAGCCGCGAAACTGCCGTTCGAACCGTCGCAGATGGTAGATTATGGCGACGCCGGCGAGGTCACCCAGGACGGTACCAGTTCCGGCCAGGTGTTCGACAACGCGGGCAGCACCTACACCTCGTGACCGGAACACGGGCCGCGAGCGGCGACGCTGCGCCGGCTCGCCGTTCCGTCGCTCACGCCGGGTCGAGGATACCGGCCGCGGAAAGCCGGTGCAGCATGGCATCGATGTCGGTGCGGGCGGCGTCGCGGTCGACCGCGTAGCGCGCGCAGGTGGCGTCGATCATCGCGTCGAGCGTCATGCCATCGCGCAGCGGGCCGAGCAGCGGCTGCATGGCGCCCCTGATCCCGTAATAGCGGCCGCCGTCGACGGACATCAGGATCGTTTCATCGTCGGCGACGACGGACAATATCTCTTCCCGAAGACGATAGACGGGCGGATCATCGGGCATGGCAGGAGCTTTCGAGGGAGGTGGGGTTGGTGCGCGTGGCAAGCAGGCGCGCGTGACACAAGCCGGCCGCCCGGACAATGGCCGGGATGGCGAACGATGCGCCGATGACGCGCGCCCGCGCCGCCGGTCCGCCGCCCCTGCCGCATGATCCTGGCCGGCCTGACCGTCGCGCGCGACGATGCGCCGGACGCCGCCCGCGCGGACGTGCATTGGCGCACCCTGCGCTACGATGCGCTCCCATCCGCGGTGGCCGGCGGCGCGGGGACGGCGGGCATCGAGGCGGTCAAGCGCAGCGACGGTATCCATATCCTGCACCATGTGGCGCGCGACGAGGTGCCCGCCTGCAGTTTCGACGTGTCGCCCGATGGCCGGCGGCTGCTGTGCCACGCGCGGCGGGACGTGAGCGACCGCGACCTCGTCAGCCTGTTCGGCGAGCATATATTGCGCACGATCCTGACGCGGCGGGGGCTGCTGTCCTTTCACGGGGCGTGCCTGGCCGGCCCGCGCGGCGCGATCGTGGTGATGGGCGACAAGGGGCGCGGCAAATCGACGCTGTCGGCGGCGCTGGCCGGCGCCGGATGGCAGCTGCTGGCGGATGATCTGACGCGCGTCGGGCCGGTGGGCGGGGTGTGGCACGGCTTCGCCGGCCTGCGTGCGACCAAGCTGCTGCCCGCGGCGGCGCAGGGGCTGGGGCTGGACCATGCCCGGTTGCAGCCGCGCTGGGACGACCCGCAATCGCGCGACAGCGACGCGCGCGACCACAAGCGGGTGATCCTGCCGGAAAGGGAGCTGACCGCTGACGAGCGCCAGGCGCGCATCGCCGCGCTGTTCGTACTGGCGCCCCGCTGCCCCCGCGCCGCGCGCGCCGCGCACCGCCCCCTGCCCCGCCACGAGGCGGTGGCGGCGCTGGCCCGGCATGTCACCCGCGATCCGGTGCAGCCGAACCGCATCCCCCGCGCGATCCAGGACGCACTGGGCACGGTGCTCGCGGCGGTGCCGGTCATCCGCCTGATCCTGCCGGACGATATGGCGGCACTGCCCGACGCGGTGGCCACGATCGATGCGCTGGTCGGCGCCATGCCGCAGGACCCGCCCGCATGACGCCGACCGTCGACCGGCCCGACCCGGACGCGCCACCCCCGATATCCCTCCCGGCCGCCGCCTGCCTGCCCTTCCTGTGGCCGGCCATCCCGGAATCGCTGGTCGGCGCGCGCGCGCGCGACCGGATCGACCGCTTCGCGCGCGCCCTGCCCCCGGTGCCACGGCTGGCGGTCGAGCTGCGGCTGGGCGCGGGCGCGGGCGACGCGGACCTGCACCAATATATTGGCCGGGAAGATGCGGCGGCCGTGCAAGGGCATTGGGTGCCGGGCGCGCCGCCGGCGCTCACCGCCTTCATCGAGCGCTGGAGCCGGGATGGCGACGGGTTGGGCGACGCGGTCGACGGCCTGTATCTGGAATGGGACGCCCCGGGCGGGGAGGCGGCCGCGGCGCCCGCGCTGTTCCTGCCGCTGGCCGATCGGCGGCCGGACGACCGCGGCGAGGCGCGGCGGGCGGTGCTGCTGGCGGAGGCCGAAGCGCTGCGCGCGGGCGGCGGGCCGTCGCTGGCGGCGACGCTGGAGCGGATCGAGCGCCACCTGCCTGCGGGCGCCGCCGTCAGCTTCATCGGTTTCATGGTGGGGCGCGGGGCCGCGGTGCGCATCAACCTGCGCGGCCTGCGCCCGCGCGACCTTTGCCCGGTGCTGGCGGGGATCGGCTGGCCGGGCGACCGCGCGCGGGCGGGGGCGCATTTCGCGCGGCTGGTGGGGGTGGCCGACCGGGTGGTCGTCGCGCTCGATGCGGCGCCCGACATTGGCCCGACGATCGGGTTCGAGACCGTGCTGGACGACGACCCGGCGCAGGATCCGCGCTGGGCCGCGCTGTTCGACCAGCTGATCGCGCTGGGCCTGTGCACGCCCGCGCAGGCCGCCGCGCTGCGGGCGGTGCCGGCGCGGCTGCTGCCCGAAACGGCGGGGGTCTGCTGGCCGGCATGCTGGATCCCGGCGGCGATGCGCGGCCCGGCGGATGCGCTGCCGTGGGTGGAACGGCGGCTGTCGCACCTCAAGCTCACCCTGCGCGCGGACGGCGCCGCCGAGGCCAAGGCCTATGCTAGCGTGCAGCACCATCCGGCGCGGGACGATGCGCCGCCGCGCCTGCGTGCGCGCGCCGGTGCGGCCGAGGCGCCGATCGCCCGGGCCGCCGAGGGCGCGGTCGCATTCCTGCTGGCGCAGCAGGCGCAGGACGGGCTGTGGCGCGATTTCCCGTCGGGCATGGGGCCGTCGGACGAATGGATCAGCGGCTTCGTCGGCGCCGCGCTCGTGCCCCGGCGCGAGGCGCGGGTGGCGGACGCGATCGGCGCGGCGCGCGATGCGCTGCTCGAGCGGCAGCGGGCGGCCGGGGGGTGGGGATACAACGCCGGCGCGGGTCCCGACGCGGACAGCACGGCCTGGGTGATGCGGTTGTTGCCGACGACGGGCGGACATGCGGCGGCAATGGCCCGGGCCGAGGCGTTCCTGGCGACGCATGCCCTGCCGGGCGGCGGGGTGTCGACCTATGCCCCCGCGACGCCGCTCGCCTTTGCCGGCCGTTTCGACAGCGAGGCGGGATGGCGGCAGGAGCATATGTGCGTCACCGCCAACGTCGCCTGGCGCGGCGGGCCCGAGCTGCTCGCCCGTCTGCGCGGCGCGCAGCAACCCGATGGCCGCTGGGCCGCCTATTGGTGGCGGGACGACGCCTTTTGCACCGCGCTGGCGGTGGCGGCGTTGGGACGTGATACCGGCGCGGTTGCGGGTGCGGTCCGTTGGGCCCGCACTGCGGAGGACGCTTGCCCTTCCGCCTTCGATCGCGCCTGGCTGATCACCATCCTGCTGCGCGGGGACGCCGGGGATCGCGCGCGGGCGCGGCAGATGGGCGCGATGCTGGCGCGCACGCAGCTCGACGACGGCAGCTGGCCCGCGGGCGCGGCGCTGCTGTTCCCCAACCCGGACCGGATCGAGCGCAGCCCCGATGCCGCGCCCGCGTTCGACCGGCGGCGGGTGTTCACGACCGCCAGCGTGCTGATCGCGCTGGATGCGCTGGCCGTGCCGGAGGCCGGATGAGCGCGCGCGACCTGCAGCCCGCGCTCGATTTCCTGCGCGCGATCGCGGACGGGACGATCGATCCCCGGATGCTGCCGCACGCACCCGACCATGCGGCGCTGGCCGCCATGGCGCGGCGCTGCGGCTTCGCGGTCGAGGACGGCGACATCGGCGCGGCGTTCCGCCTGACGATGCGGGCGCGGCTCGTGCGGGCAGCAGCGAGGCGCGCGGCGGGAGATGAGCGCTAGGGTTCCCTTGAAAAGGGCGAACCGTGCGGCACTGGCGCGGAGGGGCCCCTTCGCTGCCGCTTCGGGAATTTTTTGGGAAATCGTCCCCGGACGGATCGAGGTTGGCCTGTGTCGCCTCCCGCGCCTTCGGCTTGGGATTTCGCAGAACCCACCCTCCCCCGGAGGATGGGTTGTGCAAAATGGTGGAGCCTAGCGGGATCGAACCGCTGACCTCCTGCATGCCATGCAGGCGCTCTCCCAGCTGAGCTAAGGCCCCGTACCAATTCGCGCCGCGGCGGCGCCCGTTCCGCTCGCGGCAACCCGCGGCAGGCGCGCGCCTTAAACGAGAGCGCGGGCCGATTGCAAGCGCGGATCAGTTCTCCGGCAGATCCTCGTCGGTGGTTTCCACGCCCAGATCGTCGTCGCCGCCCAGATCGACGTCGTTGTCGGGCGAGACATTGTCGTCGTCGACATCGACGTCGAGATCGAGATCGGCGGTCGCGTCCGCGGTTTCGGCCTCCGGCTCGACATTGCCGGGCTTCAGCTGCTCATAGGGCATCGGCTGCTTGGATTTCAGCACCGGGTCCGGGTTCCAGGCATAGCCGCAATTGATGCAGGAGACGGGGTCCTCCTTCTGGAGGTCGTAGAAACGCGTGGCGCATTTGGGACAGCTGCGCTTGGTGCCCCATTCAGGCTTGATCATGGTCTGGCATACTCGGGTAGAGGAAGCGGGCCGTCGGCGCTGGGAAGCCCGCGCGGCGACGAATCTGGCGCGCCAATGCCAGAGTGGCGGGCGGCTGTCAAAACGGCGCCGCGCTGCTAGTGGAGCGGGCATGACCGCGCCCGCCCCATCCGACGCCGCCCTCCCCCGACCCGCCAGCTTCCGCGCCGCTGGCCCCTTGCGCGGTACCGTGCGCGTGCCCGGCGACAAATCGATCAGCCACCGCGCGCTGATACTGTCTGCGCTGGCGGTCGGGGAGAGCCGCGTTACCGGCCTGCTCGAGGGCGAGGATGTGCTGGCGACGGCGGCGGCGATGCGGGCGATGGGTAGCGATATTGCGCGGGACGACGATGGGCGTTGGACCATCCACGGCGTGGGCGTCGGTGGGTTGATGCAGCCGGCGGG
>CBDUBN010000080.1:0-9213 GCA_965365395.1 uncultured Sphingomonas sp.
AACCTGTGACCCCCGCATTACGAATGCGATGCTCTACCAACTGAGCTAAAGCGGCGTTCCGCGGGGGCAGTTATCAGCGGGCAGCGTCGAAAACAAGCGGCAAGCCGCGCGGCAGCGCCGGTGTCAGGTCCAGTAGAGCAGCCGCGCCTGCGGCAGGGTGGCGGCCACCGCGCTTTCGAAGAAATCGCGCAATTCGCGCATGGTCGGCTTGTCGTACACCTGCTTGACGGCGCCGAACTTCGTGCGTTTCTCGGTACGGCGCTCGCTGCTCATGTCGAGGCCGGAGCCGGGATACCAGCTCTGCAGCACCGCTTTGGAGCCCGCGGTGAAGCGGTGGGTGATGAGCTCGACGGTAACGTCGAGATCGTGTGTGCCGCGCAATGCGCGCGCGGCGCGCTCGAACAGCGCGCCATAAGCCTCGCGCCAGCCGGACGCGGCGATGATCGGCGCGACCGTCAGCCCGATCGGGTAGCCGGCGTCGGCCATCGCCCGCATCGCCGCCAGGCGTGCGGCGACGGGCGCGGTGCCCCCTTCGTAGCGGGCGAACAGCGGCGGATTGAGCGATGCGCGCATCCGCGTGCGGCGGTTGTGCGCGAGGCCGAGCAGCGGTGCCACCGCGTCGAATTTGGTCGTGAAGCGCAGTTGCGCATCGGCCCCCCACGAACCGAAATGCCCCACGGCGGCGGCCAGCGAGCCGGTCAGATGCTCGATGCCCAGCGGATCGGTATAACAGGAACATTCATAGGTGGTGCCCTCCGCCGCGCGATGGATGGAACGCGAGGTGATGCGCCCCTGGCCGAGGTGCGCGGCGGCGGCGTCGAATATCTCGGGCAGGTTGGCGTAGACGCGCACGAGCGGCGCGCCCTTCAGCGATCCGGCGAGATAGCAGTAGCTGCAATGCGCAGGGCATCCTTCGGCCAGATCGAGCCGCCAGTCGGCCGAGGGCGCGATGGGTTGCAGGCGCAGCTTCGAGGCAGACGCGACGGTGATGGCCAGCGTCGATTTGGCAAAAGCATAGGGCGCATCCGGCGGCACCCCCAGCCGGTCCGACGGCAGCTCGACGATTTCAACCCCTTGCGCGGCGCAACGCGCGGCGATCTCGCGGCCGTGCGCCCATTCGCGTGCGCTCCGTGTCAGCAGGGCGCGCCTGGGCCGCCAATGCCGCGATCGGGCCGGTGGTGTCGTCATGGGCGGCGCGTCGATGGCCAGCCCCTGCGCGCCACCGGGATCGAGATGCGGGCTATCCATCGGGGTCCAAACCGGGGCGGGGGCGATAGGTTGCGCAATAGGCCCGCCACCATGCGGCCGCTCCTGGGAACCCTTGCCCGTCCGGACCGCTATGCCTGCCTGCGCACCTCCCCGCGCCGCCCCTTTCATCGACGGCTCTATCCATGCTGCAACAGACCACGCCGCCCGCCGACCAGACGGCGGCATCGCCCGCGCCGTCGCCACAGCGCGCGAGCGACGCCCTGCCGCTCTTCCGTACCGCCGTGCGCCTGGCCGAGCAGGCGGGCGAGGGTCCGATCCTCTATGTCGCGGCGGACGATGTGCGCGCGCTCAGATTGTACGAGATGCTGCGCTGCCTGCTGCCCGAGGCGTGCGTCCTGCATCTGCCCGCGAGCGATGCGCTGCCGGGAGACGACGCGCCCTCCTCCCCCGCCAACGCCGGCTTGCGCGTCGCCGCCCTGCGCCGCCTCCATGGCTGGCGCGAAGCCGCCGACACAACACCGCTGCTGTGCGTCACCGCCGCGGAAGCGACGGCGCAGGCGTTCGCGCCGCGCGACGCCTATGCCGCGAGCCCGCCCGTCCTGACGCGCGGCGAGCCGATCGATCTGGAGACGTTCGAAGAGGTCTGCGTCGCCCGCGGCTATATGGTCGACGACCGCATCGACGAACCCGGCGAGGTCGCCGTGCGCGGCGGTGTGATCGACCTGTTCCCGGCGGATGCGCCCGCGCCGGTGCGGGTCGAGGTGGCCGATGGCCGTATCGTCGCCATCCGCAGCTACGACCCCATCGACCAGCGCACGCTGGAGGAGCTGGACGCGGTCGAGATCGGCCGCGCGGCGGAACCCGACGGCACCGGCGGCGGCCCGCTGCTCGACCATCTCGCGCCCGCCACGCTGATCGAGGAGCCGGCCGTGGCCGCGCGGCGGCGAGGCTTCCTAGCGCTCGCCAAGGACGCCGCGCGTTTCGGGCGCGCGCCACGCACGGTGGTGCAGACCGCCGACTGGGCCGCGGCGGCGCAGGCATGGCGGCAACCGGACTGGAGCGCGGATGATGCCGTAGCGGTCGCGCGCTTCGTCGAGACGCGTTCGCCGCTCGCCGCGCTCGCGCGGGCCGCCACGCCGGTGCTCGACGATGGCGGCCGGCTGGTCGTGGCGGGATCGGCGCGCGACCTTCGCTTCCTGCGGCCGCGCATCGCGCGCCGGCTGGGGCAGGCGGTCGAGACGCTGGCAAGCTGGGATGCGCTGGACTCCGCGACGGCCAGGCTGCTGGCGGTAGAGGCGCCGGCCGACGCCGGTTTTCGCATCCAAGACACGCTCGTCGTCGCCGCCGCCGACCTGCTGGGCAGCCGCGCCGTGCTGGACACGGCCACCCAGTCATCCGGCGCTCCGGCATTCCAGGAGCACGCCGAACTGCACGTCGGCGACGTGGTCGTGCACGAAGATCATGGCATCGCGCGGCTGTGCGGGATCGCGCCACTACCGGGCGACGAAGGAGGCGCAGGCGACGGCGTCGAACTGGAGTTCGCGGGCGGCACGCGCCGGCTGGTCGCGGCGCGCGAAGCGAACCGCATCTGGCGCTACGGCGGCGACGCGGACGCGGTCACGCTCGACAGATTGGACGGTTCGTCCTGGGTGAAGCGGCGGCAGGGCATCGACGCGGCGTTGAAGGAGACCGCACAGGCGCTGGTCGCACTGTCGATCGAGCGCGACGCCCGCACGCTCCCGCCCATCGAACCCGACCCGGCCGCCTACGAGAGTTTCGCGAGCGGCTTCGCCTTCACCGAAACGCCCGACCAGGCACGGGCCATCGCCGCGGTGCGCGACGACCTTGCCTCGGGCAAGCCGATGGACCGGCTCGTGATCGGCGACGTGGGTTACGGCAAGACGGAGGTCGCGTTGCGCGCGGCGGCGATGGTCGCGCTGGCGGGTGGCCAGGTCGCGATCGCCGCGCCGACCACCGTGCTGGTGCGCCAGCATCTGGCGCTGTTCGAGCGGCGGTTCGAGGGCACGGGCATCGCGGTCGCCGGCCTGTCTCGCCTGTCGACCGCGGCGGAGAAGAAAGCCGTCAAGGCCGGGCTGGCCGACGGTTCGATCCACATTGTCGTCGGCACCGCGGCCGTCGCGGCCAGGGGCGTGGCCTACCGCGATCTTGCGCTCGTGGTGATCGACGAGGAGCAGCGTTTCGGCGCCGCGGACAAGGCGCGGCTGCGCGGCTTGCACGACGGGCATATGCTGATCCTGTCGGCGACCCCGATCCCGCGCACGCTGCAATCGGCGCTGGTGGGTCTGCAGCAGATGTCGATCATCGCCACCCCGCCAGCGCGGCGGCAGCCCATCCGGACCGTCGTGGAAAGCTGGAACGACGCGCATGTGCGCACCGCATTGCTGCGCGAACGCGCGCGGCGCGGGCAAAGCTTCGTCGTCGTGCCGCGTATCGAGGATATGGAGGGCATCGCAGCGCGCCTCGCCAATCTGCTTCCCGAAGGGGAGATCGTGGAGGTGCATGGCAAGATGCCGGCGGGCGAGCTCGACACCGCGATGACCGATTTCGCCGCCGGACGCGGCGATGTGCTGCTCGCGACCAACATCATCGAAGCCGGGCTCGACGTACCGCGCGCCAATACGATGATCGTCTGGCGCGCCGACCGCTTCGGCCTGTCGCAGCTGCACCAGCTGCGCGGGCGCGTCGGGCGCGGCAACCGGCGCGGACAGATATTGCTGCTGACCGACGGGGAGGCGAGCATCGCCGAAGCGACGCTGAAACGGCTGCGCACGCTGCAGGCGTTCGACCGGCTGGGCGCCGGGTTCAGCATCAGCGCGCGCGACCTCGACCTGCGCGGCGCGGGCGACCTTCTGGGTGAAAGCCAGACGGGGCACATGCGGCTGATCGGCGTCGATCTCTACCAGCATCTGCTCGAGGCCGCGCTGCGCACCGCGCGCGGCGAGCGGATCGACGATTGGCAGCCCGATGTGCGGATCGGGTTCGAGGGATGCCTGCCGGAGAGCTGGCTGCCCGATGCCGATCTGCGCGTGCAGCTGTACAGCCGGCTCGCCCGACTGCGCGCGCCTGCGGAGGTCGACATGCTCGAAGAGGAGCTGGGCGACCGCTTCGGCACCCTGCCGGAGGCCGCCGGGCAATTGCTCGCCGCCACCCGCCTGCGCCTGCTCGCCCGGCAGCTCGGCATCCGCCGCATCGATGCCGGTCCGGCGGCGATCGCGCTGACCCCCGCACCGGGCACGTCGATCGCAGGCTGGAGCGATGCCGGCCTCGAGGCGTCGGGCGACCGCTATCTCCTGAAGACGAGCATCGGGGACCCCCAGGAAAGGATAGCGGCGCTCGAGAGATTGCTGGAGACGATCGCGCCGGATTGATCGCCCGCATTCGACGCATCGCGCCGCGGACGGTGGCAGGGCAGGCGGGCCGGCTCAGGTCGAGACGCCCCGCACGATGGGAAGCGCCAGCATGATGGTCGTGCCGCGTGCCGGCGCGCTGACGCAGGCGAAGCTCGCCTCGATCGCCGCTGCGCGTTGGCGCATATTGTCGAGCCCGCCGCGATGGCGCGCGAGCGCTTCCTGCTCGAATCCGCGGCCGTCGTCCGTGAGCGACGTGATCACGACCGCGCGATCCTCCCAGCTGCCTTCCGCGCACGACAGGGTGATGCGGCTGGCGTTGGCGTGCAGCAGCGTGTTCGCGAGCGCCTCCTGGAAGATGCGAAGCACGTGGAGCGCGTTCGCGGCGTCGAGCCAATCGAGCCGTGCGCACGGTTCCACCAGCCAGCGGCTGGTGATGCCCGCGGCCACCAGGTCGGGTTCGGCGCGGTGACGGAAATTGCCAAGCAGCGCGACGATATCGCCGCGGAACGGTTCGAGCGAATCCACCGTCAGCTTGAGGTCGAACAGCGCGCGGCGCAGTATCCTGACGGTTTCGGGCGGATGGTCCTTGCGCTCCGCGACCGTGATCGCCGCCACGAGGTTGGATCCGATGCCGTCGTGCATCTCGCGCATGATCCGCTCGCGTTCGCCGACCAGTGCGCGTTCGACCTCCAGTCCGCGTCGCTCCGCCTCGCTTCGTTCGAGTTCGCTGCGGGCATCCGCGATGCGGGTTTCGAGGACCGCGTTGATGCTCTCGATGCCCGCGAAGGCCCGATAGGCGCGGACTCCGAACGCCAGCAGCATCACGAGGCAGAATATGCTGCCGATATAGGGCTGGAGGTAGAAACCCAGGCCGTCCCACCAGCGTACGTCCCACAGGCGGCCGATGTCGTGCGCGGTCCCGGCGATGACGCCGAGCAGGGCGGCCGTCAGCCACAGCGCGGTCGTGCTGCCGTTGTGCCACCAGTGGCGCAGCAGGAGCGCGAGCGTATAGGCGGCGCAGCCCATCGTCAGGACGTTGCCGATGGTGTCGCTGCCGAAATCCGCGACCAGCCGCGTATCGACCGTCAGCAGGCGCGACAGGCACAGCAACACCCCCATCGCGGCGAGGATGACCGTATGTCGCTGCCAATGCGCGACACGGGCGAAAACAAGACAGAAAGCCAGACTCGCCGCCATCGCCGGGTAGACGGTGTAATAGGTCATCAGCTTGAAGGGCACGACGGCGAAGGGCGCCTCGGTCGCCGTGAAATTATAGTTGCGCGCGAACCAGGCGACGCCGAGGAAGGAAACGACCAGGAGTTCGATATCCCTGCGCCGCGAGAGCCAGAAGACGAAGGCCGCGACCACCGCGACGAGCATGGAGAAATTGGCGGCCTGCACGCCGGTTATCCGCCAGAAGGTGCGGCTGGCGTAGAGCGGCTGCAGCGCGGCGGCGGAGCCTATGCGAAAATTCCCGCTGACCAGATCGTAATTGCTCTCGATGCGGATGAGGACGGTGTTCATGCCCGCGCGCAGGGCGTCGTCGGGCAGGCCGGCGAGATAGGGCCGGTACCAGCCCAGGGCGCGCGTATCGCCCTCGGTGAAGGTGCGGAATATCTCGCGCCCGTTGAGATAGGCGACGAATCGCTCGTGGTTGTTTTCGGCATAGAGCGCCTGCGCGCCATCGCCGAGCCGGCTGCGGTCGAAGGTCAGGCGGACCCACAGGGTCTTCGTGCTGCTGGTCCGGCCCATCGATTCGAAACTATGCGATCGTCCGACGGGCGCGCGTTCCCATCCCGAGACCGGCGGCGTGCGGCTGTCCGCGCGCGCGAAGTCGGCATCGACGAACCGCAGCACCGGGGCGCCGCCATAGCGCGCGACCTGCGCGGCATTGGGCGTAGCCCCGTTCGCGGATCCGGCGACGATCGCGAGCAGGAACAGCAGAGCGACGCGCAGACCGGCGCGCAGACCGACGGTCACCGGCACGCAGCCCTAAGGACGCGCGATGAGGCCCTGGCTGCCCGCTTCAAACAATGCCTCCGCCCGGCTGTTCACCTCCAGCTTACGGTAGATGTTCTTGACATGAAAGCCGATCGTGTTGAGCGAGACGTGCAGGATGTCGCCGCATTCGGCGTAGGAAAAGCCGCGCGCCAGCATGTTCAGCACCTCGGTCTCGCGCTCGGACAGGGGCGATACGGGAGGCGGCGCGGCCGCGGGCCGTTCGGTCACCATCTGGTCCATGATCCGGCGGGCGATCACGGGGGAGATGGGCGAGCCGCCGCGCCGGATCTCCGTTATGGCGTCGATGCACGACGCGAGCGTCTGGTCCTTCAGAAGGTAACCGCGCGCGCCGGCGCGGATGCTGTCCAGCACCTTCTGCTGGTCGGCGAACTGCGTGATGACCAGAATGTCGGTGTCGCGGCCCTTCGACGCCTCCTTGGCGATGAGCGTGATGCCGCTGCCGTCGGGAAGGCCCAGGTCGCACAGCAGCACCTCGTATCCGCCCGCGTCGACGACGCCGATCCCCGCCGCCACGTTGGCGGCGGTGGCCACGACGAGCATGCCGTCGGTTGCGTTGATCGCATCGGCGAACCGGGCGCTGAGCACGGGGTCGTCCTCGACGATGGCGACACGGATCACGGGCGGCGCTCCCTCCTTGGCGGAACGCAGGCTCTAACCGCTTCGACGTGGCCCCACCACCACCGGATCATGTGGGAAACGCGGCCCGCGCGCCCGCCGCGCCGCCGTCGGCCCACCGGAACATGTGGGCCGGCCCCCACCCGAACCGGTGGCGCGGCCGTCGCGCGGCTTTGCGACCTTTCGCGCCAGTTCCCGCACCCGTTGGGCGGCTGCCGGGCGAAGCGTGAAGGATATAGGGGATGACGGGACAAGGGGCATTCGGCGGCATGTCGCCGCGCAAGTCGGCGCTGCTCGGATCGAGCGCGCTGCTCCTCTTCATGGCGCTGCCGGCACCGGCGGCCGCGCAGACGGTGTGCGAGGACGAGGCGCCGGGACCATCGGGCGCAACCGCGACGGGTGGGCCGAGCGTACTGGCCTGCGGCTTTGCCGCCAATGCGAACGGCGCGCGCACGACCGCGGTCGGCGGGCTCAGCGCTGCGACCGCGGCCGACGCGACCGCGGTGGGATCGCTGGCCCGGGCCGCGGCGGCCGACACCACGGCCGTGGGATCGGACGCGCAGGCGGTGGGCGTCCAGTCGACCGCGATCGGCTCCGACGCCATCGCGAACACCAGCAACTCGACCGTGGTCGGCTATGCCGCGCAAGCCTTCGGCACGAATGGCACGTCGGTCGGCTCGGGCTCCGGCGCGCAAGGCTCGGGCAGCGCCGCCTTTGGCCAGGACGCCGTCGCGCTCACCAACCGCAGCGTGGCATTGGGCCAGGGCAGCCGTGCCGGCAACACGCTCGGCGGCGCGAACATCAATGCGACGGCCGTCGGCACCTCGGCCGACGCGACAGGGAGCGGCAGCACCGCACTCGGTTCCGACGCGCAGGCGAGCGGCATCGCCACGATCGCGGTAGGCGCGAGTGCGGCGGCGTCCGGTGCCCGGGCGATCGCCATTGGTACGGGCTCGGAGGCGACACAGCAGCTGACGACCGCGGTCGGCGACGATGCCGCCGCGACAGGTGCCAACGCGACGGCGCTGGGTTCGGATACGGTCGCCAGCGGCAGCGGCAGCGTCGCCATCGGGGCGCAGGCCGAGGCCACGTTCGCGGGCGCGATCGCGATTGGCCAACTGACCGACGCTACCGGGATCGGGGCGATCGCTGTCGGTACTTCTAGCGAAGCTGACGGCGAAGACGCGGCGGCTTTCGGGCGCGATGCGCGCGCGGCGGTCGATGGATCGACGGCACTCGGCGGCGGCGCCACGGCGACGGGGTTGGGGTCCACCGTCGTGGGCCTGAATGCCAGCGCCAGCCAAGCCGGTGGCATCGCGATCGGTCGGATCGCGAGCAGCGGCGGAACATCCGCCGTGGCGATCGGCGACGAGGCAACAGCATCCGCCGCCTTTACCACGGCGGTTGGTCACAGGGCTTCGGCCACCGGCCTGACAGCCACCGCATCGGGCTATCTTGCGCGGGCGCTGGGCGCGAACAGCCTTGCACTAGGAGGTCAGACGCAAGCCAATGCCGATCGCTCGCTTGCAATTGGGTCGAACAACGCCGCCAATGCCGCCGGTGCCATTGCGATCGGCTCCTTCGACAATAGCAACGGCGTGTCGTTTAACATTGCCTCCGGGCTATCAAGTATCGCCATCGGTGCGGGCAGCCGGGCTAGCGGCAACCAAGCTATCGCCTTCGGTAGGCTCGCGAATGCCGGATCGATCGACAGCATTGCGATAGGTAATGGCGCGACAGTTTTGAGCGGTATCGATGGCGCTGTATCAATCGGTGCGGGCAGCTCGAACAGTCGTGGAAACACGATTTCCTTCGGCAGCGTCGGTGCCGAGCGGCAGCTGGTCAACGTCGCCGCTGGAACGCTGGCGACAGACGCCGTCAATCTTGGCCAGGTGCAGTCGCTGATCGCGGCCGCCGCCATCGGCGGTCCGGTGGGTCCTGCGGGTCCCATCGGCCCTGCGGGTCCGATCGGCGCCACCGGCCCGGCGGGGCCCGC
>CBDUBN010000081.1:0-9145 GCA_965365395.1 uncultured Sphingomonas sp.
GCTCGTCGGCAATCCGAACGCGCCCCGCAGCCACGGCTGCACCCCCGCCGGCAGCGCATCGAGCGCGGGCCCCGCCGCGGCGCAGCGGTAGAGGTAGCCGCGCAGCGTGCCCTCGTCGAACCGGGTCGCCAGCTCGGCGATGCGCGCGCGCAACGCGGGGTCGTGCCGTTCGGCATGCGCCACGAAGTCGGCGATCACTTCGCCGCGCAGCGCCGCCTGCTCGGCCTCGTCCATCGCCCGGAAACCCGGCGCCAGGCCCGCTTCCTCGGGAAAGGCGGTCAGCAACGCCTGGCAGAAACTGTGGATCGTCTGCACGGCGAGGCCGCCACCCGGGGCGTCGATCACGTTCGCGAACAGCGTGCGCGCGTGCGCGATCCGCGCCGGATCGTCATGCGCCTCGTCGCCGATCGCGTGCAATTCCTTGGCCAGCGCGCGCGCATCCATCCGCACCCAGCCCGCAAGGTCGCGCCGCACCCGCCGCGCCATTTCCGCCGCGCCCGCGCGCGTGAAGGTGATCGCCAGGATCGCGTGCGGCGGCACGCCCTGCAGCAGCAACCGCTTGATCCGCGCGGTCAGTACCTGCGTCTTGCCCGTGCCCGCGCTCGCGGACATCCAGGCATGATCGCGCGGGTGTGCGCCGCGCTTCTGCTCGGTCGACAACAGGGTCGGTGTCCCGTTCATGCGCCCGCGCCCTCGCGTCCGAACCATTCTTCCAGCCGCATCAGCTGGTCATAATCGGCATAGGGCGCGAACTCGGGCGCCAGCTTCGCGCGGAACGGCTCGTCCCCGTTCAGCCAGCGCGCTATCCCCTCGCGCAGCCGATCGCGCGCCAGGCCTACGAAATTGGCCGCTTCGACGCGTGCCTCCTTCTTCAGGAAGGGCGTATCGATCCAGCCGAACCCATCGCCCTTCGGCTGGCGGTTGGTACGCCAATATTCGAACGCCTGGACCGTGCCGCCCGTCTCGGCGAACGCGCCGTCCTCGGCCATCATCGCGATCAGCCCCAGTTGCAGCGCGAACAGGCTGTCGACCGATCGCTTGGCCGGGCTGCTCCCCGTCTTGTAATCGATCACCGCCAGGCCGCCGTCGGCCAGCCGGTCGATACGGTCCGCCTTGCCGCTCAGCACTATGCCGTCCACCTCGACCGACCCGCGCGCCTCGGAAGCCGCGACGATCGCCCGCCGCCCGCTCGCATTGGCGGCACCGACCATTTCCTCCACCGCCCAGCGCAGCGCGGAGCGAAGCCGCGGCGCCCACAGCGCGCGCAGGACCGGGCTGATGCTCGGCCGCTCCAGCGCCTCGTCGAGCAGGGCATCGACCGCGTCGACGCTTTGCGGCCCAGCTTTCAACCAGCGTTCGAGCACGTCGTGGACCAGCGTGCCGCGCCACGCCGGCGTCGGCTCCGCATCCAGTCCGTCGAGCGGGCGCAGCGCCAGCGCACTGCGCATGTAGAAGGCGAACGGGTCGGCAAGCAGCGTGTCGACCTCGGTCACGCTCAGCTTGCGCGGGCGCCGCTCTGCCGGCGGTGCGGGCGCGGGCCGCGCGACGGGCCGCGGCGTGTCGCAGCGGTCGAGCGAGTCGGCGAGCGCGGCATAGCGCGCGCTATCTGCCAGGGTCGCCTGTTCGCCGACCAGCGCCTGCAACCGCAGCAACAGCCGCGACGCCACCGTCGGCGACGTGCCCTGCCGCGCCGCGCGGGTGATCAGCACCTCGTCCGCGCCCAGCGCCGAGGCGAAGTCGTGCGCCGCCAGGCCCGACGGACGGTCGATCCCCGGCAGGCCCAGTCGCCGCCGCATCATCGGCGCCAGCCACGGGTCGGGCGACGGCGGCTGCGGCCATTGCCCCTCGTTCAGCCCGGCCAGGATCATGCGATCCGCGCGCTGCAGGCGCGCCTCGATCAGGCCCCAGATGAACAGGCGCGGGTGCCCGCCCTGCGGCGGCCGCACCGCGACATCGCGCATCAGGCCCGACAGCAGCGGGACGAGCTCGCGCGGGTCGATCGGCGCGCCGATCTCCCCCGCATCGCGCTCCACCGCCTCGAACAGCGCGGCCAGCGCGCGTCCCGCCACACCCGTCCACAACCGCGCCTCGGCAAGCGCGCTCAGCGTCTCGCGCAGCGTCGCCAGCATCGTGGCCAGGTCTACCGCCGCCCCGCCGGCGAAGCGCAGCGACAGCGTCGACAGCATCGGCATCACCGCGCCCGACCACCAGCGGTGCAGCTCGGCGCGCGCCGCATGCTCGCGCGTTCCCGCCTTCGCTTCAGCCACGCGGCCGCGCAGCAACGCATCGAGCATAGCGAGGCCCGCCGCCGGCCGCGGCCCGCGCAGCGCCAGGTCGAGCTCGCGCACCCTGTCGAGCCACGGCAGCCGCGCCTCGGTCGCGACATAGGGGTGGGACAACAGCGCGATCAGCTCGACCGGTGCGAAATCGCTCGCCGCCGCGTCCGCCAGCGCGAGCAGCAGCTCGCCCGCCGGTGTCGTCGTCAGCGGCTGCCCCGCGCTGTCGTCGGCGACGATGCCCCAGCGCGCGAGATGCCCCGCCACCCGCGTCGCGATCGCGCGGTCGGGGGTGACGAGCGCCGCGGTGCGTCCCGGCGTCTCCAGCACCTCGCGCATGGCGAGCGCGATGGCCATCGCCTCCTCGCCCGCATTGGCGCACTCGACCAGGCGGATGCCGTCGGCCGCACGCTCGGGCTTGCGCAGGCTTGCCCAGTCGGCCGTGAACGCCGCGGGCGCGAACAGATTGCGCACCAGCGCGCGGCGGCTGGCCGGTCCCCCACCGGAACCCGCTGCGCCCCCGCCATCCGGCCAGTCCATCACCTCCTCGCGCGCGACCCCCATCCGGTCGAGCAACAGCTTCAAGTGCAGATAGGGATGGCTGTCGAGCGGCGGCCGCGCGCCCTCCTCGTTCCTCGCGGGATCGGTGCCCAGCGCGTCCCACCACGCGTCCGGCATCGCGGCATCGAGGTGCGGCAGCACCACCGCGCCGCCCTGCGCGAAGGCAACCGCGCGCAGCAGCCGTGCGATCGCAGGCGCGGTGCTGGTGATGCCCGCTGCGACCACGAACGGTACCGGCAGTCCCGCTTCACGCCAGCGCCGCGCGGTCGCGCCATACACCAGGTTGCGCCGCTGCGCGCGGTCGATCACGCCGTCGCCCTGCAACATCGCGGGCCAGCGCGCCGCCAGCCGCTGCAGCAGCGCGAACGCCTGCTCCCAATGCCCCGCCAGCCCGCCGTCGCTCTCCAGCGCCGTCAGCGCGCTCAGCGGCACCTCCTCGATGGCGAGCGCATCGAACACCCGGCCCAGCCCGTCCGCCAGCCGCAGCGCCTCGCCCACCGCCGTCTCGGGCCGCTCCGCCAGGATCGCCTGCGCGAGCATGAAGCGCCGCCGCATGGGGCGTATCGCCGGCGGCGGCGCCTCCTCGTCGCCATCGATGCGGTCGAGCGCCGCGCCGACGCTCTCGTCCAGATCCTCGTCGCCCAGCACCACCAGCCGCGGCAGCAGCAGCGCGCCGCCGCTGTGCCGGATGAACGCATCGCGCACCGCCGTCACCGCGCGGTTGTTGGGGAGGAGCAGCATCCCCGCCGGCAACGCCAGCGGCTCTCCGCCGTGCATCCGCATCACGCCCGCCACCAGCGCGTCGGCGAACGCGCGGTCGACGGGCACGGTATAGACCGACGGCTTCGCGCCGCGCTCAACCATGCCCCAGCGCCGCCTCGACCACCGGGATCGCCGCCGGGGTGCCGACATCGAACCATTGCCCGCCGTGCGACAGGCCGAACAACCGCCCCTCGGCGATCGCGCGGTCCCACAACAGGTTCGTTGAAAAAGCACCGTCGGGCGCGTCGCGCAGCAGGCGGCGCGACAGCAGCTGCACGCCGGTGAACACGAACGGCGCCACGCGCCCGCTGCGCCGCCGCGTCAGCCGCCCGGTCTTGCTCATGTGGAAATCGCCGCGCCCGCCATGCCCCGTCGCGCGCGCCTGCGGCACCAGCAGCAGTAGCGCGTCCATCGCCGCGTCGTCCCAGCGCTCGCCGAGGTGGCGGATCGCGTTCACCGGGCCATCGGTCCAGATATTGTCGCTGTTCGCGCACAGCACGGGATCGCCGCGCAGCAGATGCTGCGCCGCGACCAGACCGCCGCCCGTTTCGAGCAGGGCCGCGCGCTCGTCGGATATATCGACCGCGAACGGCCATGCGCGCCCGCGCAGATGCGCCTCAAGCGCATCGGCCAGATAGTGCACGTTGACCACGACATGGCCGATCCCGGCATCCGCGATCCGCTCCAGCGCATGGTCGATCAGCGGTCGTCCCGCCACACGCACCAGCGGCTTGGGCCGGGTCGCGGTCAGCGGGCGCATGCGCTTGCCCAGCCCCGCGGCCATTACCATCGCGCTCCCGATCGCCGCGCTCACGATCCCGCGTCGATCCAGTGCGCCGCGCGCGCGCCAGCCGGCACATGCGCGTCGAACCAGACCCGCACCGGTTCCAGCTCCGCCCGCGCCAGGTCGCGCTCCAGCAGGCCCCACATGCGCGGCTGGAACGCGCGGTATCCCGGCTTCCCGTCGCGCTTCCACAGGCGGCAGAACACGCCCAGGATGCGCGTGTTGCGCTGCGCCGCGAGCGACCAATAGGCGCGCTCGAACGCCGCGTCGCGCCCGGTCTGCGCCACATAGGCGTCGATCATCGCGCGCTCTATGTCGGGCGACACGTCGCGCCGCGCATCCTCCAGGATGGACGCGAGATCATAGGCGGGATGCCCCGCGCACGCGTCCTGGAAATCCAGCAGACCGAACGCCGCCACGCCTCCACGTCCGGCCAGCAACATGACATTCTCGGCGTGGAAATCGCGCAGCACCGTCACCCGCGCGATCCCGTCCGCATCCACCGGCGCCAGCACGGCGCGCCACGCCTCGAGGAAAGTCGCGCGATCGAGGCTCAGCCCCGCCGCCGGTCCGTACCAGTCGATGAACAGCTCCAGCTCACCCAGCCACGCATCCAGCCCATGCGCCGCCAGCCCCGCCAGCGGCGGATGCCCATGCAGCCGCGCCAGCACCGCGACCGCTCCGGCGTAGAGCTCGGCCTCGCGCTCCGGCGCCGCATCCAGCGCCTCGCGCATCCGGTCCGACCCGAAATCCTCGATCAGCAACAGCCCGCGCGCCTCGTCGCGGTGGTGGATGCGCGGCACGGCCAGCCCCAGCTTCCGCAGATGCTCGCCCACGCGCAGGAACGGCCGCACATCCTCGTGCGGCGGCGGCGCATCCATCAGCACCGCGGCCTCGGACCCGCGCGTTACCCGGAAATAACGCCGGAACGACGCATCGCCGGCAAGCGGCGCGACCTGCGCGCCTCCCCATCCGGCACCGCGCAGGAAATCGTCGGTTCCCGCAGGCGGGATCATGCTGGAAAGGGCCATCGCCGCCCCCAAGCGGGCGGCACCTCGGCTGTCAAGACACGCGCGCCCTCGCCCGCGAAACCTATCCGCAGCCACAGCATGTCGGGCCACCGCGTCCCCAGCCGCTCGGGCCATTCGACCAGCATCAGGTGGTCCGCGCGAAACTCTTCCAGCCCCAGTTCGGCGATCTCGCACGGGTTCCCGATCCGGTACAGATCGACGTGCAGTACGGGCATCGCCACCTCGGGCACACCATAGGGCTGTACGATCGCGAAGCTCGGGCTCGGCGCCTCGCCTGCCAGGCCCATCGCTTTCAGGATGGCGCGCGCCAGCGTCGTCTTGCCCGCGCCCAGGTCGCCCACCAGCCCGATCGCATCGCCCGGCCGCGCCGCCCGCGCGATGGCCGCGCCGACGTTTGCGACCTCGTCCAGCGCGACGATCACCGCGCCACCCTCATCGCGCCAGCCTCATCGGGGAAGGAACACCGCGAACATCGATCCCTCGCCCGGCCGGTTGATGACCTCGCAGCGCCCGTGGTGTGCCGCGACCAGCTGCTTGGCCAGGGCGACGCCGACCGCCTGCGATCCGCTCGCCTCGCTGCCCGGCCCATTGTCAGACACCACGATCTGGGCGGTCGTCGCATCGCCCTCGCCGTGGACCAGAATGCGCCGAGCGCCCTCGGCCTCGGCGACCGCCGCCACCGCATTGCCCAGCAACTGGTCGACCGCCTGGCGCAGCCGCCGCGCGTCGCCCGCGATCATTCCCAGCCCCGCCTTTATGTCCACCGTGAAGGCGACGCCATGCGCGGCCGCCTGCCGCTGCGCCGCCGCGACCGCGTCGCGCACCAGCGCGTCGAGCGCGACGGGCTTGCGTTCCAGCGGCAACGTCCCCGCCTCGCTCTGTGCCAGGTCGAGGACCGTGTCGATCTGCCGTCCCAGCGCCTCGGTCGACGTCAGGATCGCCGCGACGTAGCTTTGCGCGGCGTCCGGCAACGCACCCCCATATCCGCTCGCCAGCATCTCGCCGAACCCGCCGATGGAGGTCAGCGGCGTGCGCAGTTCATAACTGATGCGGCTCAGGAAATCGGTCTTCACCCGGTCCGCCGCCTCCAGCGCCTCGGCCCGCTCGCGCAGGGCGCGCTCGATGCGCCGGCTGTCGGTGACGTCGATCAGCGTGAACAGCGCATTGCCGTCCGGCAGGGGGATCGCGGAAAAATCGAACTGCTGGCCGGTGCCGAAATCGATGCGCCCGCTGCGTTGCTGCCGCTCGCCCGTGGCGCCGACGATCATCTGGCGCAGCACGCCATGCTGGCGCGGGTCCTTCAACTTCGGCGACAGCTTCTCCATCAGCGCATCGACGCGCGGATGCGCCAGCAGATATTCCTCGCTTACGTCCCACAGTTTGCGGAACCGCTGGTTCCACAGGTGCAGCTTGCCGTCCGGCGCGAACACCGCGATGGCTTCGAACAGGTTGTCGAACGTCGCGGTGCGTACGCGCAGCAGCGTGTCGCGCGCGCTGGCCAGCCGCACCTGCTCGGTCCGGTCCTCGAATATCAGCAGCAGCCCGCCGTCGGGCGTCGGCTGCGCGACCGTGCGCAGGTGCGTGCCGTCGCGGAGCAACCAGCTTTCCTCGACCAGGTCGGCGGCGGCGAACCAGCCGCGCCGCTCCGCTCGCCAGGATGGGAAATCGCGTACCTCGGGCGCCCGGCCGTTGTCGCGCAGACGGTCGATTACCCTCTCGAACGCGGGCGCGGACGCCGCATATTCCTCGTCCAGCAGGAACAGACGCAGGAACGGCCGGTTGGCGAACCGCAGGCTGCGGTCCGGCCCGAACTCGGCCACAGCGGCGCTCATCTGGTCGAGCATCGACCGGCGCGCGTCGGAAAAGCGCCGGTATTCGGCGCGCGTTTCCTCCAGTTCCTGGCTGTCCAGCGCATAGCCTGCGATGCCCACATCGCCGACGGCGACGTCCACCACCTGCATCATCCGCCGCGCGCCCGCCACCGTGACGGGGACCGCGCGCGCGATCGGTGCCGCGCTATCCGCCGCGCGCGCCGCCGCGTCGCGCGCGCTCACGCCCGCAACCGGCTCGATCAGCTCGATCTGCCGCGCGATCACATCGGCGGCGTCCCCCGCCTCGGCCGCGCGGACATAGGCGCCGTTGACCAGCGCGAGCTGCAGGTTGCTCTCGCGGAACCACATCGGGAACGGCGCCGCCTCGATCAGCGCGGAAATGGCATCGAACGCCGCCAGCGCGTCGGCGCGGCTGGCGCGCAGCCGGCTGACCCGCGCCTCCTCCTCGCTGGTGTCGAGCACCCACAACAGCGCGGTGCCGGCGCTGCCCAGTTGCGGCGGCACCGGACCTCCCTTGATCAGCAGCGCGCGCTGGCCGTTGGCGGAGCGTGCGATTATCCGGAACGCCTTGCCGGTACGCTGCGCCAGCGCCGAATGGTCGATCAGCGCCCGCATGTCGGCGGGCGCGATCGCTTCCGCGCCCTCGCCGCCCAGCCCGTCGATCGTCGCGGGCATGGCGTCCAGCCCGAACAGCGGCGCGATCGTGCCGGGGCCCTCGATCCGCCCGTCGGGCCGGACCATCAGCGGCAGCGCCGGCGCACCGTCGAGCAGCGCGGACAACTGCACCCCGCGCGTGCGCGCAAAGGCCGCGGCGCGGCTCATCATCAGGCCACGCACGATCGCCCACCCCGCCGCCGCAGTCCACAGCGCGAGCAATGCGCCGGTCAGCGCGAGCGTCGTTTGGTCGGGCATGGTCATCGAATGGCGGCAGCGGCGAACGGCATGCTGCCGCCTAGCGCAAAGCGGGTAGGCGGCAAAGCGGCAGGCGCACCGATTGCGCTAGACCGCATCCCTGCGAAGGCGGGGATCCATCTCCGAGGCCTTCAATGAACGCAAAAGCGCGTCCTACGGTCCAGCACCGGGGGATGGGCCCCTGCTTTCGCAGGGGCACGGCAAGCTGCGATCAATAGCGGTAGTGGTCCGGCTTGAACGGCCCCTCGACCGGCACGCCGATATAGTCCGCCTGCTTCTGGCTGAGCTGCGACAGCTTCACGCCCAGCTTGTCCAGATGCAGCGCCGCGACCTTCTCGTCGAGATGCTTGGGCAGGACATAGACGTCCTTGCCGTACTGCTCGGACCGCTGCCACAGCTCGATCTGCGCCAGCGTCTGGTTGGTGAAGCTTGCCGACATGACGAAGCTCGGATGGCCCGTCGCATTGCCCAGATTGACCAGCCGGCCCTTGGACAGGATGATGATCTGCTTGCCGTCCGGAAACTCGACCAGGTCGACCTGCGGCTTCACCTCGGTCCATTTATAGTTGGACAGCGCCGAAATCTGGATTTCGCTGTCGAAATGGCCGATGTTGCACACGATCGCCATATTCTTCATCGCCGCCATATGCTCGGCGGTGATGACGTCGGCGTTGCCCGTCGCGGTGACGAAGATGTCCGAACGCTTGACCGCCTCGTCCATCGTCACGACCTCGAAACCCTCCATCGCCGCCTGCAGCGCGCAGATGGGGTCGATCTCGGTCACCAGCACGCGCGCGCCGCCGTTGCGCAGCGATTGCGCCGAACCCTTGCCGACGTCGCCGAAGCCCGCGACCGTGGCGACCTTGCCCGCCAGCATCACGTCGGTGCCGCGGCGGATCGCGTCGACCAGGCTCTCCTTGCAACCGTATAGATTGTCGAACTTCGACTTGGTCACGCTGTCGTTGACGTTGATCGCCGGGAACGGCA
>CBDUBN010000082.1:0-9096 GCA_965365395.1 uncultured Sphingomonas sp.
GGCGGGCGGCGATCCGGGGCCGCTGACCGCGCTCGGCGTCTATCTCGGCATCCGCGCCGCCATCCGCCGCGGTCTCGGCCGCGATTCGGCAAGGGGCGTGCACGTCGCGATCCAGGGCGTGGGCAGCGTCGGCGGCGGCGTCGCCCGCCGCCTCGCCGCCGACGGCGCGCGGCTTACGCTCGCCGACGTCGACCTCGCGCGCGCACGCCGCCTCGCCGAGGAACTGGGCGCCGAACTCGTCGATTCGACCGCGATCATGACCGTGGAGGCCGATGTGCTCAGCCCCAACGCGCTGGGCGCGATCCTGACGGAGGAGAGCATCGCGAGCTTGCGCGTGCCCATCCTCGCCGGCGGCGCCAACAACCAGCTCGCGACCGCGGGGCAGGGCGCAACGGTCCACGCGCGCGGCATCCTCTACGCCCCCGACTATGTGATCAACGCCGGCGGCATCATCAACGTCGCGCTGGAGTATCTCGGCCAGGGCTCGCGCGCCGAGGTCGAGCGGCGCATCGAGAGCATCCCCGACCGGCTCGACGCCATCTGGGACGAAAGCGCCCGCACCGACACCCCCGCAAGCGACGTCGCCGACGCGATGGCGCGCAAACTGATCGGGCGCTAGTCGTCCTCGGATTCACCTGGCCGGGGCCCTTCACCCCTGCGCCACCGCTGCTATAGCGCACGCCATGCACCGTTTCGCCAACCCCGCGCGCTTCCTGGCGATCGCCCGCCCGCTCACACCCTGGCTGGCGCTCGGGGGCATCGCGCTCATCCTCGCCGGCAGCTACGCCGGGCTCGCCATCGTGCCGGCCGAGGCGCGGCAGGGAAACAGCGCGCGCATCCTCTACGTGCACGTGCCCGCGGCCTGGCTCGGCATGGGCGGCTGGGCGGCGCTCGCCATCGCCGCGCTCGCGCAGCTGGTCTGGCGCCACCCGCTCGCCGGGGTCGCGGCGCGCGCGATTGCGGTCCCGGGCGCGCTGTTCACCGCCGTCTGCCTCGCCACCGGTTCGATCTGGGGCAAACCGACCTGGGGCACCTGGTGGGAATGGGACGGGCGCATGACCTCGATGCTCGTCCTCCTGTTCCTCTACGCCGGCTTCATCGCCTTCGTGAACGCGGTCGACGACGAGGGCGGCGGGCACGGCTCGATCAGCCGCAGCGCGGCGATCTATGCGCTGGTGGGCGCGATCAACCTGCCGATCATCAATCGATCGGTGGTGTGGTGGAACAGCCTGCACCAGCCCGCCAGCATCACCGCGGGCGGCAGCGCGATCGACCCCGCATTGCTCTGGCCGCTCGGCCTCACGCTGGTGGGGTTCAGCCTGTTCTTCGGCGCCATCGTCCTCATGCGCATGCGCGCCATCCTGGCGGAGGCCAAGGTCGAGGCGCGGTTGCGCCGCCTCGCCGCGGGCTGACCGGCTCGACAATTTCGCGGCTTTCGCTATATGTCCGCCATGCACGATGGTTGGAGTTTCGTGATCGCCGCCTATGCGGTGACCGCGCTCGGCGCGCTCGCCGTGCTGGGCTCCAGCTGGCGTCGCATGACGGGGGCGGAGGCGCGGGTGGACGCGCTGCTGGCGGAGCGCGACCCCCCGGCATGAAGCCCAAGCAGCAGAGGCTCGT
This sequence comes from uncultured Sphingomonas sp., assembly GCA_965365395.1. Classification (GTDB taxonomy): domain Bacteria; phylum Pseudomonadota; class Alphaproteobacteria; order Sphingomonadales; family Sphingomonadaceae; genus Sphingopyxis. The sequence goes on from CBDUBN010000082.1 coordinate 1,621, forward strand.
CCTCGCCATCCTGGCCCTGGTCGCGGTCCTCGGCGCCGGTCTGCTCGCCAGCCTCGCGCTGCGCGAGCAGGCGGCCTTCTTCTACACGCCGGCCGAGGCGCGCGCGGCCGCGGTGCCCGCCGGGCAGGAGGCGCGCGTCGGCGGCATGGTCCGGCAGGGCAGCCTGGTGCGCGATCCCGACGGCATCAGCATCGCCTTCGTCCTGACCGACGGCCGCGCCAGCCTGCCCGTGCGCTACACCGGCATCGTTCCCGATCTCTTCGCCGAAGGCTCCGGCGCGGTCGCCGACGGTCGCTTCACCGCCGACGGCGGTTTCGTGGCGGACACGATCCTCGCCAAGCACGACGAACGCTACATGCCGCCACAGATGGGCGACATCCCCGCGAACGCCGCCGCAACGGTGGAGGGGAGGAAGTGATCCTCCCCGGCACGGGGAGCGGGACCGGCGAAGCTGGTGGAGGGGCAGGGCGTTTGGCCGTTCACTCCGATGATAGGGCGCCTACCCCGCCACCCCCCTTCGGGCGGTCCCCCTCCCCGTACCGGGGAGGATCAGGCGCATGATCGCCGAGCTCGGCCATGCCATGCTGTGGATCGCCGCCGCGCTCGCGGCGCTGCAGGTCGTCGCCGGGGTCGCGGAACTGCGCGGCGCCACGCTCATCGCGCCGCGCCCGCTCGCCGTCGCGCAAGGGGTGCTGACGCTGGCGGCGTTCCTTCTCCTGATCTGGCTCTTCGCGCGCACCGACCTCTCGGTCGATCTGGTCGCGCGCAACAGCCATTCGGACAAGCCGATGATCTACAAGATCAGCGGCGCCTGGGGCAATCACGAGGGGTCGATGCTGCTGTGGCTGACCGTGCTCGGCTTCGCCGGCGCGTGCATCGGCCTGTTCGAACGGCGCTTGAACCCGCGCACGCTCACCGCGACGCTCGCGGCGCAGGCGATGCTGGCGCTCGGCTTCTTCGCCTTCCTCCTGTTCGTCTCCAACCCGTTCAAGCGGCTGGTTCCCGCGCCGCCGCAGGGGCTGGGACTGAACCCGCTGCTGCAGGACCCTGGCCTCGCCTTCCATCCGCCCACGCTCTACATCGGCTATGTCGGGCTGTCGGTCGCCTTCTCCTTCGCGGTTGGGGCGCTCGTCACGCGCGACGTCGGCCCCGCCTTCGCGCGCGCCATGCGCCCCTGGGTGCTGGGCTCGTGGATATTCCTCACCATCGGCATCACCGCGGGCAGCTATTGGGCCTATTACGAGCTCGGCTGGGGCGGCTGGTGGTTCTGGGACCCGGTGGAGAATGCCTCGCTCATGCCCTGGCTCGCCGCTACCGCGCTGCTCCACTCGGTCAGCGTCACCGCGACGCGCGACGCTCTGCGCGCATGGACCGTCATGCTCGCGGTCGTCGCCTTCTCGATGTCGATGGTCGGCACCTTCCTCGTCCGCTCGGGGCTGCTCACCAGCGTGCACAGTTTCGCGGTCGATCCCGCGCGCGGCGCCTTCATCCTCGCGCTGCTCGCGCTCTACATCGGCGGCGCGCTGCTCCTGTTCGCGCTGCGCGTCGGCGCGGTCGCCGAAAGCCGCCGCTTCGAACCGCTCAGCCGCGAAGCCGCGCTGGTCGTCAACAACCTCCTGCTTACCGTCATCCTGGTCGTCGTCCTCGTCGGCACGCTCTCGCCGATCGTCGCCGAGGCGTTCGGATCCAAGATTTCGGTCGGTCCGCCCTATTACAACCCGGTCGCCGGCGCGTTCGCGCTGCCGCTGTTCGCGGTCATGGTGCTCGGGCCGCTGCTGCGCTGGCGACAGGACGATGGCGCGCGGGCACGGCGCTGGCTGCCGCTGCTCGTCGGCGTGCCGCTCGCAGGCATCGCCTTCCTCGCGCTCGCCGCGCCCGCGGTGTCGCTGCTCTCGATGCTCGGGCTCGCGCTCGCCGCGGGCATCGCGATCGTCAGCATCGCGCCGCTCGTCGGCCGCAACCTGCGCCGCACGCCACTGCCCGTCTACGGCATGGTCGTCGCGCATCTCGGCATCGCCGTCGCGCTGGCGGGGATGGCCTCCGAAAGCGCCTTCACGCGGGAAAAGCTGATCCCCGCGCGGATCGGCGAACGTTTCGTCGTCGATGACTGGACCGTCACGCTCGCCGGCATCCGCCCCGTCGCCGGGCCCAACTGGACCGCGCTCGAAGCGGTGCTGCACGTTTCGCGCGGCGGCGCGGCCCACACCATGCGTCCGCAGGCGCGCGTCTTCAACCAGCCGATGAGCGAGACCAACGAGGCCGCGCTCCTCACTACCTGGGACGGGCAGCTCTATGCCGTCCTCGGCGCGCCCGCGGGTCCCGATGCGGCCGGGCGCGAACGCTGGCAGCTGCGCCTGTGGTGGAAACCGCTGGTCTGGTGGATCTGGGCGGGCGGTGGCCTCGTCGCGCTGGGCGGCGCGCTCGCGCTCGTCGGCCGCGCGCAGCCGCTGCGCGGCCTTCGCCGCTGGCGGGAGGGCCGGGCGGCATGATCGCGCCGGCGCGCCCGCGACCGTGGCTGCTGTGGCTGCCGCTGGCGCTCGTCGCCATCGTCGGCGCGCTGTTCGTCTGGGGCCTGCGCAGCGGCGGCGAAGGGCGCATGATCCAGTCGCAGCTGGTCGGCAGGCCGTTGCCCGCCTTCACCCTTCCGCCCGCGCTCCCCGGGCAACGGGGCCTGTCCAGCGCCGCCTTCGCCGACGGGCAGCCGCGGCTCCTCAACATCTTCGCCAGCTGGTGCGCGCCCTGCCGTGTCGAGGCGCCGGTGCTCGAGGCGCTGCAAGCCCGCGGCGTTCCCATCGCCGGGATCGCCATCCGCGACCGGCCGGAGGACCTCGCCGCTTTCCTCGCCGAATTCGGCAACCCCTACGCCGCCATCGGCGCCGACACGGCCAGTGCGACGCAGATCGCGCTCGGCTCGTCGGGCGTGCCCGAAACCTTCCTGATCGACGGCGACGGCGTCGTCCGCGAACAGATACAGGGCGCGATTCCGCCCGACCAGGTCGACGCGATCGTCGCCCGGCTGCGGGGCTATCGCCGGTGATCCGCGCCTGTCGCGCTGTCGCCGCGGTGGCGCTGCTCGGCGCGGCCCCGCTCGCCGCGCAATCCGCCATGCCGCCCGCGCCCTATGCCGACCGCCAGCTCGAGGACGCGGCGCTGGAGGCGCAGGCGCGCGACCTGATGCACGAACTGCGCTGCCTCGTCTGCCAGGGCCAGTCGATCGCCGATTCCGACGCGCCGCTCGCCGGCGACATGCGCAGCCAGGTGCGCACCCGCCTGCTCGCCGGCAGCAGCCCGGACGCCATCCGCGCCTGGCTGGTCGACCGCTACGGCAAATGGGTCACCTACGATCCGCCGCTTGCCGCCGATACCGCGCTGCTGTTCGTGGCGCCGCTGCTCGCGCTGCTGGTGGGTGGCTGGCTCGCGCTGGGGCGCATCCGCCGGGGCGGCGGGGAGGGGGAGCGGTGACCACCATCCTCCTCGTCCTCGCGCTCGGCCTGGTCACCTGGTCCGCCACGCTGCTCGCCGGGCGCCTGCCGCGCGCCGCGCGCCTGCCGCTGGCGCTGGGCGTGATGCTCGGCCTGACCGGCTACCTCCTCGCGGGGCGGCCCGGCGTGCCCGGCGCTACCGTCGCGCGCGCCGCGCCGCCCGGCTTCGGCGAGGCGCTGACCGATCCGCGCCGCGGCATGGCACGGCGTTTCGGCCCCGACGCGCAGTGGCTCGGCCTGTCCGACGGCCTGCTTCGCAACGGCAATTCGCTCGGCGCGGCGCGGCTGCTCGAACAGGGCCTGCGCCGCAACCCGCGCAGTGTGGACCTGTGGGTCGGCTACGGCAACGCCCTCCTCGCGCACAGCGGCGGCGTGTCGACGCCCGCGTCGGAGCGCGCCTTCGCCACCGCCGCCGCGATCGACCCCGGCCATCCCGCGCCGCCTTTCTTCGCCGGCCTCGCCCAGGCGCAGGGCGGCGAGCGCGCCGCCGCGCGCCGGACATGGGCCGCGCTGCTCGCCCGCACGCCACAAGGCGCCCCCTGGCGCGCGGATCTCGTCGCGGGCCTCGCCGAGCTCGACCGCGCGCCCGGCGCACCGGAACCGCCGCCGACCCCCGCGATTGAAGCGCGATGATCGCCGTGATAGGCGCGCCGGCCCGCCGCTGGCCGGCGATCAGGATCGGAGTCGCGGCGTGACGGCAGCATCGGACGATATGGGCAACGTGCCCGCCAGCGACAGCGACCCGATGGGCGCCGGCCACGCCGACGATGGCGACCTGGAACAGGGCCACGGCCACACCGACCCGTTCGTGAAGCTCGCGGTCGGCGCCATCGGCGTCGTCTTCGGCGACATCGGCACCAGCCCCATCTACGCCTTCCGCGAAACCTTCGCCGGCCACCACCCGCTCGCGCCGGACCAGCTGCACATCTTCGGAGTATTGAGCCTCGTCTTCTGGTCGATGATGCTCGTCGTCACGCTCAAATATGTCGCGATCATCATGCGCGCCGACAACAAGGGGGAGGGCGGCAGCCTCGCCCTCCTCGCGCTCATCAACCGCTCCACCTCGGATCGGCGCCGCTGGTCGCCGCTGATCGTCATGCTCGGCGTCTTCGCCACCGCGCTGTTCTACGGCGACAGCATGATCACCCCCGCCATCTCGGTCCTCTCGGCGGTGGAGGGGCTGACGGTCGTCGAGGCGCGTTTCGCCCCCCTCGTCCTGCCTATCGCGGTCGGCATCCTCGTCGGCCTGTTCATGATCCAGTCGCGCGGCACGGCCAGGGTGGGGCAGTTGTTCGGCCCCGTCATGCTCGTCTATTTCGCAGTGCTGGCGACGCTCGGCACCATCCACATCATCGGCAATCCCGCCATCCTCGCCGCGCTCAATCCCTGGTATGCGGTGCAATTCTTCCTGACCGACGGCTGGCTCGCCTTCCTCGCGCTCGGCTCGGTCGTGCTCGCGGTGACGGGGGCGGAGGCGCTCTACGCCGACATGGGCCATTTCGGGCGGAAGCCGATCGGCGTCTCCTGGCTCGTCTTCGTCATCCCCGCGCTCATGCTCAACTATCTGGGGCAGGGCGCGATGATCCTCTCGCTCTCCCCCGCCGAGGCATTGGAGGCGATCAAGAACCCCTTCTTCCTCCTCGCGCCGGAGGAGCTGCGCCTCCCGCTCGTCATCCTTGCCACCTGCGCCACGGTCATCGCCAGCCAGGCGGTCATCTCGGGCGCCTTCTCGGTCACGCAGCAGGCGGTGCAGCTGGGCTTCATCCCGCGCATGCGCATCGACCACACCAGCGCGGCGTCGGCGGGACAGATCTACATCCCCACCGTCAACTGGGGGCTGATGATCATGGTCATCATGCTCGTCCTCAGCTTCCAGTCGTCGAGCAATCTCGCCGCCGCCTACGGCATCGCGGTCACCGGCGCGATGTTCATCGACACCTGCCTGCTCACCGTCGTCCTGTTCAGCCTGTGGCGCTGGCACCCGGCCTATGCGATCCCGCTGCTCGCCGTCTTCTTCTTCGTCGACATCGCCTATCTGAGCGCGAACCTGACCAAGGTGCCCGACGGCGGCTGGGTGCCGCTCGTCATCGGCCTCGCCATCTTCACCCTCCTCACCACCTGGGCCAAGGGGCGCAAGCTGATGCAGGACCGGCTGGCGGAGGGCGCGATGCCGATCAGCCTGCTCACCGGCAGCGCCGCCGCCTCGGCCACGCGCGTGCCCGGCACCGCGGTGTTCATGACCTCGACGGCGGACGGCGTCCCCGCCGCGCTCCTCCACAATCTCAAGCACAACAAGGTGCTGCACGAACGCATCATCCTCCTGACGGTGATGATCAAGGACGTGCCCTATGTCGATGACAGCAAACAGTTGGCGCTGGAGGATCTGGGCGGCGGCTTCCACCGGGTGCAACTGCGCTACGGCTTCATGCAGACGCCCGACGTGCCCGCCGCGCTCGACCGGATCACCGCCTGCGGGCCCCAGTTCCGGATGATCGACACCAGCTTCTTCCTGTCGCGCCAGACGCTGCTGGCCTCATCGAAGCCCGGCATGGCGCTCTGGCGCGAACAGCTGTTCGCCTGGATGCTGCGGAACGCGGAAAGCGCGATGGAATTCTTCCGCCTGCCCACCAACCGCGTGGTGGAACTCGGCAGCCAGGTCGAGATCTAGGCGGCCGTCACCTCGGCCAGCGCGTCGCGATATTCCGCCTCCAGCCGCGCGACCAGCTCGGCCACCGTGCCGACGTGCGCCACCGCGCCCACGCCCTGGCCCGAACCCCAGATATCCTTCCACGCCTTCGCCTTGGCGCCGTCGCCCTGGGAGAAATTCATGGTCGAATAGCTGCCTTCGGGCAGGTTGTCGGGGTCCATGCCGGCGGCGACGATGCTCCCGCGCAGATAGTTGCCGTGCACGCCGGTGAACAGGTTGGAATAGACGATGTCCGCGGCGCGGCTTTCCACGATGCCCTGCTTGTACCCCTCGACCGCATTCGCCTCCTCGGTGGCGATGAAGGCGGAACCGATATAGGCGAAATCCGCGCCCAGCGCGCGCGCCGCCAGGATCGAGCGGCCATGCGCGATCGCGCCCGACAGCGCGACCGGCCCGTCGAACCAGGCGCGGATTTCCTGCATCAGCGCGAACGGCGACAGCGTGCCGGCATGCCCCCCCGCGCCCGCGGCGACGGGGATCAGGCCATCCGCCCCCTTCTCGATCGCCTTGCGCGCGAACCGGTCGTCGATCACGTCGTGCAGCGTGATGCCGCCCCAGCCGTGCACCGCCTGGTTCAGCTCCTCGCGCGCGCCCAGCGATGTGATGGTGATCGGCACCTTCCACTTCTCGCACGTCGCCATGTCGGCCATCAGCCGGTCGTTCGACTTGTGCACGATCTGGTTGACCGCGAACGGCGCGGACGGAGCATCGGGATGCGCCGCGTCCCACGCCGCCAGCTCCTCGGTGATGCGGTGCAGCCACTCGTCCAGCAGCCCCTGCGGCCGCGCGTTCAGCGCCGGAAAAGACCCCACGATCCCCGCCTTGCACTGCGCGATGACCAGCTCCGGCCCCGAGATGATGAACAACGGCGACCCGATGACGGGCAGGCGCACGCGCTGCAGCGCGGCGGGCAGGGCGGGGCGGGGCGCGATAGGCATGGGATGCGTCTCCGAAAGGGGTGGGCCGTCCCGCCCTAGGATGGCCGGCACGGCTTGACTAGGCGCGCGGCGCGGTCCGCATCGCCTCGGTGATGGCCACGGTCTCGATGCTCACCGTCACCACCTTCGCCAGCAGGTCGATCATGCGCTCCTTGTAGTCGGCGAAGCGATACGTGTTGAACCGCGCGCGGATGGTCGGGTCGCGCGGCGTCTTCTCCTTGTGCTGGTCCAGCACCCAGTCGATTGCGCTGCGATTGCCGAGGCGGTACTCCCAGGCCGCGCGCGGGATGCCGGTCAGCTGCGTGTCCTCGTCGACGACGACCTTGCCCTCTTCGGGCACCGACTTGAG
>CBDUBN010000083.1:0-9029 GCA_965365395.1 uncultured Sphingomonas sp.
CCTTCAGCGGATCATGGCCCCAGTTCATCAGGCTGTAGCGCCACTTGCTGTGCTCGACGTCGTCCTTCGGCCCCTGCGCCTTGTGGCGGCGGATGTAGCCGACAACCTTGGCCATGTGCGCGTAATCGTCGTCGGTCAGATCCGCCTTCTTCTTGCGTTTGATCTCGACGATGCGCTTGCCGCTGGCGTGGCCGACGCTTTCGCCCGATCCCTTGCCGTCCTCGCCCTTCCAGCCGACGCGCTTGCTGTCGTCGCTGTCGAGGAACTTCTCGAGCGCGGCTGGCGTCATGTTGGTTTCGGCGCGGAAATCCTTCCAGGTCTCCGCATGCTTGCTGTCGGCTTTGCTGGTCATGGGCGCGAAACGACCGGCGTCGCGCTCGGGTTCCCCCGCGCGATGATCGCCAGGCCCACGAGCGCAAAGGCCGCGCCGAGCATGGTGCCGCCGATGATGTCGGTGGGCCAGTGGACGCCCAGCATGATGCGCGACATCCCGTTGAGCAGCATCGCCAGGATCGCGGCGGCAAAGCCGAACGTTCGCCAGTGCGGCGGCGCTAACGCGGCGAGAAGAAGATAGACGACCGCCGCGCTGGTGGCGTGCCCACTGGGATAGGCGGCGCTGCCGATCGGGTCGAGGTGCGGGACGAGATCGGGGCGGTGACGGCCGTAAGCGAGCTTCAGCCCCTCGGACGTCAGATTGGCGAGGACCGAGAGCAAGACCAGCGTGACGCCGGCGCGCGCGGAATGCAGCCGCCACAAGAGCGCTCCGATCAGCGCGACGATGACATAGCGCTGAATACCGCCGCCGCCGACCCAGCTGACCCAGATCATCAGGCGGACGAGGGGGGCGCTGGACTGTTCGGTGAGCGAGAGCGGAAGGGCAATGGCGCGGTCGAACGCGTCGAGGAGATTGGTCTGGACGACGAGGCCAAGCGCGAGGACGGCGAGGAGCAAGGCGGCTGCGGAAAGGAGCAGGTTTTGCCTCATGAACCCTCTTGCCTAAAGGGACGGCGTTCCGGCCAGCTTGGCGTCACGCCTACGCGACCAACCCCAATGGTTGCTCGACCAACCCCTTGAACGCGCTCATCAGCTGCGCGCCGTCGGCGCCATCGATGGCGCGATGGTCGAAGCTGCCGGTGGCGCTCATCATGGTGGCGACGGCGAGGGCGTCGTCGATCACCGCGGGGCGTTTCTCGCCCGCGCCGATGGCCATGATCATCGCCTGGGGCGGGTTGATGACGGCGTCGAACTGCTTGATGCCGAACATGCCCATGTTGGAGAGGCTGGCGGTGCCGCCCTGATATTCGTGCGGCTGCAGCTTGCCGGCCTTCGCGCGCTCGGCCAGCGCGGCCATCTCGGTGGCGATGGCGCTGATGCTCTTCGCACCGGCATCGACGACGATCGGGGTGATGAGGCCGCCGGGGATCGAGACGGCGACGCTGATGTCGGCGCGTTCGTAGCGGATCAGCTGGTCGCCGGCGAAGCTGACGTTGCAGGCGGGGACCATGTGCAGCGCGCGGGCCAGCGCCTTGATGAGGAGATCGTTGACGCTGAGCTTCACCCCCCGGCTTTCCAGCGCGGCGTTGAGATCGGCGCGCAGCTTGAGGAGCGGGTCGAGGCGGATGTCGACGGTGAGGTAGATGTGCGGGATGGTCTGCTTCGCCTCGGTCAGGCGGCGCGCGATCGTCTTGCGCATGCCGGTGAGCCGCTCGGCGGTGTGCGGGATGTCGGTGGTGGGGGCGACCGGGGTTTGGGCCGGGCTTGCCTGCACCGTCGGCGCGGCGGGGACAGGTTCGGGTGATGGGCCCCGGCCTGCGCCGGAGGACCCGGTTGGCGCTGCTTCCACATCGGCGCGGACGATGCGACCGTTGGGGCCGGTGCCGGTCAGCGTCCCGAGATCGATCCCCTTGGCCTCGGCGATGCGTTTCGCGAGCGGGCTCGCCTTGATACGGTCGGCCTTGCTCTGCACGGGTGGATTGGGTGCGCTCGCGGTTGCCGCGGGCGGCGCGGGTGCCGCGGGTGCCGCAGGTGCCGCGGGTGTGGCCGGCTGTGCCTCCGGCGCGGGCGTCGTGTCCTGCGCAGCAGGCGCCTGCTCGCCCTCGCCCTGGATCGTGGCGATGACCGTGCCGACCTTCACATTCTCCGTGCCGGCAGCAACGAGCAGCTGCCCGACGATACCCTCGTCGATCGCCTCGAACTCCATCGTCGCCTTGTCGGTCTCGATCTCGGCCAGGAGATCGCCGGACTGGACGCTGTCGCCCTCCTTAACCAGCCAGCGCGCCAGCGTGCCCTCCTCCATCGTCGGCGACAGGGCGGGCATTTTCAGTTCGATGGCCATGCTGGCTCCTTTGCGAGTGCCCATGCTGTTCGCCCATCGCGCCGTTACGGGTCAAGCGGTTTTGGCGGGCTTGCCAAGGCGCGGCCGGGCGCGCAGCATCGGGTTGGATGAGGCACGTGGAGGGCAGGTTGCGCACATATCTGGTGGTGGTCGACGACAGCGAGGAGTCGCTGCTGGCGCAGCGTTTCGCGGGCCGGCGCGCGGCACGCACCGGCGGCGGCGTGCATTTCGTGGTGGCGGTGGAGCCGCAGGACTTCGTCGCCTGGGGCGGCGTGCAGGAAACCATGGAGAGCGAGGCCATGGCCAAGGGCGAAGCGATGGCGCAGGCCGCGACCGGGCGGGCGCGCGAGGAATGCGGCATCGTGCCGAGCGTGACCGTGGCGCAGGGCGACGCGGCGGGCATCATCCGCGCGATATTGACCGACGACAGCGACATCGCCGCGCTGGTGCTGGGCGCGGCGGCGAGCGGCACGCCCGGTCCGCTCGTGGCGGCATTTACCGGGGTCGACGCCGGGCGCCTGTCGGTGCCGGTGATGATCGTCCCCGGATCGCTGAGCCTGGAGGCGCTGGACAGGCTGAGCTAGCGCGCCGCCCGACCGGTCTTATCGCGACCGATGCGGGATGTTCGCCGGCCGGCCGCGCCGTCCCTGCGGGCGGGCCGCGGACGGGGCGCCCGGGCGGGTACGCGCCGTACGGCCGCGCGGCGGCCCCCTGCCCTCGCCCGCCGGAGCGTCGGGGAGCGCGAAGGCGAGACTGCCGGTCAGCGGATTCGCTTCGGTCAGCCGCAGTTCCAGCCGCTGGCCCGACCGGAAGCTGATGCCGCTATGCTCGCCGGTCAGCGTGCCGCTGGCCTCGTCGTAACGGAAATATTCGTCACCCAGCGTCGCGGCAGGAACGAGGCCGTCGCCGCCCAGCCCCTCGACCTGCGCGAAGAAGCCGAACGGCTGCACGCCGGTGATCCGCGTCGGCAATATCTCGCCCACCTTTTCCGCAAGATAGGCGGCGACATAGCGGTCGATGGTCTCGCGCTCCGCCTCCATCGCGCGGCGCTCCGCGGCGGAGATCACCTCCGCGGTGCGCGCAAATTGCGCGCCGTCCTCCCTTGACAGCGCGGTGACCCGGCCGATCGCGCGATCCGCCGGCACAGGCGCCTCCAGGTCGTAGGCGGCGACGAGCGCGCGGTGGACCAGGAGATCGGCGTAGCGACGGATGGGCGAGGTGAAATGGCCATAGCTGCCGAGCGCGAGGCCGAAATGCCCGGCGTTGACCGGCGAATAATAGGCCTGGGTCTGCGTGCGCAGCAGCTGCTCCATCAACCGCTGGCGGTCCTCGGGTTCCTCGAACCGTTCGAGGAGACGGTTGAATATTGCAGGATTGATCGGCTGGCCGAGCGCGAACGAGACGTCATAGGTCGCAAGGAACTCCTTGAGCGCTACGAGCTTCTCGCGCGCGGGCGGCTCGTGCACGCGGTACATGACCGGTGATTTTTTCGCCTCCAGCGCCTTCGCCGCAGCGACGTTGGCGGCGATCATAAAATCCTCGACCACGCGATGCGCGTCGAGCCGCTCGCGCACCCGGATTTCCGCGATGCGTCCCGCCTCATCGAGCCGCACCTGGCGTTCGGGCAGGTCGAGCTCGAGCGGGGCACGCGCAGCGCGCGCCTTCGCAAGCAATGCCCAGGCGGCCCAGAGGTGACGCAGATGCTCGGGCGCGTCGTTCGCGTCTATCGACGCTTGCGCATCCTCGTAGGCGATATTGGCAGCGAGGCGCACGCGGGCGCGGGTGAAGCGCCAGGAGGCCAGCTTGCCGCCCTGGTCGATGACCATGTGGCAGGCGAGCGCGGCACGGTCCTCTCCCGACTTCAGCGAGCAGACGCCCGACGACAGCACATGCGGTAGCATCGGCACGACCTGATCGGGGAAATAGACGCTGTTGCCGCGCCGCCTCGCCTCGCGGTCCAGATCGCCGCCCGGACGGACGTAGAAGCTGACGTCGGCGATGGCGACAATCGCGTCGTAGCCGCCATCGTCGCGCGGGCTTGCCCAGATCGCATCGTCATGGTCGCGCGCGTCGCGGGGGTCGATGGCGACGATGGGAACGTGGGTCAGGTCTTCGCGGCGTTCGTCCTCGAGGGTCAGGCCCGCCACCCGCTGCGCCTCGGCGATGGTCGCGTCGGTGAAGACGTGCGGCAGGTTGAACTTGTGGATGGCGATGAGGCTGAGCGCGCGCGGCGCGAAGGGGTCGCCGAGCCGCTCGGTCACCTCGGCGCGCTGGCGGGGGGATTTGCCGGTCAGGCGGGCGAGGACGAGATCGCCCTCGCCTGCGCCACCTGCGTCGGCGATCGGCCATTCGCGGCGGTTGCGCTTGTCGACGGAACGGAGCCACAGCATGCGTGTGCCGCCGGGACCGACGTCCGCGCCGAGGACACCGATGACCTCCTCGGCGCTCGCCTCGAGCTTGCGGATGGGGTGCGCAACCTGGCCGGACCCTGCATCCTCGATGCGCGCGAGGATGCGGTCGCCGATGCCGAAGGCGCTGCGGCGCCCCTTCTCGATCACGCGCAGGCGGGGCGGGGGCGTGCTGGCATCCCAGCGTTCGGGCACGGCCAACGGCGCGCTGCCTTCGATATCGGCGATGCGTAAGGTCGTGACCTTGGGCAGGCCGCCGGCGCGGTGGAAGGCGCTCTTGCTGCCGTCGATCAGCCCTTCCTCGGCCATGTCGCCGAGCAGTTTTTTGAGGCCGATCTTGTCGGGGCCGCGGATGCCGAATGCCTTCGCGATCTCGCGCTTGCCGGCGGGCTCACGCGAATTCGCGATGAAGTCGAGGATGGCTTCGCGGGTGGGGAGGCCGGGGGGTGCTATATATTTCTTGGGCATCAGGGGCGCGGCAGGGGCAGGAACGCGCCACCGGGGACGGCGCTGGCGACGGGGCTTTCGCTGCCGTCGGCGGCGACGGAGGAAACGCCGAATATCCAGTCGTCGACGCGGACACCGGGTAACGTGAGCTGGAAACTGCCTTCGACCAGCGCCAAGGTTGCGGCGACTTCGCGTTCGCCCCGCCGTGCGATCGTGTCGAGAATCAACTGCTGGGAAACAGAGCTGTTTGTGCTTCGCGACTCGGCCACGTGGCGCTGCGAACCCCAGTTGTTGGCGTCAGTTGGCCGGTAGTAGACGCGATAGCGGGCGGCTCCGGGCACGGGTTCCCAGGTCAGCACGGTGTCCTGAGTCACCGCCCCCTGCGCCCGGACGGCAACGGGCATCGGCGCGCGCGCGAGGCCGGCGAGCGCGCGCACGTTCAGGCGGGTGACACGGGCGAGGTAAGGAAAATCCATCTGGTCGATCGTGTCGCCATAGACGCGGCCGTTTTCGGTGCGCAGGTCCTGGTGCTGGTGATCGTAGTTTTCGATACCGACCGAAAAGCGGATGGCGGGGTAGCCGGCTTCGTGCATCGGCAGCTGGTCGCCGCCGCGGCCGAAGCGGTCGGAGCGCCAGATCTGGCGCACGTCGAGGCCGATGCCGGGCGCGACCGCCAAGCCGTCGAGCCAGCGCGAAAGGTTGCGCGAGGGGCTGTCGTTCTCGCCGCCCTCGCGGCGGGCGCGGGCGCGCAAGGGCTCGTCGCCGTCGGCGCGTGGGCCTTGGCTGAAGACGCGGACGGTAGTGTCGTCGACCACGCCGTCGGAGCCGCGGCTGCCGCCGATGATGTCGTTGTTGAGGACGGCCTTGACCGTCCAGCCCTGCGCCGCCGCATGGCGGGCGAGGAGCTTACCGCCGTAGAGGCCCTGCTCTTCGCCGGAGAGAACGGCATAGACAATGGTGGTCGGGTAGCGTTGGCGCGAGAGGACGCGCGCGGCTTCGATCACTGCTGCGGTGCCGGAGCCGTCGTCGTTGGCGCCAGGCGCATCGGAGGTTGCGTCGAGCGGGTCTGAAACCCGGCTGTCGATGTGCGCGGAGATTATGACGACCTCGTTCGGCCGCTCGGTTCCGCGCTGGATGCCGAGCACGTTGACGAGGCGGGTGGGCCTGGGGACGCGGTCGCCCTGGATCATCTCCTCGGGGGTCTGCAGCTCGATGCAGCCGTCGCAGGTGGCAGAGATGCGGCGCAGCTCCGCCTCCGCCCAGCGGCGCGCGGCGCCAATGCCACGGGCGGGACTCTCCTGATCCGAGAGCGTGTGGCGGGTTCCGAAATCGACCAGCGTCTGCACGTCGGCGCGCAGACGGGTTTCGGAAACCTGCGTTTCGGGCGGGGTTGCCTGTGCGAAGACCCGAGTGGTGACGAGGAGGGCGGCGGTGGCGATCAGGATGCGGAGCATGGGCGCTTGTCGCGCGTGGGCGAAGGCGGGGCAAGACGTTATCGTCTAGTACGCCCGCCCGATAAGGATGCGCTCGACGGCCGGTTCCCCCGTGAGCGGGCAGATGCCGCTCGCCGGCGCGCTCCCCTGCGGCACGTTGCGCATGGTGAGCTTGAGCGCCTTCACCTTTTCGACGACCGTGTCGAGCGCGGCGCCGGTGGGTTTGGACCAGCCAATCTCGACCCAGCCGGGGATGGCCTCGTCGGTGAAATAGGCGGCGATGCTCGCCCAGTCGGTAAGGTCGCGGCGGATGGCGGCGTCGCGCCGTGCGCGTGCTTCGTCGAACAGCGCCGCCTGCATGGCTTCCAGAAGCCCGCCGGCCGCCGCGACGAAGCCCGCAACATCAGGCGTGTCGAAGGCAACCTTGCCGTCCGCGCCGTAGAGTCGGTTGCGCAGGATCGCCGAGACCTTCCCCGCCGCCACGTCGCGTCCGCCGACCTCGACGACGATCGGCGCGCCTTTCTTGACCCAGCCCCAGCGTTTGGGACCGCTCTTGCCCGGTCGTTTGTCGAGGTGGACGCGCACCGGTTCGCCCAGCGCGGTCTCTCCGGCGAGCCGGCGTGCGAGGTCGTGGCAGTAGGCGAGGATGGCATCGTCGCCATCGTCCTCGCGCAGCATCGGCACGATGACGATCTGGTGCGGGGCGATCGCCGGCGGCACGCGCAGGCCATCGTCGTCGCCATGCACCATGATCACGCCGCCGATCATGCGCGTGGACGTGCCCCAGCTGGTGGTGTGCGCATGCGCATGATCGCCGTCGCGGGTCTGGTAGCGGATGCCCGCGGCCTCGGCGAAGCTGGTGCCGAGATAGTGCGAGGTGCCGGCCTGCAGCGCCTTGCCGTCCTGCATCATCGCCTCGATGCTGTAGGTGGCGACTGCGCCGGGGAAGCGCTCATGCTCCGGCTTTTCGCCGGCGACGACCGGCATGGCGAGGACGGTTTCCGCGAATTCGCGGTACATTTCGAGTGCGCGCAGCGTCTCGGCCATGGCGTCGTCGCGGGTGGCGTGGGCGGTATGCCCCTCCTGCCACAGGAATTCGCTGGTGCGCAGGAACATGCGCGTGCGCATCTCCCAGCGCACGACATTGGCCCACTGGTTGACCATCAGCGGCAGATCACGCCAGCTCTGCACCCAGCGCGCCATGGCCGCGCCAATCACCGTCTCGGATGTCGGCCGGACGATCAGCGGTTCCTCCAGTTTCGCGGCGGGATCGGGGACGAGCCCGCCGGCGGCGTCCGCGATCAGCCGGTGGTGGGTGACGACCGCCATCTCCTTGGCGAAGCCGTCGACATGGGCCGCCTCCTTGGCGAAATAGCTCAAGGGGATGAACAGCGGGAAATAGCAGTTGTCGACGCCCGCCGCCTTGATGCGATCGTCCATCAGCCGCTGGATGCGTTCCCAGATGCCATAGCCCCACGGCCGTATGACCATGCAGCCGCGCACGCCGCTCTCCTCCGCCATGTCGGCGGCGGCGATCACCTCCTGGTACCAGGCGGCGAAGTCGGCCGCCCGGGTGGTGGAAAGGGCGTGCCTCATCGGGGGGTGTTCCCCTGAGCGGCCTTCAGCGCCTCGATCTCCGCCTTCAGTGCGGCGATCTCGTCGTCCTTCGCTTGCGTCGGGCTTGGCGGGCGGAATGCCGCGGTCGCGGCCTCGAACATCGCCATGTTGCGCTTGGCGATCTCGGCGAGGGGATTGCCGGCGAGTGCGCCCTCGATGGCGCTGCGGAACTTCTGCTGGTTGTCGCGAAAGCTGCGCATCGACGCGTCGAGATAGCCGGGCACCAGGTTCTGCATCGAATCGCCGTACAGGGTGATGAGCTGGCGCAGGAAGCTGATGGGCAGCATCGTCTGGCCGGTCTGCTCCGCCTCCATGATGATCTGCGTCAGGACATTATGCGTGATGTCCTCCTCCGATTTCGCGTCGATCACCCGGAACTCCCGCCCTTCGCGGACCATGGCGGCCAGGTCGTCGAGCGTGACGTAGGACGAGCGACGCGTGTCGTAGAGTCGCCGGTTGGCGTACTTCTTGATCGTGACGACAGTATCCCCGTCCGCGGCCCCTCTGTTTTGCCTGCCCGTCATGCCGCACCCCTTGCTGGTCGTCGACGGCCGGGTAGCAGCTTGTATCGCTGCGCTGCAACACGCGACCGCCTGGCAGACTTGCGGCGGCGCGAAGGCGATGGGCGGCGAAGCGTGGCCGAAGTGCAACAGTTTTGACGCAATTCATGCAAACGGCACGGGCGATGCCGCAAAGTGGTTGCGGCGAACGCGCCCATACGGTTGAACGCGCGGTGAACATTCCCGCCATCAGAGCCGGGAAGCCAAGCGGAGACCCCAATGCGTAAGA
>CBDUBN010000084.1:0-8995 GCA_965365395.1 uncultured Sphingomonas sp.
CGGGCCTCGCCAACGCGGAATATTTCCGCGACGTCGAAGGGCAGGACGTGCTGTTCTTCGTCGACAACATCTTCCGCTTCACGCAGGCGGGATCCGAAGTGTCGGCGCTCTTGGGCCGCATCCCGTCGGCGGTGGGCTATCAGCCGACGCTGTCCACCGACATGGGCGCGTTGCAGGAGCGCATCACCTCGACCAACAAGGGATCGATCACCTCGGTGCAGGCGATCTACGTGCCCGCGGACGATTTGACCGACCCTGCGCCTGCCACGTCGTTCGCCCACTTGGACGCGACGACCAACCTCAACCGCGCGATCTCCGAGCTCGGCATCTATCCGGCGGTCGATCCGCTCGATTCGACCAGCCGCATGCTGACCGCCGCGGTCGTCGGCCAGGAGCATTACGAGACCGCGCGCCGCGTCCAGGAGACGCTGCAGAAGTACAAAAGCTTGCAGGACATTATCGCCATCCTGGGCATGGACGAGCTTTCCGAAGAGGATAAGCTGGTCGTCGCGCGCGCGCGCAAGATCCAGCGCTTCCTGTCGCAGCCGTTCCACGTTGCCGAGGTGTTCACCAACATCCCCGGCAAGTTCGTGCAGATCGAGGACACGGTCCGCTCGTTCAAGGCGGTGGTCGACGGCGAGTATGACCACCTGCCCGAAGCGGCCTTCTACATGGTCGGCGGCATCGACGAGGCGGTCGAGAAGGCCAAGAAGCTGGCTGCCGAGGATTGATGCAGCGCTGGCCCCTCCCCTCTTGGGGAGGGGTTGGGGTGGGTCGCCATGCCCACCCCGCTGCGACTAGGCAGTCCTTCGACAAGCTCAGGACTGCCAAGTCTCACTGCCCCTCCCCTGGAGGGGAGAGGTTAGGATTTCATCATGCTGCATTTCGAACTTGTCACCCCCACCGCGCTGGTCCGCTCCGAGGACGTGCACATGGTCGTCGTTCCCGGAGCAGAGGGCGATTTCGGCGTGCTGGAGGGGCATGCGCCCTTCATGTCGACGGTGAAGGCGGGCGAGCTGTCCATCTATCGCCAGGCCGGGGCCGAGCCCGAGCGGATGGCGATCGAGGGCGGCTTCGCCGAGGTCAACGATCGCGGCTTGACGATCCTCGCCGAAAAGGTCGGCTGACGCCTGCCGCATTTACCACGGCGTTAACCATGGCGCGCTAGGCTTGGGGGCCCGACAGCCGGAGCCCGCGCGCAGTGCCCTTCCTCATCGCCGATCTCGGCGCGTTCGCGCTCGCAACGGTCGGCGCGATCTTCCTGTTGCTCCTGCCGGGCTTCGGCCTCGTCCGCCTTGTGCGCAGTGCCGGCCTCGTCGACGAGGAGGCGGCTGGATGGTGGGCGCTGGTGCTTCCGCTCGTCCTGCTTCCAGCCGTCGACGCCGTCTTGATCCGCATGGTCGGCATTCCGGCGGCCCTGGCGATCCACGCAGCGCTCGCCGTCGCCGGCTCGGGACCGGCCATCGCCAGCGCGCGCGCGGCACCCGTCCGGGCCTGGCTGCTGGCGGCCATATGGTGGGGCATCGCCGCCTATGGCTTCGCCGACTATGGGGATGCGGCCGGGATCAATCAGCCGCTGACCGTGCTCGACACGGTCAAGCATGCCGCCGTGATAACGCAGATATCGGCGCACGGCCTGCCGCTGGTCGATCCGTTCTTCGCGCGGGAAACGGCGGCCGGATATTATCATTATTTCTACATCGGGCCGGCGTTGATCGATTGGCTGACCGGCACCCCGGATGCGCGCCCGGCCTTCATGGCGGGGGCGTGGAGCGCCGGGCTTTCGCTGTTCGCGATGCTGATGATCGTCGCGCGGCGTTGCGGGCTGGTCGAGGGAGTGACGCCGCGCTTCGCCGCGATCGTCGCCGCGCTCCTGTGCCTGTCGGGCCTCGACATCCTGCCGGCCGCCGCCATCTGGCTGCGGTGGGGGATCACGCTCGGCCAGCTCGACTGGTGGGCGGACGAGGTGCGCTGGGGGATCGGGTCGCTCCTGTGGGTGCCCCATCATCTGTCCGCGCTGGTCGCGGGCCTTGCGGCAACATTGTTCCTCACAAGCGGAGCCCCGCGACCAGTCATGGTCGGGAGCGCCGGCATCGCGCTGGCGTCTGCTTTCGGCATGTCGCTGTGGGTGGCCATGGCACTGGTGCCGGCGATGGGCATCTGGTGGGTCGCGGACAGGATGCGCGGGCGCGGCGGCGCGGAGCTGCTGCCTCTGTCGGCTGCGGTCGCGGCCGCGATCGCCCTGCCCCAGTTCATCGATCTGCTGCACGGGCGCGCCGAAGGCGGATTGCCGCTGATGATCCGGCCCCGTCCATTCGGCAACGGGTGGGATACGGGACTATGGTCGGACATCATGCTCCTGCCGGTCAGCCTGGGTCTGGAGTTCGGCCTGTTCGCCTATGGGGCGTGGCGCTGGCATCGCGGCGGCCGCGGGCAGCCGACCACGCTGCACGCATTGCTCCCCTCGTTCGCGATCGCCGGCCTCGTCGTCGCATGCCTGGTCCGCTCGACGGTCATCAACAACGATCTCGCCTGGCGCGCCATGTTGCTGGCGCAGATGCCGGCGCTGCTGTGGACCGCGGCCTGGCTCGACCGCGGCGGCCTCGACGCGCGCGAGCGCGCCGTCGTCCTGCTGCTCGGCACGCTCGGGCTGGTCACCATGCTCGCCGACGCGACGGGCCTGCGGATCGTGCGCGAGCCTGCGTTCGAAACCACGCTCGCCTTTACCAACCGCCACCCGCTGATCGATGCCGAACTGCGGCAGGCCTATCACTGGGCGAGCGGCAACCTGCCAGCGGACGCCGTCGTCCAGCACAACCCGGCGATCGACGAGCGCGCGATCGCCTTCGGCCTTTACGGCCGGCACCGAACCGGTGTCGCCGACGGCGTGGCCGAACTGTTCGGCGCGCCGCGCGCCGCCGTGGACGCCCGCGTCGCCATCGTCCGGCCGCTGTTCGAAGCCGTCATCGAGGCGGATGAGGTTCGCGATAGGCTTTATCGCGTTGGCGCGGATACCGTGCTCCTGTCGAGCCGCGACCCCGTCTGGCAGCGCCTCGGCGGCCCACCGCACAGCTGGCGCTGCGCCTATCGCAGCACGCATGTCTGCATCATGCGCACCGCGCGGGAGGACGGGAAATGAGGCGAACGATCATGCACGGAGCGTGGCTGGCCGGCATCACAGCCGCGGGCTTCGCGCTGTTCTGCCTGCTGCTGGCGAGCGGGATCGGCGCTTCACCGATTCTCTTCTATCGCGGCCTTGTGCTGGCGGCGGTAGCCGCGCTCGGTGCCGGCGTCGCGGGCGCGCTGGTCACGCGGCGGCTGGGCATCGCACCGCTCGGCCTGTCGGCGGCGCTCGCCTGCTTCAGCATCAGCACCTGCTTCCTGGTGCTGTTTCCCGTCACCATCGACCGATCGGTCAGCGTGTATCTGTTGGCGACGTTGGCGCGCGAACCCGGGGGGATGACGCCGGACGCGCTCGAGCGAGCCTTCGTCGCCGGCTATGTCCGCGACATGCGGGCCATCGACCGGCGGATCGAGGAGCAACGGCGCAGCGGCAACATCGTCGTCGGACAGGACGGGCGAGCGCGGTTGACGCCGCAAGGAGAGCGTTTCGTCGCGATCAGCCGGGCGGCGGCGGCGCAATTGGGTACCGATCCGCGCTTCGTGGCGGGCTATCGGAACCGGCCGGGGGAGCAGCCGACCACCACAGCAGCAACCCGGCCGCGATGATTGCCGCGGTGCCCGCCAGCGCCGCCGCATCGGGCCAGTCGCCGAAAGCGAGGATGCCGATGCCGAGCGCGACGATGATCTGGACATAGCTGGCAGGCACGATGGCGGCCGCGGACGCCCGCATCGTCGCCTGGAACACCAGATAATGCGCCGTGCTGGCGGTCAGCGCGACGAGGGCGCAGCGGGCGACGACGGTCCAATCCGGCCAGCCCACCGCGAGAGCGGCCGTACCGCTGGCATGGCCAACGACCGCAGCGACGAACTGGAAGGGCGCGACCCATGCCGCTACCCAGAATTGCGCGGCGAGCGGCGAGACATGGCCCGCGCTCCGTCGGTTGAGCAGGAAAAAACCCGCCATGGCGAAGGCGGCGGCGAGCGGCATGAGCGCTGCCACGCCGAGTTCCGCGATATTGGGACGGAGCACCGCGACGACGCCGGCGCTTGCGAGCGCCATCGCGGTCCATGCCAGCGCGCGGATAGGTTCGCGCAGCAGCAGCGCGGACAGCAGCGCGACGATGACGGGCGTGGCGAAACCGATGGCCGTCGCCTCGGCCAGCGGCATGACGTAGATCGACAGGAAGAATAGCAGCGATCCGGCGCCCAGGCAGAGGCCGCGCAGCGCCTGCACGCCCATGTGCGGGACGGCGAACCCGGCGCGGCCCTCGCGGTGCCACAACAGCATTCCCAGCCCGGCCGCCCCGATGGCGAAGCGCAGGGCTGCGACCGCGGTCCCGGGCCACGCGCCGCTGATCGATTTGATGACGGCATCGCCGCAGGACAGGATGACGAAACCGCTGCAGGCGAGGCCCAGTCCGCCACGATGCGATGGATGGACGGTCATGCTTTCCCCGCAGCGAAACAGCCTGGTCCGCCTCACGGGCATGCGCGGGCATTAAATCCTTGTCAAAACTTTCACCTTAATCGGTGGCGGAACGGCAAGAGGTGGGAGCGCGTGTTCGCGCACATCTGCACTGCCGGAGCAGATAGGAGACGCCCTGAGCCATGAGCGCATTCGGACGTAAGCCGGGCACGCAGAACGCGCGCCCCGCATTCGGCGTTGCCCGGCCCATGCAGGGCGGTGGACCCGCGCCCGCACCGGCGGACGATGGCGGCGCACAGTTCCCGCCGATCGACCCGACCAGCCTGCCCCCGCTGATGACCGCCGAGCCCGAGGATGCGATGAGCCGCCTCAACACGCGCATGGCGGCCGAGCATTTCGACGAGCGCCCGCAGGGGTTCGAGCAGTCGGTGCACAAGATCAAGGAGCAGGTGCTGCCGCGCCTGCTCGAGCGCGTCGACCCCGAGGCCGCCTCCACCCTGTCCAAGGACGAGCTGACCGAGGAATTCCGGCCGATCATCCTCGAGGTGCTGGCCGAACTCAAGATCACACTGAACCGGCGCGAGCAGTTCGCGCTGGAAAAGGTGCTGGTCGACGAACTGCTGGGGTTCGGGCCGCTCGAGGAGCTGCTCGGCGACAGCGACGTCAGCGACATCATGGTCAACGGCCCCGACCAGACCTACATCGAGAAAAAGGGCAAGCTGACCCTGTCCAACTGCGTCTTCCGCGACGAGGAGCATCTGTTCCAAATCGCGCAGCGCATCGTCAACCAGGTCGGCCGGCGCGTCGATCAGACCACGCCACTCGCGGACGCCCGGCTTAAGGACGGTAGCCGCGTCAACGTGATCGTGCCGCCGCTTTCCCTGCGCGGCACCGCCATCTCGATCCGTAAATTCTCGGCCAAGCCGATCACGCTCGACATGCTGCGCGACTGGAACGCGATGTCGAACAAGATGTGCACCGCGCTGAAGATCGCGGGCGCGTGCCGTTTCAACATCGTCATTTCGGGCGGCACGGGTTCGGGCAAGACAACGATGCTGAACGCATTGTCCAAGATGATCGACCCGACCGAGCGCGTGCTGACCATCGAGGACGCGGCCGAGCTTCGCCTGCAGCAGCCGCACTGGCTGCCGCTGGAAACGCGCCCACCCAACCTCGAAGGACAGGGCGCGATCACCATCGGTGATCTCGTCAAGAACGCGCTGCGCATGCGCCCCGACCGCATCATCCTGGGCGAAATCCGCGGCGCGGAATGTTTCGACCTGCTCGCGGCGATGAATACCGGTCACGATGGATCGATGTGCACGCTCCACGCGAACTCCCCGCGCGAATGCCTGGGGCGTATGGAGAACATGATCCTGATGGGCGACATCAAGATTCCCAAGGAGGCGATCAGCCGGCAGATCGCCGATTCGGTCGACCTCATCGTCCAGATCAAGCGCCTGCGCGACGGTTCGCGCCGCGTGACTTCGGTGACCGAGGTGATCGGCATGGAAGGCGAGGTCATCGTGACGCAGGAATTGTTCAAGTTCGAATATCTCGACGAGGACAAGGACGGCAGGATCATCGGCGAGTATCGCGCGCTCGGCTTGCGGCCCTATACGCTGGAGAAGGCGCGGATGTTCGGTTTCGACCAGCCGTTCCTGGAGTCGTGCCTGTAGGGCGGCCGGGCCGAACGTGCGCCAGCCGGCCGCCGATCGCTCGGCCCCCGCCGAGCACGCGCGATGTCAGGTCAGCGGCTGGTCCATGATCGGGTAGCTGCGCCAGTCCCTCCAGTCGTAATGCCACCATTCATTGGGCAAAGGCAGGAACCCTTCGCGGATCATCCAGCCTTCGAGACGGGCGGCATTGGCGAGCGCGTCGCCGCTGGCCGCCATGTTCGAGCGATAGGCGGCCGCGGTGAAGTCGTCGTACGGGCTGGGCATGGCCACCGCCACGCCGCCCCTGTGCAGCGTGAGATCGATAGCGCAGCCGCGGTTATGGCGCGATCCTGTCGCGGGATCGGCGACGAACTCGCGCTGCGCCGGCGGGGTTTCGTCCCACATCATCTTCGTGATGCTCCACGGACGATAGGCATCGTGGACGAGCAGGCCGAAGCCGGCTGCCGCGGCGCGGGTCTGGACGCGCGAGAGCGCCTCTGCCGCGGGGCGCTGCAACATGGCGCGCGCGATTGGATAAAGCTGCCTGCGCATGAAGTTGTGCGGCGTCGCGTAGCGGATGTCGATCAGCAATCGGGGGTCGTGCACCACCAGATCGACGAGATCGGGCACGGCGCCCGCGGCCGGATCGACGGGCATGGCGACCGTCGGCGGCGCGCCGGCGCGTGCTGTAGCTCCGCGCGCGCAACCGCCCAGGAAGAGCGCGGCACTCCCCGCCAGGCCGCCCGACAGCAGCGCGCGGCGTGTCGTCGCGTTCATTCGCCGAAGCGAATAGCCAGCGCGAACGCGAACAGCGCGGCGATGCTGCCGAGGATGGTGACGAGCGGCCAGGGCACCCAGCCGACCGCATCGATATCGTGGCGGCGGCTGCGGCGGCGCTCGGCGAGCACGGATACCGCGGTTACCGTCAACGCGCCGGTGCCGGCGATGATCATCGCGCCTTGCACGTCCCTGCCCCTCGTCTACACCGGCGTCGGGCCGCCTTGCCCCGCCATATCAGGAGACAGTTATGCGCCCCCGCCCCCCGCTTGCAAGCCTTCTCGCCATCGCCCTCGCCACGCCTGCGCTCGCGTTCGCCGCATCGGCTGGCGCGCAGCATGCCGGTCATACGGATAACGCTTCGGCGACCGACGGTGCGGCGCCTGCGGCGCATGCCGCGATCGCGTCGGCGGTTGCCGCGTCCACGCGCACCGAGGCGAATCGCGCGCGCGACCGCTATCGCAATCCGGTCGAGACCTTGGGCTTCTTCCGCGTTGCGCCCGGCGACACCATCGTCGAACTGTTCCCCGGCGGCGGCTGGTACACCGAGATCCTCGCACCGCTCGCGATGCAGGGGGGCGGGCGCTACATCGCGGCGGGCAATATGGAGCGCGGGCTCAACGCCGTGCGCGCGTTGCAAACCGCCAATCCGGGGCTTTATGGCGGCGCGACGCTGGCCGCCTTTCCCGCGGCGGAGGTCGGCGCCGTGCCCGACGGCAGCGCCGACGTGGTGCTGACCTTCCGCAACATCCACAACCTGCGCTTTGCCGGAGTGGACCAGACCAATGCCGCCTTCCGCCAGATGTTCGCGATGCTGAAACCCGGCGGCCGCCTGGGTATCGTCGAGCATCGCCTGCCGGAGACGATGGATTCGGCGCTGGAGGAATCCAGCGGCTACATGAAGACGAGCTCGGTCATCGCCTTTGCGGAGGCTGCGGGTTTCCGGCTGGTCGGCCAGAGCGAAGTCAACGCCAACCCGCGTGATACGCACGACCATCCGCGCGGCGTATGGACTTTGCCGCCGGTGCTGCGCGGCGCGGCGGACGATGCCGAACGCGATCGCTATCGTGCGATAGGCGAAAGCGACCGGATGACGCTGCTGTTCGTGAAGCCGGAGTAGGACGCTGGACCAGGCGCCGCACCGCCCCGTCGCCGCGATCCTGTTGCGGCTGGCGGCGGCAGCGGTTCTGGCCTGCATGTTCGCGGGCGTGAAGCTTGCCGCGACGCGCGGCGTGCATATCGTCGAGCAGATCTTCTACCGTCAGGCGTTCGCGTTGCCGCTCGTCCTGGCCTATGCCGCAGCGGGGCCGGGCCTCGCCTCGTTGAGGACGCGGCGCATCGGCGCGCACACCGCGCGCATGGCTCTCGGGTTGACCGCGATGACCCTCAACTTCCTCGCTATGGTGCTGCTGCCGCTCGCCGAGGCGACGGTGATCGGTTTCGCGGTCCCCATCTTCGCGACGCTGTTCGCCGCGCTGTTCCTGGGGGAGGCGGTGGGCCGCTACCGCATCGCGGCGATCGCGGCGGGGTTCATCGGCGTGCTGCTGGTCGTGCGGCCGGGCGCGGGCGGGATCCATGGGATCGGCGCAGGCGTCGCGTGCGCGGGCGCGCTGGCGACGGCGATGGTCACCATCTTCATCCGCCGGCTGGGCGCGACCGAGCCCGCCACAACGACGGTCCTGTGGTTCACCGCGCTGTCGCTCGCGCCCTTGTCCGTGCTGATGCTGTGGTTCGGCCGCGCGCACGATCCCGTCACCTGGACGTTGCTCGTCGGGATCGGCCTTACCGGAGGCGTGGCGCAACTGCTGCTCACCGGCGCGCTGCGGCTGGCACCGGTGTCGGTGGTGTTGCCGATGGATTATACAGGCCTGGTCTGGGCAGCGGCGTTCGGCTGGCTGCTGTTCGACACACTACCGGCCGCGGCCACGCTGATAGGCGCGCCAGTTATCATCGGCAGCGGCCTCGCCATATTGTGGCGCGAGCACCGGCTGGGCCGCGAGGCGAAGGCTGC
>CBDUBN010000085.1:0-8779 GCA_965365395.1 uncultured Sphingomonas sp.
GGGCCTCTCGAGGTGCGGAGACGTGGGTGAGTGGCTGAAACCAACGGTTTGCTAAACCGTCGTGCTGGGAATCCGGCACCGAGGGTTCGAATCCCTCCGTCTCCGCCATTGCCCCGGCTCGCCTTCCCACAGGAGCACCGACCATGCCCTCTGGCCTAGCCGCGCTGCTCGACGATGTCGCCGCGATCACCAAGATGGCCGCCGCCTCGATCGACGATATCGGGGCCGCCGCGACCCGCGCGGGCACCAAGGCCGCGGGCGTCGTCGTGGACGATGCCGCGGTCACGCCGCGCTACGTCACCGGCTTCACGCCGCAGCGCGAGCTGCCGATCATCTGGGCCATCGCCAGGGGATCGCTGCGCAACAAGCTTTTCATCCTTCTCCCCGTCGCGCTGCTGCTCAGCGTCTTCCTGCCCGCCGCCATCCCCGTGCTGCTCATCCTCGGCGGCGCATATCTGTGTTTCGAGGGCGCGGAAAAAGTGATGGAGGCGTTGGGGGGCGAGGCGCATGGCGAAACCGTCGACGGTCCGATCGAGGACGTCGCCGCGTTCGAGAAGGAACGCATCAGCGGCGCCATCCGCACCGACTTCATCCTGTCGGCGGAAATCATGGCCATTGCGCTCGCCACCGTGGCGGACAATCCGGTCGTCGAACGCGGCATCATCCTCGCCGTCGTCGCGGTGGCGATCACCGCGGGCGTCTACGGGCTCGTGGGCCTGATCGTGAAGATGGACGACGCCGGGCTGCACCTCGCCCAGCGGGGCAATGCCGGCGCCCGCGCGCTCGGCCGCGGCCTGCTCGTCGCCATGCCGCGGCTGATGACCGCGCTGTCGGTCATCGGTACGGCCGCGATGATCTGGGTCGGCGGGCACATCATCATCGATTCGGTGAAGGCGTTGGGCTGGCCCACACCCTATGACCTGACGCACCACGCCGCCGAAGCCGTCGGCCACGCGATGCCGTTCGCGCAAGGGCTGGTCGAATGGACGATAGGCGCGCTGATTTCCGGCATCTTTGGCCTGATGCTGGGATCGCT
The DNA here is from genome assembly GCA_965365395.1 of uncultured Sphingomonas sp. GTDB lineage: Bacteria > Pseudomonadota > Alphaproteobacteria > Sphingomonadales > Sphingomonadaceae > Sphingopyxis. The sequence goes on from CBDUBN010000085.1 coordinate 1,037, forward strand.
CATCGCCGCCGCCGTGCACCGCGTGCAAAAGATGCGTTCGGGCCCCGTGCCCGCCCATTGAGCAGGCCGCGTCAGGCGGGGAGCGCCAGCACCGTCGTCGGCGCGCCCGGCAGCTCCACCTCCGCCAAGCGGTTCAAATCGTCGTCCAGGTAAAGCAGGCTGCCGCCTAGCGCCTCGCGCGTACCGCGCTCTCCGAACAGTGACGTGCCCACCAGCAACTGCCCGCCGCATCGCGCGACGCCGCGCGTCATGCGCTCGCTCACCCTGACGCGGTACCCGTCGGCGCGCACCAGCTCGCCCGCCATCGATCCGCAATGCCAGACGGCGCCGCCCGCATCGCACCAGATGTCGTGACAGCCAAAGCCGGCGATCGCGTGCAGCGCCGCGATACGTCCCCCGGCATCGAGTACGGCGCGCTCGCTCGGCCGGGCGATGCCGGGGCCGGCGCCATTGTGCAGCACCAGCATGATCCGGTCCCCGATCGCCGCGATGCTGTTGATATGACGATAGTCCAAAGGGTCGGCCAGGCCTGCGAGCGGATACAGCGGCTCCTTCGGGCGCCCATCCGCATCGAACCGGCGGATGCACTGCGCCGCGGTATCGACGACATGCAGCAGGTCGCCGATCATCGCAATCTGGTGGCACTGGTTGTCCAGCCCCTCCACCAGTATCCCGGCGTCGACGACCCGTCCTTCGGCAAGACGCAGGCGAAGGATGCGGCCCATCATCGACCGGCCCGACGGACGGTCGCATGCCTCGAACAGGTACACCTGCCCCTCATGCGCCGCGCTGCCGAAAAACATCCCCCACAGCAGCGGCACGACGCGTGCGCGCGACACGCCGAACAATCCGGCGCGCGACGCGACCAGGCAGTCGAACCCGCGCCAGTCGTCGCTGGCGATGCGTATCCGGCGCTCGCGGTAGGCCGCGCGCGACAGGGCGCGGCGCAGCCTTCTGTCGGGGGGCAGGCGGTTTGACACGGGGGGGCATTCATGGAAGCGCCGCCATGCTGTCAAGCACGCCCACCCCGGCCAGAATGCCCAATGCCATGATCAATCCCCTAGCTGCCCCGGCCCGCCCGAGCGGGCTCTACGCCGTTATCGACCTCGACGGCGCGCCCACGCCGGCGCGCGACGCCGAGGCGCTCGGGCTATCGCCGGGCCTGCCGGCGCCCATGGAGGGGTTCGATGAACTCCAGCCGCACATGGTCGACAGGTGCGACGACGGCGACCGGCTATGCATCGTCGTCGGGCCCGCCGCCCCGGCGGACTGGTTTGGTGCGCCAATCGGCTCGGCGAAAGATCTGCCGCCTGCCGCCGCCGTTCTGGCGGGGATCGATCGTTTTGGCGCCGACGCCGCCTGGCGCGTCCACGGCGAATGGAGCGCGCTGGTCTGGCAGCGATCGCGCGGGCGCTTGCAGCTGCTCGTCTCCGTAGGGGTACGTGATCCCATCTTCTACCAGCGGCGAGGAAGCAGCGTCGCCGTCGCCCCCGGCATGCGCTTCTTCCACCGGCTGGCGTGGCAGGGCCGGGCGCTGGATGCCGACGGGCTTCTCCTGCAGCTGGGACGCCAGCGCCTGCGCCGCGCGCTCGGCAGCGCGACGTTTCTGGAGGGCGTACACAGCGTCGAAGCGGGCGCGTTGGTGACGATCGCGCGCGACGGGCGCGTCGACACCCGGCGCGCGTCGCCACCAGCCGCGCAGACGTGGCGCGGCAGCTTCGACGAAGCCGTCGCACAGGCCAGCGACCTGTTGCGGGCCGGCATCGACAGCACCCTGGCGGGGCATGGCCATGCGATGGTGCTGACCAGTGGCGGGCTCGATTCATCCACGCTCGCCTGGCTGGCGTGCGAACGGCGCGCGGGACGGCCGCTCACGCTCCTTTCCTCCGTCGCGGCAGCGGGCAGCGGCCTCGCCGACGAACGCGGCTGGTCGGCCATGGTGGCGGCACATCTCGGCGTGCCAATCGTCTGGGTGACACCCGCGCAAGCGACCAGCCCCTTTCGCCCTTCGCCGCGCGCCATGGCCGAAGCCGCCGGTCCGTTGTTCGGTCCGCGCCATTATCTTTACGATGCGCTGTACGACAGCGCGATCGCGGGCGGTGCGTCCCTGTTGTTCGACGGGCTCGCCGGAGAAGCCAGTATCAGCGCGCTCTACCCGCATCGCCCGTGGCGTGAACGGGCGCGCCGCTGGTGGAAGGATCAGCGGAAAACCACGCTCGCCGTCCGGCAGGGCTGGCCGAAGGACGCCTTCCATGTGCGGCTCGCGCCGCATCGGCTCGCCGCCCTACCTGCCGCGTGGCACGAGCAGTGGGCGACGCCAGAGGAGGCGCAGCTGCGCCACTATCCGGGCGGTCGCTGGGGTTTCTCGCCGAGCGTCTTCAAGACACTGCGTTTGCCCACGACGGGCGTCGCCGGCCGGTTACGCATCGCCTATCCGTTCCGCGATATCGCGCTCCTGCGCCGCTTCGCCGGCTATCCGATCGACTATCTGCGGCATGGCGGGCACGATCGTGCCTTTGCCCGTGCGATGATGCGCGGCCATCTGCCCGACGCCGTTCGGCTGCGTCCGAAGGGGACCGCCTTCTCGCCCGACTATGCGCAGCGCCTTCGGCATCACGCCGAGGCCGCCCGATCGCGCCTTTCCCTGCTTCGTGCTGCTGCGCTCGATGAATGGTTCGATCTGCCGTGGCTCGACATGGCGCTCGGACGGATCGGAGCGGGCGCGGCGACGGGCGTGGACGCGTCCCAAGCCCAATTGACGATGGCAGCGGCCGAATATCTCTTGTGGCTGCGCGATCCGGTCGCGGGGGAGGGCGGTTAGCGCACCAGTAGCGACGCCTTGTCGAACAGCGCCGCGCCGACCCGCACGAACGCCTCCCGGTCGTCGATCGCGGCCGCCGGCACCGCCAGGATCGGTACATTGCGCGCGATCATCGCCAGCTTGTCGCATACCGTTGCATAGCATGGCAGCATGCTCTGCCAGCGCGGCCGGAACAGATGGGCGCGCAGCAGATCGGGTCGATCACCTGCTGATGCGGACCGTTCACCGATGAGGAGGATACCGCGAAGCGGCCAATGCCACGCAGCGTCGTCGCGCAGCGGCTCGATGAGATATTTGCCCCGCGCATCGCGGCGGTCAGGCGCCCGGCCGTGTGCCGGCACCCAAGCGGCGGTATCGCGGTGCAGCCGCATGGTGATGCGGCCGCGATGGACGGTTGTGTGGCCTTCGCCGTCATCATCGATGGCGGTCAGATCGTCGCCGATGAACCCCGCGCCGTGCGCGATCAGGGCCGCGGTCAGCGTCGACTTGCCCGCACCGCTCGCCCCGCACAGCAACAATGCGCCGCCACCGATCGCAACGGCGCTGGCATGCAGTGCGACCGTGCGCCGCCATGCGAGCGTCAGCGCCAACGCGGTCGAATAGAAACGCGGCGGCATGATTCCGGTCCAGCCCATCCTTGGGGAATAGTCGATGCGATCGCCTGCGATCATGTCGAAATGCGCCGCCGGGTCGGCAAGCAGGCGCACACCATCCTGGTACACGCTTCCTCGAGATTGATCGACGAGCGGCGCGCCGCGCTCGCGCAGCGCGTCCGCCTTTCGAACCTCGAGATCGACGGCAGTGCCCGCCGGCGCATCGGCCAGATGCGGCAGCGCCACGTCGCTGGCGATGGTAAGGCCGAATGCACGCGCGCGATTATGGGGCGCGTCCATTGTCGGTTACCGGGCTTCGATCAGCCGCATCTCTTCCAATTCGCCCAGCACCCGCGCCACGGCGCCCGCGCACTGCTCCGCCGACACGTCGAACCGCTCGCGCAGCCTGCCGACGATCGCGGCCTCGCTCGTCGGCGTCTCGATCACTTCCCAGATCGCGGTCGCGGTCTCGTTGAGCGAGACATATTGCCCACCCTCGATATCGACCATGACGAACCGATCCTCGACCTGCGTTCCGACCCAATCGTCCCGCCGCACCCACAATCTGTTCGTCACGCGTCGTTCCCCTGCCGTTCACCGATGGCCGCGACCAGGATCTCGGCGGTCGCAGCCGGATCGTCGTCGCGTCCTGTCGTCATGCGATATATCGGCAGCCGCCGGGCGAGCAAGGCCGCCGCATCGAGCGTGCCGGCGAGGCGCCCCAGCAGCCTCGGCACCCGCGGCCGGTGCCGCGCATGCATCAGCAACGCGACCGCGGCCTGCGGATCGGCCCGCTCGAACGTCGGCTGGTCTTCTCCCATCGCCAGGTCGACCAGCGCGGCGATCGGTGCGGTCGGCAGCGACCGATCGGCCGCGCGAAAGGCCCGGCCGTCTCCAGGTCCCAGGAAATAGCCGCCGGCGAGCCCGCTTCCAATGGCGCCGCCTGCATCCGCTTCCACGCACAGCACATCGTCGGCCACCACCGCTGCGCCGCGCAGCGCCGCTTGGTGCAGCAGCGTCGACTTGCCCCCGCCGCTCGGCGCGGTGATCGCGATCGCGCGGTCCCACCCTTTCGGGACGAAGGCGCAGGCATGGACGACGAACCGGCCCCGCAACCACAGCATCGCGGGCAGGGCGGTGGCGACGAGCAGCGCCGACACGGCTTCGTCGTCGGCATCCGGCAACGCTTCGACGACGATGCTCGCCGTTTCGACCGCATAGCGCGCGACGCGGGGCGCCTCGAACGACAGCCCGGCCGCCCCCAGCCGGTAGGGCCCGTCCGCCGCCCCGTCGTACCGGCTCCCGATCCGCCCGCGCCGCACCACGATTTCGGGCGCGTCGCCGCCTGCGTCCGCAAGCCCGCCGGGCACATGCACGTCGCTATGGATGCGCAGGCCGAACGCGCGCAGCCGCTCCACGGTCACCCGGCACGGATGTCGAAGGCGAAGGCGACGCGCTGCTCGCTGGCCTCGTGCGGATAGGTGCGGTGATAGAGATGCGAGGGAAAGGCGGTGACCAGTCCCGGCTGCGGCCGCAGCCAGCATGTGCCGAATGCTTGCGCCCGCGCGGCGCCCACCAGCGCATCGTCGATCCCCCAGGCCAGGCACCCGCCGTCACGATTACCGCTGCGCACATGGCCGGGGACTGCGGCATAATAGACGCCGCTCATCCAACCCTGCTGATGCACATGCCAATGCTCGAAACCCGCGCCGTCGGTGATGACGCACCAGCTGTGCAGCCGGCACGTGGCCGGGCGCGACAGGAACCATGGATGCCCGCACCCGTCGAGTGAGGCGATGAAGCCATCACACATCGCGGCGAGCGCCGACTGCAGCGCGGCGACTGCCGGCGGCGAGCCGGTCAGCGGATCGTCCACACGCCAGGTCTGCGACGATGCGGTGCCATAGCGGTCGAAACGCAGGCCCGGATGCGCGGTCACCTCGCGCACCAGATCGGCGTTGAATGCGTCGATGCTTGTCCAGCCGTCCGGCGTGGGCAATTGCGCTTCGAACCGTAGCGCGTCGATCCCGGCGGTCGCGCGCGCGCCCGCGGGATCGTCCAGCGCGCATTGTGCCAGCGCGCGCGCCGCGAACAGCCGCGCATGCGCAGCGCCGCGCGACACCAGCCTGTCGGTCAGCGCCAGCAGTTCCCCGGCCCGTCCGGTTTCCAGCAACAGCGCGGCGATGCGCTTCGTCGCATTAGCCTGCGCCGGCGCGAGTTCCAGCGCCCTGCGCCAATTGGCTTCCGCCTCGGCCATCCTGCCCAGCCGTCGCTGCGCCTTGCCAAGGTCGGCGAGCGCCGCCGCCTTCGTGCCGTCGTCCTCGGCCAGCGCGACCGCACGCTCCGCCGCCTCCGCCGCGCATCGATCGTCGTCGTCAGTCTCCCGGCTGATATGCGCCTGAAACCGCAGCATCGCCTCGCGATAGCTGTCCTGCGCCACGTCGTCGGGCAGCATGCCGAGCACCGCGTCGAACCGATCCTCGACCAGCAGCAATTGCGCGAGCTTCAATCGCAGCGGCCGGGCATCGGCCTTCGCCCGCACCGCCGTCTCCAGGAGCGCGATCTCCTGGCGCACGGTCAGCGCCTTGGCGCGCTCGGTCTGGATCGCGCCCGCTATCACCGCTCCGCGGCGTCGCCGAGCGCGGTGATGATGCCGGAAAAATCCTTGCCGCCATGCCCCGCCGCGACGAACGCCTCGTAGAGTTCGGCGGCGCGTTCGCCCATCGGCACCTGCGCGCCGGTGCCGCGCGCCGCTTCCATCGCCAGCCGCAGGTCCTTGAGCATCAGCGCCGCGGCAAAGCCGCCCGCATAGCCGCGGTCCGCTGGCGTTTCGGGTCCGACACCCGGCAGCGGGCAATAGCTGGTCATCGACCAGCATTGCCCCGACGCCTGGCTGGCGATGTCGAAGAAGGTCTGGGCGTCCAGGCCCAGTTTTTCGGCCATGACGAACGTTTCGCATGTCGCGACCATCGACGCACCCAGCAGCATGTTGTTGCAGATCTTCGCCGCCTGTCCCGCGCCTGCGCCGCCCGCATGGATCACGGCCTTGCCCATGCAGGCCAGGACCGGTTCGGCGCGTGCGAACGCCTCGGCGCTGCCGCCGACCATGAAGGTCAGCGTGCCCGCATCGGCCGCGGCGATGCCCCCGGAAACCGGCGCGTCGGTCGCAACCAGCCCCTTCGCCGTCGCCGCCTCCGCCACGGCGCGCGCGGTCGCCACATCGATCGTCGAACAATCGATCAGCAAGGTGCCGGGCATGGCGCACGGGAACACGTCATTCTCATACACCGCCGACACATGCTCGCCGGCGGGCAGCATGGTCACCACCGCCTCCGCCCCGTCGATGGCATGCCCCGCGCTGGGCGCGGCGAGGCAGCCCGCCTCCGCCGCGCGCTCGAGCGCTGCGGCGTTCAGGTCGAACGCGCGCACGTCATGCCCGGCCTTTGCCAGGTTCGCGGCCATGCCGCCGCCCATGTTGCCGAGACCGATGAAGGCGATGCTGGTCATGCTTTCTTCCTCATCCCATCGTCGGAATGACGAACGCGTCCTGCACGCGGGATGGCCCGCCATCCTCGCTGCCGCGCGGCAGGTCCGCCGCTCCGTCCGGCCAGCGCGCGGTCACCGTCTTCACCTTGGTCCAGAATTTGACGCCTTCCATGCCATGCTGGTTGGTGTCGCCGAACGCGCTGCGCTTCCAGCCGCCGAACGTGTGATAGGCGACCGGCACCGGGATCGGCACGTTGATGCCGACCATGCCGACATTGACCCGCGCGGCGAACTCGCGCGCGGCATGGCCGTTGCGCGTGAAAATGGCGACGCCATTGCCATATTGGTGCGCGCTGGGGAGAGCGAGCGCCTCCTCGAAACTGCCCGCGCGCACCATCTGCAGCACGGGTCCGAATATCTCTTCCTTGTAGCTCTCCATCTCTGTCGTCACCCGGTCGAACAGCGTCGGGCCGATGAAAAAGCCCTCCTCGTGACCCTGCAGGGCGAAGCCGCGGCCGTCGACGACCAGTTCCGCGCCCTCGTCGACACAGGTCTGGATCCATCCCTCCACGCGCGCCTTGTGCGCGGCGGTGACGACGGGGCCGTAATGCGCCTGCGCGTCGGTCGACACACCCACGCGGAGCGCCTCGATGGCAGGAACGAGCTTCGCACGCAAACGGTCGGCGGTCTGGTCGCCCACGGGCACGACCACCGGCAGCGCCATGCAGCGTTCGCCCGCCGAGCCGAAAGCGGCCCCTGCGAGGTCGTTCACCACCTGGTCGAGATCCGCGTCGGGCATGACGATGCCGTGGTTCTTCGCGCCGCCCATCGCCTGCACGCGCT
>CBDUBN010000086.1:0-8752 GCA_965365395.1 uncultured Sphingomonas sp.
TCGCTCCTGCAGCACGCGGGCGCGGGCGCGGGCCTCTGCGCGCATGCGCTCCTCGGAGGCCGAGACGTCGCCGGCCTGTTCTGGTCGATGCGCGCCGTCGGTCGCGACGCCGCACCGCCGGCGGTGGGGGAGCGCGGCACGCTCCGGCTTACGGCCAGCATCGACGGTCGCGTCGTCGCGTCGCGCTCGGTGCGGCTGGTCGACCCCGCCAGCCGTGCCGTCATGACCGACGTGCCGCGATTCGTCGGCGCCCGCCTCTATCGCCCGGTCGGCCGGCCCGCCCGGGGAAGGCGGCTGCCCGTCATCGTTCTGCTCGGCGGGTCGGAAGGCGGATCGGGCTATGGCCGCGAGATGGGGCCCCGCCTTGCCGCGCTGGGTTATGCTGCGCTCGCCTTGCCCTATCATAATCCGGCCTGGACGGGGGAGGTGCTGCCCGGCCTGCCCGACGCCTTCGCCGATATCCCCGTCGACCGGTTGGAGGATGTGCGCCGCTGGATCGCCGCTACCGACGGTCTCGATGCGCGGCGCATCGCGGTGATGGGCGGGTCGAAGGGCGGCGAGTTCGCGATGCTCGCCGCCGCGCGCTTTGCCTGGCTGCGCGCCGCGGTCGGCATCGTGCCGAGCGACGTGGTTTGGGAGGGCTGGGGACGCCCCGCGCCCGAAAACAGCCTGTCCTCCTTCGCCTGGCGCGGCAAACCGCTGCCCTTCACTCCCTATCATGACATCGCGCCCACTATCGCCGCTCTGTCGCGCGGGGAGCCCGCGAGCCTCGCCGCCGCGCATCTCGACGGGCGGCGGCGCAACCCCGCAGCCGCGGCGCGCGCGCGTATTCCGGTCGAGCGTTTCCGGGGCGCGATGCTGGTCGCCGGCGGCGACGACGACCGGACCTGGCCGTCGGGCGAGATGGTGCGCGCTATCGCCGAACGCCGCGCCGCCGCTGGTCTTCCCACCGTCGCGCTCACTTTTGCGGGCGCCGGGCATGGTTTGTCGGGGAACGGATGGGAACCGATGAACTATCCCGGCAACACCAGCCTCGTCGCGGACGCCGCCGCGCGCGCTGCGATCTGGGGCGCGCTGGTTCCGTTCCTGGACGAGGCGCTGCGCCGCTGATGCGAATGGCAGGGACCGGCAGCTGTGGCCGCCATGCCGCACTGTCCACGCTTTCGACGGTGGCGCGAAACCTTTACGCAGGCGTGACGTTCCCTTTCGCGCAACGCTCGCCTTGTCCCTCTCCCAAAGGATCCTCCCTTGCGCACTCGCCTCGCTCTCGCCGCGCTCCTTCTCGCCGCTCCGGTCCCTTCCTTCGCGCAAGGGACGCCCACCGCCACCAGCCCGGAGGAACCCAGTTTCGTCGACGGCGACTATGCGATCGTCGGCATCGGCGGCGCCTATCTGCCCTCCTACGAGGGGTCGGACGATTATCTCTTCACCGTCGCGCCGCTGGTGCAGGGCAGCCTCGGCGGCTTTGATTTCGAAACGCGCGGCACCGGCCTGACCGTTGACGTCGTCCCCGGCGACGGCCCGTTCAACCTGCTGCTCGGCCCCGCGGTGCGCGTCAATCTCGACCGCACGCGCCGCATCAAGGATCCGGTGGTGCGCGCGCTGGGCGAGCGTGACACCGCGATCGAGGCGGGCGGGTTCGCGGGTTTCGCGGCCTCGGGCGTCCTCAACCCCTATGACACGGTCACCGCGCGCGTCGACGTGCTGACCGACGTCAGCTCGGAACATGACGGCACCACCATCACCCCCAGCCTCGCCTATTCCACCCCGCTCAGCCAGGCGGTCTTCGCCTTCGCGAGCGTGGAGGCGACGCACGCGTCCGGCAACTATATGGACGCCTATTTCAGCGTCACCCCCGCCGGCACCGCGGCGAGCGGCCTGCCGACCTTCACCGCTGACAGCGGCTGGAAGAATGTCGCGGCCTCGGTCGGCCTGAACTACGACCTTTCGGGGAACCTGCGCGACGGCGGCCTCGGCCTGTTCGTCGGCGGCAGCTATTCGCGCCTGCTCGAGGACGCCGCGCGCAGCCCGGTCGTCTCCATCCGCGGCGACCGCGACCAGTGGTTCGCGGCGGCCGGCGTTACCTACGGCTTCTGACCTTCCCGCCCTATACCGCCCGGCGGTAAGGGGCGGCTAACCTTTTGGCGTCAACGCTGCGGCCGTTTCATGGGCGGGGCGGCATATGTATCAGCCAGGGTCAGGGTGTTTTTCCACCGCGTCGGGCGCGGCATCCGCCTCACTCGCGGAAATCCTCGGCGCGTTCAGCTATGCGCTGGACATGACCGAGGGGCAGCCGGCCGGGCACAGCCTGCGCGCCTGCTGGATCGGCACCGCGGTCGCCCGCGCCGCCGGCCTGCAGGGGCAGGCGCTGCGCGACCTCTATTACGCCGTCCTCCTCAAGGATCTGGGCTGTTCGAGCAACGCCGCGCGCGTCGCCGACCTGTTCCTCGGCGACGATCGGCAACTCAAGCATGGCTTCAAGCTGATCGGGCCCGACGCGCTCGATTTCCTGCGCTTCATCGAGGCGGAAGTCGGGCGGGACGCGGCGGCGGACGCGCGCGACGCCGCGATCGGCAATCTCACGGCGAACGCGGGGCCCATCCTCACCGGCTTCATCGATACCCGCTGCACGCAGGGCGCCACCATCGCCCGCCGCCTGCGCTTCTCCGACGACGTGGCCGACGGCATCGCCAATCTCGACGAACATTGGGACGGCGGCGGCATGCCGCACGGACGGACCGGCGCTGCCATCCCCCTGATTGCGCGCATCGCTCTCCTGGCCCAGGTCGCGGACGTGTTCTACATGATCGGCGGCGGCGATGCGGCCCGCGCGGAGGTCGCCGCGCGGCGGGGCACATGGCTGGATCCCATGCTGGTCGACCTGTTCCTGGAATGCAGCGCCGCGCCCGCCTTCTGGACCGGTCTCGCCGCGCCCGATCTCGAATACCGTCTGTTCGCGCTGGAACCGGGCGCGATGACGGTCGCCGTCGACGACGATTATCTGGACGACATCGCCTTTGCCTTCGGCCATGTGATCGATGCCAAGAGCCCGTACACCAACGGGCATAGCGAACGGGTCGCCCTCTATACCGCGCGTATCGCCGGGCGGCTCGGCTTCGATGCGGCGGGCACCCGCACGCTGCGGCGCGCCGCGGTGCTGCACGATGTAGGCAAGCTGGGGGTCAGCAACCGCATCCTCGACAAGCCGGGCAGGCTCGACGCGGACGAATGGGCGGCGATGCGCGATCATGCCGCGCTGTCCACCAGCATCCTCGCGCGTATCGGCGTGATGGCCGACATGGCGATGATCGCGGGCGCACACCACGAACGGCTCGACGGCACGGGCTATCCGCTCGGGCTCGACGCGCGCGGCATCTCCCTCGAAACGCGGATCATCACCGTCGCCGACATTTTCGATGCGCTGACCGCCGACCGCCCCTATCGCGCCGCCATGCCGATCGATCGGGCGCTGGCGATCATGCACGACGAATGCGGCCGCGCCATCGACCGCGATGTCCTCGATGCGCTCGAACAGGTGTTGGCGACCGGACTGCCGCGCCTGCCCCTGCCGACCGCGCCCGCCCTTCTGGCCTGATCCGGCCCGGACCGAAGCCGCCGCGGGCTAGTGGCGGTGCCCGGCACCCTGCGCGCCGTGCTCGCCATGTTCGCCGTGCCCGCCATGCTCGCTCATCGCATCGATGCGGGCGCGCTGCTGCGCGGTCAGGCTGCGGTTCCATAGCGCATCGAACCGGTACCAGCCGGCTTCGGCCGCCGCGTTGATCGTGCCTGCGTCGGAATGCAGCGTCGCGGTGATCCGCGCCGCCTCGTCGCGGCAGGCCGCGTGCAGCGCGCGGCTGACCCGGCGGCCCGCATTGGCGATCCACAGCCGGCCGTCGATCGTCTGCGCGCAACCGCCCGCCGTCGCCAGCGTCAGCCCGCGCGCCGCCGCCTCGCTCGCGCCGGTCGCATGAGCCGCCGGCAGGCCCAGCTTCAGGTAGGGCAGGGTGCGGTTGGCATCGGCGAAGATGCCGTCGGGGTTGGGCAGCGTCACCCACGCATGCGCCATGGCGATGCGGCCGCGGTCGTCGCCGCGGTCGCGGTAATTGGCGTCGATCCACCCGTTCGCCAACCAGCGCAGGATCGGCCGGTCGGCCAGCGCTGCCTCGATGGCGCGCAGCATGTCGTGCACGTGCCAGCGGTCGGCGTCGCCGGCGAACCCCTGGGGGACCGCCTCGCCGTCGGCCAGCCGCACGGTGAACGCGACGCCCGTCAGCACCCGCCGCCCGTCGATCACCGTGTACATCAGGTTCGACGGCCGGGAAAAATCGATCTCCGCGTCGCTGCCGGCATAGTCCGGGCCATCCGGATGATACCAATGCTCGCCCATCAGCGGCTCGTCCCCGCCAAATTTCTTCCACCCCTCGCGCTCGGCGACGGCGAAATCGCGATAGGGCGCGATGGCGGCAGCGAGCTCGTGGATCTGCGCGGTCGTCGCGCGCGGCAAGCCCGCCTCATGCACGACGCCGTCATGCGCGGCGGCCGGCGCGGCGAGGGCAAGCGCGGCGAGGGGTAGGGCGGCAATGGCTCGAAACATCAGCATGGCCGCCCGTCTAGCCTTGCCAAGCTGAACGGCGCCGGATCGCGCCGTTCAGCCCCGCGCCAGCCTGGGAAGCGGTAAGCGGGCCCCGCGCTCGCCACCCACGGGGCAAGCTCATCCTCGGTCCGGTAGCACCGCGGTCGCCACCGCCTTCCCCTCGATGAGTGCCTGCGCCTCCTCGATGGTCGATCCGAACGCCGGCCAGCTCAGGCAGCCCGCGCGGGCGAACGCGCCCGTCTTACCGCCCCAGCCGCACGCCGGAAGCGCCCACGCGCTGCGTTGTCTCCGCGGCGTCGATCAGTCGCTCGACCCGGCGTGACCCCTGCATCGCGCCGGACGGCGGCTTGCGGATCATGGCTTACGCCGCTTTTTGGGTTTCGGCCTTCAGCGCGGCCAGCCGGTCCGCGACCGTGGACGTCTTCACTATGCCGTCGATCTCGGCGATCTTGTTGATCGTGTCGGCGTCGGATCTTGTGAAGCCGACCCCGCCCGCCCCGCTCATCGCGCGGTCGAACGCGGCTTCCGCGCGCTCCACCTGCTTCGCGACGCTGCGCTCGGCGTTGATCCCGCCGTCGCCGCCCAGGCTCGCCTCCTGCTTGGCGACCAGGAAAGCGGCCAGCGCCTCCTCCATCTGCACCTTGCGGGCCTTCAGCGCGGTCATGTTGTCGTCGAGCTTCGCCTCGATATCGACCGAGTCATTCTGCGTCTTGGCGAGTTGCGCGGCCTGCGCCTCGAAATCGACCTGCCGCGTCAGCGCCGCTTCGGCCAGGTCGTCGCGGCCCTGTGCGATCGCGACCTTGGCCTTGGCCGTCAACTGCTCGACCCGTTCGGCCAGCAGCTTTTGCTGGCGCACGGCGTGCAGCCGGCGGGTCACGGCGGCATCATGGTCGCGGCGTACCTCGTCGATCGCGCGGTCGACCTCGCGGATTGCCTCGCGCATCACGGTCTCGCCGCCCTGATGCTCCATCCGGTCCACGGCGTCCTCGACGGTGCCCGACAGGAGGCGGCGGACGCGCAGGAAAATGGATTCGGCCATGTCTTCTACCCCCGGGTCAAATACGGTCCGGCGTTTTTTACGCACGCTGTCTTTAAGGAGCAGTAAATCGGCCGGTGACCGCCGAACTTCGTGTGAGCTAACCTGTTGTCAACGCAAGGCGGGCTAGCCCTGCGCTCCTGTTGTTCGTTTCGCAAGCAGGGGCCTGCCCATGACAACCTTGATTCTGATCCTCATCGCCGCGTTCGTCGTGGTGGCGTTGCCGCTGGTCATGGCGTGGCGCAGCCACAACCGGCTGATGGCGCTCGACGGGCGCTGCGACACCGCCTTCTCCGACATCGACGTGCATCTGAAGCATCGTCACAACCTCATTCCGGGCCTCGTCGAAACGGTGCGCGGCTATGCCACGCACGAGCGCGACCTGCTGCTCGGCATCACCCAGGCCCGCGCCGACGCACTCGCCGCGGCCAGCCCGGAGATGAAGCTGAAAGCGGAAAAGAACCTCACGCAGAACATCACCTCGCTGATGGCGATGGCGGACCGCTTCCCCGACCTCAAGGCATCGGCGCATTTCCGCGAACTCCGTCAGGACCTGACCGACTGCGAGAACCGCATCACCGCCTCGCGCCGGTTCCACAATCTCGCGGTCGAGGAATATAACGTCAGCCTGCGCCAGTTTCCCGGCAGCCTGGTGGGCGGGATGCGCCGCCTGAGCGCGCGGCGTCCGTTCGATCTCGGCATCGAACGGATGATCTTCGACGAGCCCGTGGCCGTCAAATTCTGAGCAGCGGGAGCTTCGGACCATGCTGGACCGCGTCACCGGATTGTTCGGCTGGGTGGAGGCGAACGATCGCCGCACGCTGCTGCTGTTCCTCGCCTTCCTCCTCTATTTCCAGCTGCTGGCGCTGGTCACCTCCTTCCTCCCGCTCGCGCTCGTCGCACCGGCCTTTGCGCCGATCTACGGTTGGTCGGGCTATCTGACCGTCGTCGCGCCGGGCATCCTCCTGCTCGCTGCCGGCCTGTTCGCGGTGAAGATGCTGTGGCACGTCGCCGCGGTGCGCCGGCGGACCGGTTTCCGCTACGTCGATAGCAGCGAGGAGCGGCGGCTGTGCGGCATTGTCGAACCGCTGGCGATCGCGGCAGGCATCCCCGCGCCCTATGTGGGCATGATCGAAACGCCCGAGCGCAACGCCTTCGCCTGCGGCTCGCGGCGCGGCGATGCGGTCGTCGTCGTCACCCGCGGCCTCGTCGACGGGCTCGACGACGATCAGTTGGCCGGGGTCATCGCGCACGAGATCGCGCACATCCGGGGCGGCGACATGCGGCTCATGGCCGCGGCCAACATCTGCGTCTCGACCATGACGACCTTTTTCGCGCGGCGCGAGACCGAAAGCTGGCGCATCGCGCTCGGCCTCCTGATGACGCTGGCGGTGCCGATCCTCTTCTTGCTGATCCTGGGCATCGGGCTCATCACCCAGGTCGGCTTCTGGCTCGTCTATGCGACCCGTCTGGGCATCGCCTCGTCGCGCGAATTCGTCGCCGACGCGCAAGCCATCCGCTTGACGCAGAACCCCGCGGCCTTCGTCTCCGCGCTCCAGGCGATCGACGGCCGCAGCCGCATCCCCGGCCTCGCCATCGACCAAAGCGCGATGATGATCGACGGCGATGCCGAGGGCGAGACCGCCTCTCATCCGCGCATCGCCGAACGCATCGCGGCCATCGTCCGGCTGACCGGCGGCATGGCGCTGATCGCCCCCGCGCGGCGCGACACCCGGCCCACGCCGGCGGGCGCACGCGCCTTCGGTCGTCGCGGCCAGGCGGCGCAGCAACAGGCGGGCATCGACGCCGCGCTCGCCGCGAGCGCCGGCGGCGCGGACCGCGGCACGCTGACCCTGTTCCGCCGCGTCGCCGCCGACAGCGATGTCTCCGTCTTCGGCCTGCCCAAGGTCATCAACCTCGCGATCTTCACCTGGGTGGTGCTGTTCCTCGGCATCCATCACCAGTCGCTCGCCCGTCCCGCCGAACTGGCCGCCAAGTTCGACGTGTCGCACCTGAGCAGGCTGATCCGCCTGACCACGAGCGGCACCATCGGCACCGATGCCCCGAACACCGGCCTTTCGCTCCCCTGAATGACACGCTAGGCTGCTCCCATCCCCGGGGGGGCGCTGTTACGGCGCATGAGAGGGTGGCACGAGCCATCGACCCGCTGAACCTGATCCGGCCCCTCCATACCGAGGGCTTACCGGCGTAGGGAGTGGGCGGCTTTCTCCAGAAATCCGTGCTCTCCCACCATGGAGAGATACGATGGCCGACAACCCCAACGCGAAAGAGCTGGCTGCGGAGAGCAGCCGGCGGCCCGCCCGCACCGAACTCACCGTAACCACCGGCCCCATCCGCGGCAGCCGCAAGGTCCATGTCGGCCCGCGCCGCGTGGCGATGCGCGAGATCGACCTCGCGGGCGGCGAGGCGCCGGTGCGTGTCTACGACACCTCCGGCCCCTACACCGACCCCGCGGCCCGCATCGACATCATGGCCGGCCTCCCCGAGCTCCGGCGCGACTGGATCCGCGCCCGCGGCGATGTCGAGGAGGTGCGCCAGCGCGAGGTCCGGCCGGAGGATAACGGCCAGCTCGGCCCGGACCGCTCGGGCGGGGTCGCGCCCTTCCCCAACGTCCGCAAGCATGTCCTGCGCGCGCGGGCGGGCGCGAACGTCAGCCAGATGCACTATGCGCGGGCCGGCATCATCACCCCCGAAATGGAATATGTGGCGGAGCGCGAGAACCTCGGCCGCGCCCGCCTAGCCGAATATACCCGCGACGGGGAAAGCTTCGGCGCCGCCATCCCCGACTATGTCACGCCCGAGTTCGTCCGCGACGAGGTCGCCCGCGGCCGCGCCATCATCCCGTCGAACATCAACCATCCCGAAAGCGAACCGATGGCGATCGGCCGCAACTTCCTGGTCAAGATCAACGCCAACATCGGCAACAGCGCGGTCGCCAGCGACGTCGCCCACGAGGTCGACAAGATGGTCTGGTCGATCCGCTGGGGCGCGGACACGGTGATGGACCTCAGCACGGGGCGCAACATCCACGACACGCGCGAATGGATCCTGCGCAACAGCCCCGTCCCCATCGGCACCGTCCCCATCTACCAGGCGCTGGA
>CBDUBN010000087.1:0-8670 GCA_965365395.1 uncultured Sphingomonas sp.
GGATCACGCGCAGCGTCTGCAGCAGGATCAGCAGGTCGAGGAAGGGCGTGTAGTTTTTGGCGTAATAGAGATCATATTCCAGCTTGCGCCGCGCATCCTCGATCGACGCGCCATAGGGATAGTTGATCTGCGCCCAGCCGGTCAGCCCGGGTTTCACCATGTGCCGCTCCGCATAATAGGGGATATGCCGGACGAGGTCGGCCACGAACTCGGGCCGTTCGGGCCGCGGGCCGACGACGCTCATCTCGCCTTTCAGGACGTTCCACGCCTGCGGTATCTCATCGATGCGCGTCGTGCGCAGGAACCGGCCCACGCGCGTAATCCGCGGATCGCGCTCCGCCGCCCATACCGCTTCGCCCGCGATTTCCGCGTCCTGACGCATCGAGCGCATCTTGAGGATGGTATAGGGAACGCCGTAGAGCCCGAGCCGGGTCTGGCGATACAGCGCGGGCCCGCGGCTCTCCAGCTTCACGGCGATGCCTGCGAGGACGACCAGCGGAAGCGTCAGCACCATGACCGCGACGCTGGCGACGATGTCGAAGAGCCGCTTGGCGAATTTGGACAGGCGCTGCCCGGCGGTGAAACCGTCGGAAAAGATGAACCAGCTTGGGTTGACCGTGGCGAGGTCGACGCGGCCCGTCTCGCGTTCGAGGAAACTCGAGATTTCGTTGACATGGACGCCCGTCGTCTTGACGCGCAGCAGGTCGTCCAGCGGCAGAGCCTTGCGCCGCTCCTCGATCGCCAGCACCACTTCGCCCGCGTCGAGCGCGACGACATGGTCGGCGATGCTGTCGATGCTGCTGCGGTGGACCGCGCCGGGGACGATGGGCGCGGTGTCGCTCATCGTGACATAACCGACCACCGCGAAGCCCGCGCCGCGCTCCGCCGCCAGATCGCCGATCCGCTTCGCGCGCGCGCCCGACCCCAGCACCAGGATGCGGCGGCGAAAGGTTTCCTTACCCACGAGCGCAGGAAGCACCAGCCGGACGAGCATGGGCAGGACGATCGCGAGCGGCATCGCGTAGGCGAGGTTCGACCGCCACAACGCAATGGTCGGGAACAGGAAGTAGAGCGTGGCCAGGACGATGATGGCGAGCGACACCGCCGCGAGCAGGCGCATCAGCGCGAAACGGCGGGATTGCAGCGCCTCCGGACTGTAGACGCCGACCGCGATCATGCCCAGGAGCACGGTTCCCGCGAAGATGGCGGCGGGGGTCCAGCGGCCGGCCAGCGGCTCCACCGTCATCCCGATCTGTCCGGCGCGGATGACCCAGGCCAGTTCCGCCGCCAGCATCAGCACTACCGCGTCGAGGAATGCGAGCAGCAGGACGGCATGCGGTATATAATGTTTGAACAGGCGGAACATGCGTTGGCGCTGCACTCGGGGCGGATGCGGGGGGCATTTCCCCACCATAGGCCCGCTAGCAGTTTAGCGTTGCTCGCTGGTTAAGCCAGTTCGTCGACGCCTATTCGGTCGCTTTGTCGACCGCATTCCCGACCGAATTGGCGACATCTCCCGCCGCCTTGCCGACATCCTGCGCGGCCTCGGTGACTGCCTCGGTCTCCACGGCGCCGCGCTCGTTGGCCTGGTTGAGGAAATAGATGCCCGCGATCACCGCGACCGCGAGCAGCAAGAGCGCCACCCAGCCGAGCCCGCTGCCGCGGCGTTCGACCACCACCGGGCCATGCGATCGTTCGACCGTTTCCTCGCGGGTCACGCCGTCATCGCGGACCGTCACTCGTTCTTCGACCACATCATCCTCCTTCGTTACGGTGGAGGCATAAGCATCGAGCCGTGGCGCGGTTCCAGCAGGTTCAGTCCCGCAGCGGGACGCAAATACCCCCCGCCGACCCTGCCGGCGGGGGGTCTGTGCCGCCGAGCGGCAAGCGGATCAGGCGTAGTCCTGGCCCTTGCCGAGGTCGAACCGGTCGGCGTCCATCACCTTTACCCAGGCCTTCACGAAATCGCGCACGAACTTCTCCTCATGGCCCTTCTCGGCATAGACTTCTGCCGTCGCGCGCAGTTGCGAGTTCGAGCCGAAGATGAGGTCGGTGCGGGTCGCGCGCCATTTGGGCTGGCGACCGCCGCGATCGTAGCCGATGAATTCCTCGTCGCTCGACGTATCGACCAGATCCCAGAAGGTGTCATTGTCGAGCAGGTTGACGAAGAAGTCGTTGGTCAGCTGCCCCTTGCGATCGGTAAAGACGCCCTCCGGAATGTCGCCATGGTTCGCGCCGAGCACCCGAAGGCCGCCGAGCAGCACCGTCATCTCCGGCGCGGACAGGCCGAGGAGCGATGCCCTGTCGAGCAGCAGTTCCTCGGTCTTCACCCGCTGGCGCGTCTTGAGATAGTTACGGAAACCATCGGCCTGCGGCTCCATCCAAACGAAGCTGTCGACGTCGGTCCAGTCCTGCGTCGCGTCGCCGCGTCCGGTCGACACCGGCACCGAAACGTCGAAGCCCGCGTCCTTGGCCGCCTTCTCGACCGCTGCCGCACCGCCGAGCACGATCGCGTCGGCGAGGCTGACCGATCCGCGGATCTCGTTCAGCTTGGCGAGCACCTGATCGAGCTGCTCGGGTTCGTTGATCTCCCAGCTCCGCTGCGGCTCCAGCGCGATGCGCGCGCCGTTGGCGCCGCCGCGGTGGTCCGACTTGCGATAGGTCGAAGCCGAGGCCCAGGCGGTCTTGACAAGCTGCTGGACGGTCAGGCCGCAGCCGAGCACCTTTTCCTTGAACGCCGAGACTTCCGCCTCGGACAGGCGCGTGCCGGCGGGAACGGGATCCTGCCAGATCAGCACTTCCTCCGGCACTTCGGGCCCGAGATAGCGGACGCGCGGACCCATGTCGCGGTGAGTCAGCTTGAACCAGGCGCGCGCGAACGCGTCGTCGAGTGCCGCCTGATCGTCGCGGAACCGCTCGGAAATCGCGCGGAACTCGGGATCCATCTTCAGCGCCATGTCGGCGGTGGTCATCATCGTGGGCACGCGCTTGTTCGGGTCGCGCGCGTCGGGGGCCATGTCCTCGGGGTCGGGATTGACCGGCTGCCACTGCTTGGCGCCCGCCGGGCTTTCGACCAGTTCATAGTCATATTTGAACAACAGGCGGAAATAGTCGCCGCCCCATTTCGTCGGGTTGTTCGACCAGGCGCCCTCGATCCCCGAGGTGGTGATGTGGCCCTGCCCGATCTCCTCGTCGTCGGTCAGCCAGCCCAGGCCCTGCATGTGGATCGCCTCCGACGCCGGCGCCTTGCCGAACGTTTCGCCCGGCTTCGCACCGTGTGCCTTGCCGAAGGCATGGCCCCCGGCGGTCAGCGCGACCGTCTCCTCGCTGTTCATCGCCATGCGCAGGAAGGTCGCCTTCATGTCGCGCGCGGACAGCAGAGGATCGGGATTGCCGCCCGGTCCCTCCGGGTTGACGTAGATCAGCCCCATCTGGATCGCCGCGAGCGGCCCCTCGAGCTCGGGCAGTTCCTCGCTGATGCGCGTCTTTGCACCCTCGTTGACCCAGATTTCCTCCGCGCCCCAGAAGGTGTCGCCCTCGGACTGGTACACGTCCTTGCGGCCGCCGGCGAAACCGAACACCGGCCCGCCCATGCTTTCGATCGCGACGTTGCCGGCCAGGATGAACAAGTCAGCCCAGCTGATATTCTTGCCGTATTTCTGCTTGATCGGCCACAGCAGACGGCGCGCCTTGTCGAGGTTGCCGTTGTCGGGCCAGCTGTTGAGCGGCTCGAACCGCTGTTGCCCGGACGACGCGCCGCCGCGGCCGTCGGTCACGCGGTAGGTACCGGCGGCGTGCCAGGCCATGCGGATCATGAACGGGCCGTAATGGCCATAGTCCGCCGGCCACCACGGCTTGCTGTCGGTCATAAGCGCGGTCAGGTCGTTCTTGAGCGCGGTGTAGTCGAGCGCGTTGAACGCCTCGGCATAGTCGAAATCGGGGCCCATCGGATCGGGGGACACGCCATGCTGGTGCAGCATGTCGACCGGCAGCGCCTCGGGCCACCAATCGCGATTCTGACGCCCCAGTAACGAGCGGGCCGGCTGGTCGCCGCCCATCGGACAACCGCCGCCGATCGAACCTGTCGCTGCATCCATGATGTTCGCTCCTTGCTGTGCGCTGCGCGGGTCGCGCGCTCGAATCCATGCCGGGGCGGGCCCGGCTGTGCGATCCCATCCCTAGGCCCGCATCCGGGCAATACCATCGGCTTTTTCCATGCAGACTTATCGGTCTTGTCGATAAGTGGAGCGATTATCGGGAGCGCGCTTGCGTGGCCGGCGCGTCGCGGCCAATCCGGGGCGATGACCGTGGGACAGGATGAACCCCGCGCGCCGCTCCACTGGCGCATGCTGCTGGCGGGCTATGCCTCGGGTGTATTCCCGATGGCCGACGCGCGCGACGATCCGGACATCTACTGGGTGGAGCCGCGGCGGCGCGCGATCCTCCCGCTTGACGGCTTCCGCCTGTCGCGCTCGCTCGCCAAGACCGTGCGCCGCGCTGTGTTCGACGTGCGCAGCGATGCGCGCTTCACCCGTGTCGTGCGCGAATGTGCCGCCCCCGCGCCGGGTCGGGAGGACAGCTGGATCAACCCAACTATCGAACGAGGCTATGCCGAACTGCACGCCCGCGGCCATGCCCATTCGGTTGAATGTTACGCGGACGGGGCGCTGGTCGGCGGCCTCTACGGCGTGGCGCTGGGGCGCGCTTTCTTCGGCGAATCCATGTTCTCGAGGGCTACCGATGCATCAAAGGTCGCGCTCGCCTGGCTGATCGCGCGGCTGCGGGTTGGCGGCTTCGCGCTGCTCGACTGCCAGTTCATGACCCCGCATCTGGCGAGCCTCGGCGCGATCGAAATAACGCAGACCGCCTATCTCAAACAGCTCTACCCGGCGGTGGCGGGCGCATTTCCTTCGGTCGTCGGCGCGGACGCCGGAGTCGCCGGTGCGGAATCGGATGCGGCCGGCGTGCTGGCGGAGGAGGCCGGCGCGCTGGGCGACTGGGGCGCGCTGGATCGCCTGCTCGGCGCACCCTCAGCAGGGGCGGGCTCCTCGCCCCCGACCTCGACCTCGCCCGGCCAGCGCATCGTGCAGCTTTTGACGAACACGTCGTAGATCGGGTGCTGCACCACATTGCGGTCGGGACGGTCCTTGAACAACCACCCCGAGAAGACGCGGCGCCAGGCGTCGCTGCCGTGATCGAGCACGATCAGCTGCACGAACGCACCTGTTTCCTGCGGCGATTCCCACTGCGCGGTCCGCTCGCACGCGCGCAGCCGCACGATCGCGCGGCCGACGCGGATGCTTTCGCCCGGCTTCAGCCGGATATCGCGGACGAGGCCGTTACGCTTGTTGAGAAGACCCAGCAGCGCCTCGCGCTCGGCCATCGCCGTCACGCCCGCATAGGGGTCCTCGCCATCGGTCGCGGCGACGATCGTCTTGGGCAGCGGCGCCGCATCGGCAGGCGGCGGCGGCGCGCTACGCTCGCGCTCGCACGCGGCCGCGGCGAGCAACAGCGCCGTCGCCGCGACGATCCGGGCTGCGCGCACGCTCACGCAGCGTCGGGCGTCCACGGCTGATAGTCGCCGGAAGATGGTCGCCGCTTGCCGCCGTTGTAGAGCGATCCGGCTGGACGATAGGCGCCCTCGGTCCCGGTGAGATTAGGGACCGGGTCCGCCTGCCACGGGCGAACCGGCGGCAGCCCCTCGTCCGGCAGCGCGTCGTGGGTGCCATGCAGCCAGCCGTGCCATTCGGGCGGCACGTTGCTGACGTCGTTCGCGCCGACATACAGCACCCAGCGGCGCTTGCCGTCACGACTCTCGAAATAGCGGTTGCCGGCGGCGTCCTCGCCCACCTTGCGACCATGACGCGCGCTGTACAGCAGCGTGCCGATGGTCGCGCCGTTCCACCAGGTGAAGATCTTGCCGAGCATGCCCATGAGCCGGGGCGTTACCGTCCGCCGCGCGCACGGGCAAGACTATTGCCGTGGCGGCGCCCAGCGCACGATCGCGCTCTCGTCGATGCCCAGCCGCGCCGCGCTGCCGCCCGCCAGTTCCAGAACCGCCGACACCTCGCCGCCGCTGGCGACGGGCGTCTCGTCGCCGGGCACCGTATTTTCGGCGATACGGTCGATCGACCCGTCGGCGCGCACGAATATCATGTCGAGCGGGATCACCGTGTTGCGCATCCAGAAGGAGGCGAACTTGGGTTCGCGGAAGGGAAAGATCATGCCGCGGTCGGGCGCGAGCTCGGTGCGGTACATCAGCCCGCGCGCCTGCTCGTCCGGCGTCGCCGCCACCTCGACCAGGAAACGGTGCGTGGTGGTCCCGCTGCTGATCGTCAGCGGCACGACCGCGAGGCCGGCGGGCGACACCGCGGCATCGGGCGCAGTCGGACCTGCGGCGCCACACGCCGCGAGCGCCAATGCAGGGGCGGCGAACAGAAGCGCAAGCGGGCGAAGGGAACAAACAGTCATCGACGGCTCCGGAGGGCGCGCGTCCGTCCATGCGCCCGGCCGGCCTGGCTTGGCAAGCCTGCTCATTCGAGCGCGTCGGTGCTTTCGCCGGGTCGCAGGGCGATGATGGCCCGCGCGAGGCGCGCATCGTGCCCTGCGCGCAGGAAGGCGCCGATGATCCGCTCGCGTTTCGCGGGATCGCTCACCATCTCGTCGGCATAGGGGCCCCACCGGCGGCGGCGCGCGAGCTTCAGTGCGGCCGCGATGCGCTCGTCCTCGCCGATGCGTCGCGCTTCGCGCGCATCTTCTTCGCCGATACCCGCGGCATGGATCGCGGTATCGATGCGGCGCCTGCCGAATCCGCGGCTGACCAGGCCGCGCGCCTTGCTGGTCGCATAGCCCGCGTCGTCGACATAGCCGTAGCCTGCGATCCGCTCCACCAGCGCCCCGACGTCCGCCGGTTCCTCCCCCTCCCAGCCCCGTTCGCGCAGCTTGCGTTCGAGATAGCGGGTGAGTTTCGCGCGGCTGGTGGCGAACCGCCCGACGTAGAACAGCGCCAGCTCGGACAGGCGCGCGGCATCGAGCGGCCTGGGCGGCCGGCGCTCGCGGCGCGGGCGCTCCTCGCCGTTCGCTGTTTTCCTGCTGCTGCCCAAGGCCATGCCCCGCCTTGCCACAGCCACGCCGCAATTTGAACGCCACTGGCGAGCGCGGCCCGGCTCGGCTAGGGACGCAAGATTATGCCCGGCACGCGCTCGCGCGAGGTCCCGGCCAAAGGAACAGGAGCGCGCGGGTGAGCCACTCGTCGGACATCACACACCCCGCGGAGCCGACCGCCACGCAAGACAGCCTGCCGCGCCGCTTTGCCGATTTCGCGACGCTGGGCGATGCGCTCGACTATGCGGCGCAGGGGCAGCGCGGACTTAATTTCCATGACGCGCGCGGCAAGCTGGTGCGCGCCTATCGCTTCGCCGAACTGAAGGCCGAGGCGACCGCCATGGCCTACCGTCTGATCGCGCACGGCATCGTGCCGGGCGATCGCGTCGCGCTCGTCGCCGAGACCAGCCCGGAGTTCGCTGCGCTCTTCTTCGGCGCGGTCTACGCGGGCGCGCTTCCCGTGCCGCTGCCGCTACCCACCTCGTTCGGCGGACGCGACGCCTACGTCGACCAGCTGGGCGTCCAGTTGGAAAGCTGCGATCCGCGCGCGCTCTTCTATCCGCCCGACATCGCCGAGATGGCGGGAAATGCCGCGGCGGCAAAGGATGTCGAAGGCATCGCCTGGGACGCTTTCGCCGCGCGCCCCGCGCCCGCCGGACGACTGCCGCAGGCATCGAGCGAGGATATCGCCTATCTCCAGTACAGCAGCGGATCGACGCGCTTCCCGCACGGCGTCGCGGTGACGCACCATGCGCTGCTCAACAATCTTGCGGCACATTCGCACGGTATGCAGGTACGGGACA
This sequence comes from uncultured Sphingomonas sp., assembly GCA_965365395.1. Taxonomy (GTDB): domain Bacteria; phylum Pseudomonadota; class Alphaproteobacteria; order Sphingomonadales; family Sphingomonadaceae; genus Sphingopyxis. The sequence goes on from CBDUBN010000087.1 coordinate 7,908, forward strand.
GCGACCGCTGCGTGTCCTGGCTGCCCTGGTACCACGACATGGGCCTGGTCGGCTGCTTCCTATCCGTCGTCGCCAACCAGGTCTCGACCGACTACCTCAAGACCGAGGATTTCGCGCGCCGGCCGCTCGCCTGGCTCGACCTCATCAGCCGCAACGCCGGTACCACCCTCTCCTATTCACCGACCTTCGGTTACGAGATCTGTTCGCGCCGCGTGTCGACACAGACGCACGCGGCCGACCGGTTCGACCTGTCGCGCTGGCGGGTCGCGGGCAACGGCGCCGACATGATCCGCCCCGACGTGATGCAGCGCTTCGTCGACACCTTCGCACAGAGCGGGTTTCGCGCGTCCGCCTTCTTGCCGAGCTACGGCCTTGCGGAAGCGACCCTGGCGGTATCGATCATGCCGCCCGGCGAGGGCATCGTCGTCGAGCTGGTCGAGGAAACCGAGCTTTCCGGCGCCGAGACGCGCAAGGATCGCCCGCAGCGCTGGCGCGCCGTCGTCAACTGCGGCCGGCCGGCGCGCGACATGGCGATCGAGGTGCGCGGCGACGACGGCGCGGTTCTCGCCGACCGGCAGATCGGCCGGATATGGTGCGCCGGCCCTTCGCTGATGACGGGCTATTTCCGCGACGACGCGGCGACCGCCGCGTGCATGGCGGACGGGTGGCTCGACACCGGGGACATGGGCTATCTGTCGGACGGCTATGTCTACATCGTCGGCCGCGCCAAGGACATGATCATCATCAACGGCAAGAACCACTG
>CBDUBN010000088.1:0-8526 GCA_965365395.1 uncultured Sphingomonas sp.
CCCTTGGGTAGCGCGTCGACATGCTCCATCCCGCTTTCGACCACGCCCCAGGCGGTATACTGCCGGTCGAGGAAGGTCGCGTCGTCGAGGCAGATGAAGAACTGGCTGTTCGCGCTGTTCGGGTTCTGTGCCCGCGCCATCGAGCAGACGCCGCGCACATGCGGCTCGGAATTGAACTCGGCCTTGAGGTCGGGCAGCTTCGATCCGCCCATCCCGGTACCCGTCGGGTCGCCGCCCTGCGCCATGAACCCGTCGATCACGCGGTGGAACACCACGCCGTCGTAGAATCCTTCGCGCGCCAGTTGCGCGATGCGATCGACATGGCCCGGCGCGAGGTCGGAACGCAGCCGGATGACGACATCGCCGCCGTCGCCGTTGCCGGTGTCGAGAGTGAGGGTGAGCGTTTCGGCGGTCATGGCAAGCTCCTCATGGGATCGTCCTTAGGCGAATGCCGCGCGCCATAGCGGCGTCGCGCCCACCCGTCACCCCGCTTGTCCCGCACTGCCGCCTTGCGTCGTTGCCTTGGCCCCGGCCACCGCCTATCGCCCGTCGCGGGGACGCGCGGGGGAATGGGAGGGGGCAGTATGGTCGATACACAGCCCGAAACGCCCGTGCTCGACGCCGCGCCACCGACGCTGGACGCCGACGACCGGCTCGCCCCCGCCTTCGTCCGCCGGGTGCTCGCCGCGGTGGATGCGGGCGACGACGACGGCGCGCGCGACCTCGTCCGCCCCCTGCACCCCGCCGACCGCGCCGACCTCGTCGAACTGACGCCTGCGCCCGATCGGCCCGCACTCGCCGCCGCCTTGGGCGACCTCATCGACGCCGACGTCATCGCCGAGATGAACGATCTCGTGCGCGAGAGCATCGTCGATGCGCTGGAGCCCGCGCAGGTCGCGGAGATCGCCGCCGAACTCGATACCGATGACGCGGTCGCGATGATCGAGGACATGGAGGCCGAGGACCAGGCGCTCGTCCTCGCCGCGATGGAACCGGGGGACCGCGCGGCGATCGAAGACGCGCTATCCTACCCCGAGGAATCCGCCGGCCGGCTGATGCAGCGCGATCTCGTCGCGGTGCCCGAACATGTCACCGTCGGCGACGTCATCGACCGCCTGCGCGACGATCCCGCAATCGTCTCCGACTTCTGGGAAATCTACGTCGTCGATCCCGCGCACCGCCCGGTCGGCTACTGCCAGCTCAGCTGGATCCTGCGAACCCCGCGCAACATCGCCATCGCGGATGTCATGATGCGCGCGCAGACGCTGATTCCGGTCGACATGGACCAGGAGGAGGTGGCCTTACGCTTCCAGAAATATGCGCTGATCTCCGCCGCGGTGATCGACGGCGCGGGCCGCCTGGTCGGCATGATCACCGTCGACGACGTGGTGCACATCATCAGTGAGGAAGCGGGCGAGGACGTCCTCAACCTCGCCGGCGCGGGCGAAGGCGACATCAACGAAAGCGCCGGCGAAAGCTATCGTGCGCGCGTCCGCTGGCTCGTCGCCAATCTCGGCACCGCGCTCGTCGCCTCGACCGTGATCGCCTTTTTCGGCGGCGCCATCGAACAGATGGTCGCGCTTGCCGTGCTCATGCCGATCGTCGCGGGCGTCGGCGGCAATGCGGGCACGCAGACGCTGGCGGTTACCGTGCGCGCCATCGCCACCAACCAGCTGACGGGATCGAACACCCGCCGCGCGATCCTGCGGGAGGTCGGCATCGCCGCGATGAACGGCGGCACCATCGCCGCCATCGCCGGGGTCGGCGTCACCCTGTGGTCGGGCGACTGGCATCTGGGCGCGGTGATCGCCGCCGCCATGCTGACCAACATCGTCATCGCCGGGCTCGCGGGCGTGCTCATCCCGGTGGCGCTCGACCATTATGATCAGGATCCGGCCGTCGCCTCCTCCGTCTTCGTCACCATGATCACCGACTCGATGGGCTTCCTCGCCTTCCTGGGGCTGGCGGTGCTCAGCGGACTGGTCAGCCTGTAACGCCGTGCAGCAGCGGAACATCCTCTCCATTTCGGACGGTCGTTCAGCCTTCGCGCAACTTCGACGGTCCAGAACGAGGAGGATGACGCCGCGCCAACCTCGACCGATGGGGTATCTTCGCCTGCTGGCGCTCGGCCTCGCCTATTTCGCGGCGGCGGGTGCGACGATCGCCACGACGCGGATCGGCGGCGGCGTGTCGGTCATCTGGATCGCCAGCGCGGTCATGCTTGCCGGACTGTCGGTGCGGCCGCCGCGTGAATGGTGGGGCGTCGCAGCGGTCTGCGCCGTCGCCAGCTTCCTGGCGACCGGCCTGTGGGGTTTCGGCTGGGCCGCCGCCGGGCCGCTGGCGCTCGTCAACATCTCCGAAGCGCTGCTGTGCGCGCACCTCCTCTACCGCCGGTATCCGGACGAAAGCGTGTTCGCCTCCTCGCGCGGCATCTTCGCCTTCATCCTGTGCGCCGGCTGCATCGCGCCGATGGCGTCGGGGATCGTGGGCGCTGGGGTCGCCGCCGCCTATGGCCAGCCCTATCTGGCGAGCTGGATGAACTGGAGCGTCGGACACGGCCTTGGCGCCATCACCTTCGCACCCATTCTCGTCCTCCTCGCCCAGTCGCTGCCCGGCAGGCGCGCGCCGCGCAGCAGCCCCGCCGCCGTCGCCGCCGGGGTCGGCATGCTCGCGCTGGTCGCCGCGGTGACCGCGCTCACCTTCGCGCAGACCCGGCTTCCCCTGCTGTTCCTGCCGATCCTGCCCGCGATCATCGCCGCCTTCCGCATGGGCCGGGTCGGCGCCGCCGCCAGCCTCGCGATCATCACCGTCATCGGCACGTTCGCCACCATCCGCGGGCTCGGGCCGATGACCCTCATCGACGCCGGCCTGGTCTTCCGACTGCAGTTCCTGCAGCTTTTCCTCGCGGTGATGGCGGTGATCCTCCTGCCCGTCGCCGCCGAACTCGAGCGCCGCAAAAGCCTCTACAAACGGCTGCTCGACAGCGAGGCGCGCTACCGCCTCGTCATCGACCGGTCGGGCGATATCATCATGAGCATGGACGCCGCTGGCACGATCCAGTTCGTCTCGCCGTCGATCGCCACCACCGGCGCCTTTACCCCCGACGGCCTGATCGGCACGCCCGCGCTGGCGCTGGTTCACCCGGACGATCGGGCGCGCATGCTCGCCATGCATCGCGCTGTTCTCGCCGATCCGGCGCGCCCGCACATTGTGGAGTATCGCGGCGTGCATCCCGACGGCGCGGCGCGTTGGTTCGAAACCCATACCCAGGCGGTGTGCGACGACGCCAAAACCGTCACCAGCGTCGTCAGCGCCATCCGCGACATCTCGCACCGCAAGCGGCTGGAGGAGAGCCTGGTGCGCGAGGCGCACACCGACGAACTCACCCGCTTGCTCAACCGGCGCGGCCTGATGCAGGCGATCGGGCGGCTGCCCCCCGCGAGCGGCGGCACGCGCCATGCGCTCGCCGTGTTCGACATCGACCGGTTCAAGCTCGTCAACGACCTTCACGGCCACGCCGCGGGCGACGTGGCGCTGCAGCATTTCGCGCGCATCGCCAGCGCCGGCCTGCGCCAGGGCGACCTGCTCTGCCGGCTGGGGGGCGAGGAGTTCGCGCTGTTCCTGGAAAACACCCCGGTGGAGCGGGCGTCGATCATCTGCGAGCGCATCCGCACCAACATCGCCGGCAGCCGCATCCTCACCGATCAGGGCGCGGTCATCAGCCTGACCGTCAGCTGCGGCCTTTCCGGCATCGACGCCGCGCAGCCCAGCGTCGCACGCGCGCTGGGGGAGGCCGATGCCGCGCTCTACCGTGCCAAATCCGGGGGCCGCAACCGGCTCGAACGCGCCGCCTGAGCCGCTTCCCGGCGCCGCTTGGCAAGCGTGCGAACGCTGCTAGGGTGCGCCCGCGTCGCGGCCCGTGGCCGCTGCTTCGGGGGAGCCGTCCATGAACCTGCATCGCCGTCAACTGCTCGCAGCCGCCGCAGCCAGCGCCGCGCTCGCTTCTCTCCCATCGCGCCTGGCCGCGCAGGCGCGACCGCCGCTTGCGAAGACCGTCGATGCCGCGGACGATTATTACGGCACCCGGCTCACCGATCCCTATCGCTGGATGGAAACCGGGACCGACCCCGACTGGATGCCGTGGATGCGCGCCCAGGATGCCGCCGCCCGCGCCCGCCTCGCCGCCCTGCCGGGCCGTGCCGCCATGGGCGCGCGCGTCGCCGCGCTGTCGGGCGAGAGCGTCGCGACGTCGAACGTCGTTCCGCTGAAGGACGGCGGTCTTCTCTATGAGCAGCGCCCGGCGGGATCGCAGACCTTCGCGCTCTATCTGCGCGATGCCGCGGGCAACACGCGCGCGGTCATCGATCCCGGCGCCATGCGCGACGGCAGTTCGCATGTCAGCCTCGACTGGTGGGAAGTGTCCGACGACGGCCGCCACATCGCCTACGGCCTCAGCCCCGCGGGGTCGGAGGCGTCGGTGCTGCACGTCATGGAACTCGCGAGCGGCACCGTGCTGCCGACCCGCATTCCGAACACCGACTTCGGCGCGGTCGAATGGCTCGGCGACAGCAGCGGCTTCCTCTACCTCGCCATGACGGGGCCACGCGGCACGCCGCAATTCTATCTGAACAGCGAACAGCGCCTGCACCGCCTCGGCACCGATCCGGCGACCGACACGGTGGTCCTGAAACGCGGACAATATCCCGCCGTGCCGATGACCGAGGGGCAGTTCCCCTTCATCGCCACCATCGCCGGCACGCCCTGGGCGGTGATGGCGACCTACGACCAGAGCCCCGAGACCCCCGTCTACGTCGCGCGCGAGGCCGATATCGTCGCCGGCCGGCCGGAATGGATCAAGGTCGCCGACGATAGCGACGCCATCGTCAATTTCGCCGCGACCGGGGACGATCTCTACCTCATCTCCGAAAAGGACGCCCCGCGCCGCAAGCTCCTGCGCACCCGCCTGTCCGCGCCCGACCTCGCCAATGCGGTGACGGTCATCGCGCAAGGACCGATGGTGCTCGAGGATGTCTGGCCGTCGCGCGAAACGCTGGTCGTCCAGCATCTCGACGGCGGCGTGCACAAGCTCAGCCGCGTGACCGGCACCACCGTCACCCCCATCGCCCTGCCCTTCGCCGGCGCGGCCGAGCCGCTGCATGCGGGGCCGCTGGAAGAGGACGTCTATGCGACGCTCCAGGGCTGGCTCGAACCCGCGCGTGTGGTGAAGATCGCGCCCGACAACAGCATCACCGACACCGGCCTGACCCCGCGTCCGCCGGTCGACGTCTCGCCGTTCGTCGCGGAGCAGCGGTTCGCGGTCGCGCGCGACGGCACGCGGATCCCCTATACGCTGATGGCGAAGCGCGGCTGGACCGCCAACGGCCGGAACCCCGTCCTCGCGACCGCCTACGGCGCCTACGGCTATTCGGCGACGCCCGGCTTCACCCCGCGCGTCATCGCCTTTCTCGAAGCGGGCGGCATCTTCGTCGACGCGGCCGTGCGCGGCGGCGGCGACTATGGCCGCGAATGGCACGACGCGGGCAAGAAGGCGACGAAAGCCAACACTTGGCGCGACCTCATCGACGTGTGCGAGGCCCTGGTGGCGGAGCGCGTGACCGCCCCCGCCTACCTCGTCGGCCACGGCGTCTCCGCCGGCGGCATCACCATCGGCCGCGCCATCACCGAACGACCCGACCTGTTCGCCGGCGCCATCGCCGAGGTCGGCTTCATGAACCCCATCCGCTACGTCGCCGAGCAGAATGTGGCGGACATCGAGGAATGGGGACCGATCACCGACGCGGAGAGTTTCCGCATCATGTATGCGATGGACGCCTACCGCGCGGTGCTCGACGCCCCCACCGCTCCGCCGCGCTGGCCGCGGGTGATGGTGACGACCGGTATCAACGATCCCCGTGCCGCGAGCTTCCACAGCGCCAAGTTCGCCGCCGCGCTCCAGGCACGCGGCGCCGACGCCATGCTGCGCGTGGATTTCGACGCCGGCCACGGCATCGGCAGCACGCGCGACCAGACCGACGCGCTGCGCGCCGACCAATATGCCTGGGTGCTGAGCCTCGCGGCATAATCATGCACGGCCGGGTGTTGCCATGAGCGGCGCTCGGCCGGACGCGGTCATCGTCGATGCCGTCCTCACCGGCGCGGTCGTGCCCTTCGGCAAGCTCGGCGGCACCAGCGCCATCGCCAAATATCCGCAAGTCGGCCGGCAATGGCTCGGCCCCGAAGGGTTCACGGCCGACGAACAGGCCGACCGAAGGGTGCATGGCGGGCCCGACAAGGCGGTCCACCACTACCCGCACGATCACTACCGCTGGTGGCGCCACCAGATCGGCCCGCATCCCCTGCTCGACACGCCCGGCGCGTTCGGCGAGAATATCGCGACGTCGGGCCTCCTCGAAGCAGACCTGTGCATCGGTGACCGCTTCGGCCTCGGCGAGGCGGTGGTCGAGGTCGCGCAAGGGCGCCAGCCCTGCTGGAAACTCAACCAGCGCTTCGAACGCCCCGACATCCTCGGCGCGGTCGTCGCGAGCGGCCGCGCCGGCTGGTACTACCGCGTGATCGAGCCCGGCTGGGTGCGGAGCGGCGACGCGCTCGCCCTCCTCGCCCGCCCGCTTCCCGCCTGGACGGTCGAGCGCTGCATCGAGCTCCTCGTCGCCGGCGGCCACCGTACCGACCCGGCCGCCTGTGCCGAACTGGCGGAGGTAGCGCTGCTCGCCGAGGAATGGCGCCTGCGCGCGCTGAAGCTCTCACGGTGAAACCGTGCCCCTGCGAAGGCAGGGGCCCTGCCACCGGACCAAAAGGATCGAGCAACCAGTCGTTTCAAACGCGACGTCACGAGATGGACCCCTGCCTGCGCACCGGGGGCCAGGTCCGGCGCACCGCACTTTCCCCATTGCACCCCCGCACCGCCCCCGCCTAGCGTGCGCCGATGACCCGCACCCTCACCTGCGCCTCCGCCGCGCTCCTCGCCCTCATCGCCGCGCCCGCCCTCGCACAGGTGCCGATGACGCCGACCGACCTCGCCACCCTCGCGCGCGTCGCCGCCCCCGCCGTCTCGCCCGACGGGCGCTGGGTGGCCTATCAGCAGACCGAAACCGATCCGACGACCTTCGCGCGCACCACCGGGCTTTACGTGGTCGCTACGCGCCCCGGGGCAACGCCGTACCGCATCGCCGATATCGAAGGCGCCAACGAGTCCGCTCCCGCCTTCGCGCCTGACGGTCGCCGCCTTTACTTCCTGTCGGACAAGAGCGGCAAGGATCAGCTGTGGTCTATCGGCATCGAACCGATCGAGGTCGGCGGACAGACGAATTTCGGCTACACCGACCCCGTCCAGGCCAGCGACACCCTCGCCGACGTCGCCGGCTTCCGCATCGCCCCCGACGGCGGCCGTGTGCTGCTGTGGGGCGATATCGCACAGGGCTGCGCGACCTTCGGCTGCGAGGGCAATGCCGACCGCGCGACGCAAGGCGGCGGCTCGGGCCGGCTCTATACCGAGGGGTTCGTGCGCCACTGGGACGCGTGGGAAACCCCCGGCGTCAACAGCCGCGCCTTCACCTTCGCCCTTGCCGCCGACGGCCGCCTGACCGGCGCGGCCGTCGCCATCGCCCCCGAACTCGTCGGCGACACCCCCTCGAAACCCTTCGGCGGCGCGGAGGAACTCGCCTGGAGCGCCGACGGCCGCACCGTCTATCTGACGCTGCGCCTCGCCGATGCGATGGAGCCCCGCTCGACCAACCTCGACATCTACGCCGCCCCCGCCACCGGCGGCGCGGCCACCAATCTTACCGACGCCAACGACGCGACCGACACCCTCCCCGCCCCCTCGCCCGACGGCCGCTGGCTCGCCTATGCCGCGATGGCGCGGCCGGGGTATGAGGCGGACCGGCAGATCGTCATGCTGCGCGACCTCGCCACCGGCGCCGTCCGCGCGTTGACGGAAGGGTGGGACCGCTCGGTCAGCTCGATCGCCTGGGCGCCCGACAGCCGCAGCCTGATCGTCACGGCGGCCGATACGCTCGAACATCCCGCCTTCCGCGTCGATGTTCCGACCGGCCGCGTTACCCGCCTGACGACGCGCGGCAATGTCATCGACGTGCTGCCGACGCGCGGCGGCGGGATGGTCTATGCGATTAATTCCATCACTGCGCCCACCGATCTCGTCATGGCCGACGCGCGCGGCCGCACCACCCGCCTGACCAATGCCAATGCGGAGCGCATGGCCACCATCGCGCCCGTCAACTACGAACAGTTCAGCTTCGCCGGCGCCAACGGAGATCGCGTCTGGGGCCAGGTCCTCCACCCGCAGGGCGTCAGCGGGCCGATGCCCACCGTCCTCCTGGTCCACGGCGGCCCGCAATCGAGCTTCGGCAACAGCTGGTCGACCCGCTGGAACCCGATGCTGTTCGCCAGCGGCGGCTACTCGGTCGTTACCATCGATTTCCACGGCTCGACCGGCTACGGCCAGGCCTTCACCGACAGCATCAACCGCGACTGGGGCGGCAAGCCGCT
>CBDUBN010000089.1:0-8325 GCA_965365395.1 uncultured Sphingomonas sp.
ACCGGTCCGACGAGGAAGGTGAGGATCAGGAACGGCGCCTGCGCGATCCGGCCGAAGCCCTTGGCATCGGCGTCGCGCGCGATCCACAGGCCGGTGAACAGGTCGAAGGCGAGATAGTGCGTCCAGCCGAGCGTGGCGCCGCCGGGTGTGTCGAACAGCGCCATGACGCCCGGCAGGGTCATCAGATCAGGCGGGCCGCCATTGCTATTAGCGCCGCCGGCATCGATGCCGCCGCCGAGCAGCCCGGCGAGGAGGACGGTATAGGCGAGCGCCAGCAGGCCGACGCCGAGATAGAGGATCGCCGAGAGGGTGAGCGGGCGGCGCGGCGCGAGGAGGAGGAGGAGCCAGGCGAGCAGCGCCCAAAGATTGACGATCGAAAAGACGCTGTCCCAGCCCATGCCGTTTCCCCTGTCGCCTGCTTGTCGCGCAGGCGCGCGTGCGACGCAACCGGGGCGACGGGGACGCCGCGGCGCGCTAGAGGGTGGGTCATGACCCGCGACCGCCCCCTCGCCCACCTTGCCTGCGATCCCGCGGCGACGCGCGGGCGGCGGTACGACGAGGGCGACGCCGCCGTGCGCGGCCCGCGCGACGCCTATCAACGCGACCGCGACCGCATCGTCCATTCGATCGCCTTCCGCCGCCTCCGGCACAAGACGCAGGTGTTCATCGCGCCCGACGGCGACCATTACCGCGTCCGCCTGACGCACAGCCTGGAGGTCGCGCAGATCGCGCGTACCATCGCGCGCGCGCTCGGGCTCAACGAGGATCTGACCGAGGCGTGCGCGCTGGCGCACGACATCGGCCATCCGCCGTTCGGCCATGCCGGCGAGGATGCGCTGGACGCCTGCCTGACCCCGCACGGCGGGTTCGATCACAATGCGCATACGCTGCGCACGCTGACCCGGCTGGAGATGCCCTACCCGCGGTTCGACGGGTTGAACCTGACATGGGAGACGCTGGAGGGACTCGCCAAGCATAATGGCCCGGTGCGGCAACCCACCTGGGCGATGCGCGAGGTCGACGCCGCGATGCCGCTCGACCTCGGCACGCACGCGTCGCTGGAGGCCCAGGTCGCGGCGATCGCGGACGACATCGCCTATGACAATCACGACATCGACGACGGCCTGCGCGCCGGCATCCTGACGGTCGAGCAGTTGCGCGAGCAGCCGTTCGTGGCCGCGGCGATGGCGCGCATCGACGACGCCATGCCCGATGTGCCGATCGAACGGCGTTTGCGCGAACTGGTGCGCAGCCAGATCGGGGCGATGGTCAACGATGTGATCGCGGCCACGCGCGCCAACGTCGCCGCGGCCGGGGTCGGCAACGTGGACGAGGTGCGCCACGCCGGCCGGCCGCTCGCCACCTTGTCCGAGCCGCTGGCCGAGGCGGAGCGGCGATTGAAGCGGTTCATGTACGCCAATCTCTATCATCACGAGAGCCAGATCGCGGCGGCGGATGCCGCGCGGACGGTGACCGCCAGGCTGTTCGAAGCGCTGGTCGATGCGCCCGCGGCGATGGGCGGGCGCTGGCAAGAGGGTCTGCCCGAGGACGCGCGCGCGCGCGCGCGGCACATCGGCGACTATATCGCGGGAATGACCGACCGCTTCGCGCTCGACCGCTATGCCGAGCTGTTCGGCGCGGGCGCGGTGCCCGACGTGCTGCGGAGGGGATGAGGCATGCGCGTGGCGGTGATCGGCGGGACGGGGCTGGTGGGCGCGCTGCTGCTCGACGGGCTGTCGGGCGCGACCGGGATCGAGGTGCACAGCCTGCAGCGGCGCGCCGGCGTGCCGCGTCCCGGGATCACGACCGTGAGCGCCGAGCCGGCGGAGTGGGCGGAACGGATCGCCGCGCTGCGGCCGGACGCGCTGCTGTCGGCGCTGGGCACTACCATCCGGGCGGCGGGATCGCGCGCGGCGTTCCGCGCGGTCGACCATGATCTGCTGCTCGGCGTGGCCCGCGCGGCGCGCGATGGCGGGGCGCGGCACATGGCGGCGGTGTCCTCGGTGGGCGCGAGCCCTGGCGCCGCCAACTTCTATCTGCGCACCAAGGGCGAGGCGGAGGAGGGCTTGCGCGCGCTCGCTTTTCCGCGGCTCGATATCCTGCGGCCGGGACTCCTCACCGGCACGCGGGGCGGGCCGGCGCGGCCGGGCGAGGCGCTGGCGATGCGGCTGGCGCCGCTGACCGACCATCTGCTGCATGGGGGGCTTCGCCGCTACCGATCGATTCCGGCGGCAAGCGTCGCATCGGCGATGGCGGCGCTGGCGCTCGATGGCGGCGATACCGGCACCGCGGTGCACGAGCATGACGATATCCTGGCGCTGGCGGCGCAACGCTGATTGACTTGAAGAGGGGGCACGGCCAAGGCTGGCCACAGTCGCTGACAGCGCGGGAGAGGGCCGGACTTGCGCCGGCCGCCGAAGGAGCAACCGCCCCGGAATCTCTCAGGCAAAAGGACCGCGCCGGTCGATAGCGATGCTCTGGAAAGCGTCCCGCGCAAGCGGGGCCACCGAAGGGGTAACCTCTGCGCCAGGCAGGGGGAAAGCTCTCAGGTTTCCGTGACAGAGGGGGCAGCGGTGCTGGGTGGGCGTGGGCCCGCGCGCGCGTCGTTGCACCCGGGTCATGGAGACGATCGATGAGCGACGACACCGATACCAACCGCGACGACGGTTATGTGGAGCCTGCGGCCCAGCCCCTGCCGCTCGATGCCTGGCACCGCGCACGCGGCGCGCGCATGGTGGAGTTCGCCGGCTATCATATGCCGATCCAGTATCAGGGCATCATGCCGGAACATCACTGGACGCGCGAGCAGGCCGGCCTGTTCGACGTCAGCCACATGGGCCAGGTCCTGGTCAGCGGCCCCGGCGCGATCGCGGCCTTGGAGGCGTTGCTGCCGGGCGATCTGGCGGCGATGAAACCCCACCGACCCAAATATTCGCTGCTCCTTTCCCCGGAAGGCGGCATCCTCGACGATCTGATGGTTACGCGCCTCACCGACGCACGCCCCTTCGGCGAACCGGACGCAGACGGCGAGGAAGGCGACGAGACGCTGTATCTCGTCGTCAACGGCGCGACCAAATATGACGATCTGGCTGCGCTGCGCGACGGCCTGCCGGATGAGGTGACGATCCGCCTGCTCGACGAAGCGGCGCTGCTGGCGCTGCAGGGACCGCGCGCCGCCGAGGTGCTGGCCGCGCTGGTACCGGACGCGGCCGGGCTATACTTCATGCAGGCGGGCGCCTTCGACCTCGATGGCGTCGCGCTGTGGATCAGCCGGTCGGGCTATACCGGTGAGGACGGCTACGAGATCAGTGTGCCGGCCGGGCATGCCGCTTGGCTCGCGGACCGGCTATGCGCGCATGGGGCGGTCAAGCCCATCGGCCTTGGCGCGCGCGATTCCCTGCGGCTTGAGGCTGGATTGCCGCTGTACGGGCATGACCTCGACGACGATATCGATCCTGTCGAGGCGGACCTTGCCTTCGCCATCAACAAGCGGCGGCGCAGCGAGGGCGGCTTTGCCGGCGCGCCGCGAATCCTGCGCCACATCGGCGAAGGTCCGCCGCGCCGGCGGGTCGGCTTGTCCGTCGAGGGCCGCCTGCCGGTGCGCGAGGGCGCGCCGATCCTGAGCAACGGCCGCGTCGTCGGACGCGTGACCTCCGGCGGCCATTCGCCCACGCTCGGCGCGCCGATCGCCATGGGCTATGTCGCCGCCGATGCGCTGGACGGCAATCTGGTCGCCGAGGTGCGCGGCAAGCCCATTCCGGTGAGCGTCACCCCCCTGCCCTTCGTTCCCCATCGCTACGTCCGCAAAGGAGCCTGAGCCATGCGTTACTTCACCCAGGATCACGAATGGATCGACCTCGACCTCGACGGCGCGGTCGCGACGGTCGGCATCACCGACTATGCGCAAGGCCAGCTGGGCGATGTGGTGTTCGTCGAGCTGCCGGCGGCGGGCACGGGCCTGACCAAGGGCAAGGACGCGGCGGTGGTCGAATCAGTGAAGGCCGCATCCGACGTCTATGCTCCCGTGTCGGGCGAGGTGATCGAGGGCAATGCCGCGCTCGAGGCCGAGCCCAGCCTGGTCAACAGCGACGCGGGCGGCGCGGGCTGGTTCTTCCGCATGAAACTGTCGGACACCGGCGAACTCGAAGGGCTGATGGACGAGGACGCCTACCAGGCGTTCGTCGGCGGGCTCTAGCTTCCCAAACGATAACCCTCCCCGATCCCTCCCGACGCGAGGGAAGAAGGAACCCACGATGCGCTACCTTCCGCTGACCGGCCACGACCGCACGACGATGCTCGAACTGGTCGGGGCGCACATGATCGACGATCTGTTCGTCGATGTGCCGCAGGAGGCGCGGCTCGACGGGCCGATCCGCGGCCTGCCGCTCGCCGCATCCGAACTTGCGGTCGAACGGCACATGACCGCGCTAGCGAGAAAGAACCTTGTCGCGGGCGACGTGCCCTTCTTCCTGGGCGCCGGCGCCTATCGCCACCATGTCCCCGCCAGCGTCGATCACATCATCCAGCGCGGCGAGTTCCTGACCGCCTATACGCCCTATCAGCCGGAGATCGCGCAGGGCACGCTGCAGATGCTGTTCGAGTTCCAGACGCAGGTCGCGCGCCTGTTCGGGTGCGAGGTCGCCAACGCGTCGATGTACGACGGGTCGACCGCCTGCTGGGAAGCGATCGGCATGGCGCGTCGCATCACACGCCGCGGCAAGGCGATCCTGTCCGCCGGGTTGCATCCGCACTATGTCGCGGTCGCGCAGACGATGGCGAAATATACCGGGGACAGGCTGGAAACGAGCACGCCGTCACTGGTCCCCGAAACCGATATCGAGCGCTTGATCGCGGCGATCGACGACGAGACGAGCTGCGCGGTCGTCCAATATCCCGACATCCTCGGCCGCTTCGCCGACCTCGCGCCGCTGGCCGATGCGGCCCGCGCAAAGGGCGCGCTGCTGATCGTGGTCGTCACCGAACCCGTCGCCATGGGCGCGCTGAAGGCTCCGGGCGAGATGGGCGCGGACATCGTCGTCGGCGAAGGGCAGTCGCTGGGCGTCGGCCTGCAGTTCGGCGGACCCTATGTCGGCCTGTTCGCGTGCAAGGAGAAATATGTGCGCCAGATGCCCGGGCGCCTGTGCGGGCAGACGGTCGACGCGAACGGCAGGCGGGGCTTCGTGCTGACGCTTTCCACGCGCGAGCAGCATATCCGGCGCGAAAAGGCGACGAGCAACATCTGCACCAATTCCGGTCTCTGCGCGCTCGCCTTTTCCGTGCACATGACGCTGCTGGGCGAGGCGGGGCTGCGCCGGCTGGCGGGCATCAACCACGCCGGCGCGGTGCGCGCGGCGGCGCGGCTGGAACAGGTGCCGGGCGTGCGGCTGGTCAACGAAACATTCTTCAACGAATTCACGCTCGATCTGGGGCGCGAGGCACGGCCCGTCGTGCGCGACCTCGCGAACGCGGGCGTGCTGGCGGGCGTGTCGCTCGGCCGGCTCTACCCCGGCTTGGGCGATCTCGAGAACGGGCTGATCGTCGCGGTGACCGAAACCACGACGCCGCAAGACGTCGAAGCGCTGGCGAGCGCGCTCGAAGGAGCATTGGCATGACCATCAACCAGAGTGGATGGCGCCCGGAGCGTCCGGACGCGGACGGCGCGTCTGCGCCGGAGGGCGCGACGTTCAGCGGCAACCGCGCGCTGATGCTCGAGGAACCCCTGATCTTCGAGATCGGCACGGACCGGACCACCGGCGTCGACTTCGCGGACGGTGACGTGCATCACGACCGGCTGGGCGGGCTGACGCGCAAGCAGCCGATCGGCCTGCCTGGGCTGAGCGAGCCCGAAACGGTGCGCCACTACACGCGGCTCAGCCGGCAGAATTACGGGATCGACCTCGGCTTCTTTCCGCTGGGGTCGTGCACCATGAAGCATAATCCGCGGCTCAACGAGAAGATGGCGCGGCTGCCGGGTTTCGCCGACATCCATCCGCTGCAACCCGTCGACACCGTGCAGGGGGCGCTGAGCGTCATCAACGAGCTGGCGCACTGGCTGATCGAGCTGACCGGCATGCATGGCGTCGCCATGACGCCCAAGGCCGGCGCGCACGGCGAGCTGTGCGGCATATTGTGCATCAAGGCGGCGCTGGAGGCGCGCGGCGAGGACCGGCGCGTGGTGCTGGTGCCGACCAGCGCGCACGGGACCAATCCCGCCACCGCGGCCTTCGCGGGCTTTACGGTCGAGGATATCCCTGCGACGCCCGAGGGCCGCGTCGATCTGGAAGCGCTGAAAGGCCGTCTGGGGCCGGACGTCGCGGCGGTGATGATCACCAATCCCAACACCTGCGGCCTGTTCGAACGCGACATGAAGGCGATTTCGGACGCGGTGCATGCCGCCGGCGGCTATGTCTATTGCGACGGCGCGAACTTCAACGCCATCGTTGGCAAGGTGCGCCCGGGCGACCTCGGCGTCGATGCGATGCACATCAACCTGCACAAGACCTTTTCCACCCCGCACGGCGGCGGCGGGCCGGGGTCGGGTCCCGTCGTCCTGTCCGAGGCGCTGAGCCCGTTCGGCCCCCTGCCGTTCACCGAGCGGCACGCGGACGGCGGCTTCACGCTGGTGGAGGAAGAGAGCGCGGACGAGCGGCATCCGCAAGCGTTCGGCCGCATGACCGCCTTTCACGGGCAAATGGGCATGTTCACCCGCGCGCTGACCTATATCCTGAGCCACGGCGCGGATGGGTTGCAGCAGGTCGCCGAGGATGCGGTGCTCAACGCGAACTATGTGCTGCGCAGCCTCGAGGATGTACTCGACGCCCCGTTCGCGGGCAGCGGCCCGTGCATGCATGAGGCGCTGTTCAGCGACGCGGGCCTCGCGGACGGCTTTTCCACGCTCGATATCGCCAAGGGACTCATCGACGAGGGCTATCACCCGATGACCGTCTATTTCCCGCTGGTGGTGCACGGGGCGATGCTGGTCGAGCCGACCGAGACCGAGAGCAAGGCGGCACTGGACAATTTCATCAGATCGCTGCGCCATGTCGTAGAGCGCGCCAGGGCAGGCGACGACGCGCTGAAGACCGCACCGCACCATGCGCCGCGCGCTCGACTGGACGAGACGCTGGCGGCGCGTAAACCCGTGCTGGTGTGGAAGGATGGGGGTTAGGCCGATCTGGCACCCCGGCGCAGGCCGGGGTCCATCTGACGGGCTCGCCGCATATGCGGACCGTGGTTGGGGTGGGCAAACCTAGTCCTGGACCCCGGCCTGCGCCGGGGTACAGGACCTACCGCCCGCCGACCGGGGTGACCACCTCGCCCGCGTCGCTGTTCCAGACGAAACCGTCGCCGCCGGCGGCGCGATAGGCGCGGTCCCAATCGCGCGCGGCGGCTGCGTTGCGGAACGGGCCGACCAGCAGTCGGCGGGTACGGCCCCATTCGGCGGTGGCGCAGCTCTGACTCCGGAAGTTCGCCGCATATTGGCGCGCCAGCCGGCGGCAGTCGCCTGCCAGCGCGGCCGGGTTCGCGCCCGTCGCGACCTGCACCCAATTGCGCGCGGGGTTCGCGCGGAGCAGCGCCGCAGCCTCGGCGGCGACGCGTGCCTCCTCCCGGCGGCGCGCCTCCGCCTCGGTCGCGGCGCGGGTGCGGGCGGCGGCGCGCTCCTCGGCGCGGGCGGTCGCGCGCGCCTGCGCTTCGGCAGCGCGTGCTGCGGCCTCGGCCGCCTGCACGCGGCGGCGTTCCTCCGCGACCGCTTCCAGATCGGCGATGCTGAGCGCGCCTGCCGACGCCGCGCGCTCCGCGTCGGGCACCTCCATGCCGCCAACGACCGATGCGAGCGACCAGCCGGCGAGGACATTGGTGTCGGGCTGCGGCACGGTGGGCACCGGTACGGTGGCGACGAGCGCCGGCGCGGCGGCGGTGGCGCCGGGCGGCGTCGCTGCCGCCGAAGCGGTTGCCGGAAGCGCGGCCACGCCGATGGGCGCGGGCGCGCGCGGCTCGCTATCGGGTGGTCCCGCCACGGCCAGCGCGGACGCCGGCGTCGGCAACGGCGTGGCGGCGGCCGGGTTGGGCGTTGCCGCGGCGGGAAGCGGTTGCACGACGGGAATCGCGGTCGGCGCGGCCGCTGGGCTGGGGGCAGGCGACGGCACCGGCGCGCGGACCTGCGCGGTGCGCACCGCTGCGGGTGCCGCCGCCGGTGCGGGCGCCGGCGCGGATGCAGCCGTTCGGGCATTGCGCGCCGCGGGAATCGAATTGGTCGAGCCGGTGGACGCGCGCGACCGGTCGGCCCGGCGGCTGCGCGATGGTCGTGCCGGCCGGTGCCGTCGT
>CBDUBN010000090.1:0-8191 GCA_965365395.1 uncultured Sphingomonas sp.
CTGATCTGCTGGATGCGCAGGTTCGCGACCACGCCTTGCGTCGCGGCGACCTCGAAGAAACTGATGCGGTCGTTCCCGCCCTGGCCGAAGAAACGATCGACGCCCGCACCGCCGCGGAACAGGTCGGCGCCGAAGCCGCCGACAAGTGTATCGTTGCCGTCGTTACCCTGGATTATGTCGACGCGCGGCTCCGCGCCGGCGTTGCCGCCTGCCACGATGAAATCGTCGCCACCCTGTCCACGCAGCGTGTTGTAGCCGTCGTTACCGAGGATGTAGTCGCCGTTCGCCGTTCCGTTGCGGCTTTCGTCGGCTGTACCCGGATTTGTCGCGATGCGGTTGAGCGCGATGCTGGCGGGCGCGAAATCGCCATCGGCGAAGCGCAGCGTCTCGACCGCGAACAGGCTGTCCTGTTCGAGCGTTTCGCGATCGATGACGAGGTAGCGTCCTCCCTCCAAGACCACCGCATAGGCGCTGCTAGCCTTGGCATATACGGCGACATCGGTGCCGGCGCCGCCGTCGATGCCGTCGTTGCCGCCGCGACCGATGAGAATATCGTCCCCGGCATCGCCATTGAGGAAGTTCGCGCCATCGGTTCCGCTTATGGTGTCGTTGCCGCGATTGCCGGCGGCGTTGACCGCACCTGGGAAGCTCGCCAGGTCGATCGTATCGCCGCCTTCCGATCCACTCACGAACTCGCCGAACTGCTGCGGCGAGAGATTGATTGCGACGAAGCGGTTGGGGTCGAACGGTCCGATCGGGAGGAAATGCAGCTGATCCGCATTGGTCACCGTGTCGGTGCCGAGGAACGCTGCCGTGCCGACGCCCTCGACGATTGCGGTGCCGCCCGAGAGCGTGACGATGAAGACCGTTTCCACGGTGGCGCCGTCGACGCGCTCGACGAGCAGCTTGCCCGCATTGGCGCCAGTGCCGTCGACATAGCGAAGCGAGCCGGGCGTGCCTTCCGGCAGGTTGAAGGCGACGATATCGTTGGTGCCGGTGCCGCCGTCGATCGTGTCGTTGCCTGCGCCGCCGATCAGATAATCGTTGCCGGCGAGGCCCTGGATGCTGTCGTCGCCTGCGTTCCCCTGCAGATTGTTGTCGGCGTTTGTGCCCACGATGCTGTCGTTGCCGCCGTTACCGCTGGCTGCAACCGTGCCGGGGTAAGCAGCGAGGTCGATCGTATCAGCCCCTTCCGACCCGGCCACGCCGGTGCCGAAAACATTGATCGCGGTGTTGATCGCCAGGAACTGGTTGTTCGGCGTGGGCGATCCATCGGTGGTGCGCACGAAGATGTGCAGCTCCTCGATGTTGGTCAGCGTGTCCGTACCCATGTACGCGCCGAGGCCGACGCCCTCTACCGTGGCCGAACCCTGGCCGGTCAGCGTCACCTTCAGAAAGGTCTGCGCACTGGCGCCGTCGACGAGCTGGACGAGGATCTTGCCCGCGTCTGCGCCGGTGCCTGCCACCTGTACCACATTGCCGACCGCGCCCGCCGCCAGCTGATAGGAGGCGATGTCGCGGCCTGAGTTTGAGCCGTCGGGAACGTTGCCGCCGCCGTCGATCGTGTCGTTGCCGCCTTCGCCGACAATGTAGTTATTGCCGCCGTTGCCCGTGATGACGTTCGCGCCATCGTTGCCACCAAGGAAAATATTGGCCGTGCCGATGCCGGTCAGATTCTCGATGTTGGCGAAACCGCCGATACCCAGATTGACGGTGGTGCGAACTTCGTCCGTGCCCTCACCAGCCAGCTCGATAAAGGAATCGCCGCCGTCGCCGCTGCGATCGACGAAATACACGTCGTCGCCCAACCCGCCGCGCATGATGTCGACGTCGGCTCCGCCGTCGAGCACGTCGTTCCCGTCCCCGCCTTCCAGCACGTCGAACCCTGCGCCGCCGTTGAGCGCATCGTTACCCGATTGCCCGAAAAGGCGGTCATCGCCGAGCGCCCCGCTCAGCGTATCGTTGCCGATCCCGCCGTCGATGTAATCGCCGAGGTCGCCGCCGGTGATCTGGTCGTCGCCCGCGCCGACACTGTAGAAATAGCTGCGGGTCGGCGACAGTGCCGTATCGATGTCCGCGAAATCGCCGCCCAGATAGGCGAAGCTGTAAACGCCATAGCTCGCGCCGGTCACCGAATCGCGGATGTCGAAGCCCTGCTGTGTCGCGGGCGAGTTGTACAGGATATGCTCGTCGTCGCCGCGGCTCACGCTTCCGACCAGATTGCCTGCGGCATCCTCGCGCTGGATGGTGACGGCTAGATCGCCGTTGCCATTGCGCGCATTGCCGTTGCCGGCAGCGGTAATGTCGAGCGTCAGGCGGATTTGCGTCTGGCCAGCCGGGCCGTTGATATTGACGATGTCGATCGCGCCCTGAACCGACGCGCCGAGATCGATGCTGTTCGCGCCGTTCGCGTTGATGTTGAAGAAGAAGCGGTCCTGGCCGCCGCCACCCAGCACAGTCTTGTTGCCAGCCCCGCCGTCGACCAGCGAGTCGCTGCCATCGCCGCCGATCAGCGTATCATTGCCGCCGCCACCCTGGATGTAACCGCCGCCCGACCCGCCGATCAGCGTGTCGTTACCTATGCCGCCGATGATGGCCACGGCCCGCGTCTGCGCGCTCAGATCCAGCCTATCGTCGCCGACCGTGCCCAGAGCGACGGCGCCAAAGAAGCCGATGGTGCTGAACGTGCCGTCGATCTGCTTGAATTCAAATGTCGTGTCGCTTGCCGCGACGAAAATCGTACCTTCATCGCCGACACGCGTGACCGGACCCACCAGCGCGCCGCCCGCGTCTTCGGCCTGCAGCCGGATCGCCAGCCCGCCGTCGAAGGGTGCGACCCCCGATGTTTCGAAGGGATTGCCGTTGGCGATCTGGCTGAACGAGAAACTCATGCGGATCTCGCCACCGCCGGAAACGACCACGGTATCGATGCCATCGCCGAGCTCGATGAAATCGCCGCTATCGCCGCTCTCGGTCCGGATGTTTATGAAGGCGGTATCGTCGCCCGCGCCGCCGTATACTTCGTCCGAGCCCGCGCCGCCGGTCAGCGTATCGTTTCCGCCGCCGCCTTGCAGCGAATCGTCCCCGTTGCCGCCATCGAGGATATCGTTGCCCGCTGCCGTGCCGAGGTCGGTGTTTCCGACGGGGGGGATGGTGTCGACATAGCTGAAATTGCCCATGCCGTCGCCCAGGATCGTCCCGTCGCCAGTGATGTCATCGTCGCCGTCGCCGCCCGAGATGACGTCGTCGCCGAAGCTGCCGCCGAGATTGTTGTCGAGCGCGTTGCCGGTAAGCACGTCGTTGTAGCGCGAGCCCGAGATATGCTCGACGTTGCTGACGGTCAGCACGCCGCCGCCGGCCGACATCTGCGCAACTCCGTTGACGCGCAGGTCGAGCGTGACGCCGCTGCCGATTTCGATCGGGGCGCCGGTCGGCGATCCGGTCTGCGTCCAGAAGACGATCGTATCGCCGTTCTCGTCCGCGTCGCCGATGGCGAGGTCATCGGTCCCGCCATCCACCACACTGCCGAAGCCCGCGACCACCAGGCCATCGTCACCGCCATTACCGATCAAGGTATCGGCGCCGCCCATGCCCCAAAGGATATTGTCGCTTTCATCGCCGATCAGCGTGTCGGCAGCTGCGCTGCCGATGATGCCCTCGATATTCGTGATCGTATCGCTGCCGCGGCCCGTGTTCTGTGCGGTGGTGATGCGCAGATCGACGGTCACGCCGGGTTGGCCCGGCGGCGGGGCGGCGTTGTAATAGTTGACGATATCGAACCCGAAAGTGGTGTCGTCGACCTCCTCGCCGCCGTCGATGATGTCGTTGCCGCCGAACCAGTCGAGGATGGTATCCGACCCCGCGCCGCCGCGCAGCGTGTCGTTGCCGACGATACCGAACAGCACGTCGTTGCCGCCATTGCCGTCAATGACGTTCGCGCCCGTATTGCCGATGAGCGAGTCGGCGTAGTCCGTGCCGCCGAGATTCTCGATGCCGGTCAATGTGGCCGATCGACCATTGCCGTCGTTGATCAGTTGGTTGCTGGCAATGTTCAGATTGACGCTGACGCCAATCGTGGTCTCGATGGTCTCGGCGATTCCGTCGCCATTGGTATCGGCGAGATAGCCGGTGGAAAATTGCAGCAAGTCGATGCCGGCGCCGCCCGTGATCGTTCCGCCACCGGTCAGCGAAGCCCCGACCTGCAGATAGTCGTCGCCGCCGCGGCCGTCGATCGTGTCATCGCTGTTACCGAGCAGCAGGTTGACGCCGTCGCTGCCGAGAAACGTATCCACGAAGCGCGTGCCGGCGCCCAGGCCCTCGATGCTGACCAAGGTCTCCGAATTGCCGTAGCCGTCGTTCGACATCGTCTGCGTCGCTAAGTCGGCGACCACACCCTGGGTCTGGTCGAGTTCGAAAAAGCTGATGCGGTCGTCGCCGTCGCCGCCGTTCAATATGTCGATGCCCGCACCGCCGCGGAGAAAATCGTTGCCGAGCCCGCCGAGGATCGTGTCGTCGCCCGCGCCGCCGCGCAGATTGTCGTCGCCGTCGCCGCCGTCGATATAGTCGTCGCCCGCCTCGCCCTGCAGGAAATCATTATCCGCGCCGCCTTCCAGCACGTCGTTGCCGTCGCCGCCCCGGAAATTGTCATTTCCACCATTGCCTACCATCCGATCGCGCCCGGGCCCGCCGGTGCGGAAACCCGGCGCGTCGCCGTCCACGAATTCGGTGTCATAGGGCGGCGTGGGGGGCGGCGTCGGCATCGAAAGTCTCCCTGTTTGTCAGGCGGGCGACCGTCGTTCGTTCCAGGCGCCCCGCCGAGCGGGGTGCTATCCACCCAACCGGAACGAGTAAACCATTGTTAACTCACTTGCGGAAAGTGGTTTCGAACGTGCAGTAACCTGCCGGTGCCGGCGCTGTCGCACGCGCGCCCGGATGCCTCCATCGCCATTTGTCGGGGCGACTCGACGGGCGCAGAACCATGCAGGAGCCGAGAATGTTCGCCGCCTCGCCAGTACCGTAACCATGACCAAGGACCCTCGCTTCGCACCCATATTTCAGCGGCTGATCGATGCGCCGGAAGCCGTCATGGCGGCGATCCGCCAGGATCCGCACGGCTTTGCCGCCGCGGCGATGGCGGAAGAGGGCAACGCGATCCGTGCCGATGCGGTCATTCCCGCCTTTCAATCGCTCGAATTCCTGCTGTTCGACGCCGCCGACCGGCGCGTGCGCTTGCCCGCGCATGCCTGGCGCGACGACATACACATGTTCGATCAGCTGTATCGGAAAGGGACGACCGGGAAGGATGCGCCGCGTCTTTTCCAGGTGCGTGATGCATCCGGCCAGGTGGAACATATGCTGTGGGCGCCGGCACCGGAGACCCGTGACTGGAACCTCCCCGCCAGTGTGCGGCAGGCGCTGGACACCGGCGTTGCTTCACGGCTCGTTATCGTCGCGGCTGCTTGCCGGGACGGGCCGATCGACGCCGCGGCGCGCAGCCTGGGCCTGACCGACACCGAACGGCGCGCCGTCGTCGCCACCGTGCGCTTTGGCAGCGGCAAGGTAGCGGCCCAGGCCACGGGCCTGTCCTACGGCACCATCCGCGACGCGTTGTCGACCGCAACCAGCCGGGCGGGGCAGGCCAATCTGCCGGCGCTGGTCCGCGCGGTGGTCGCCGCCGCGTTCGGGCTAGAAATGGAGGCGAGCGACGATGCGGATCTGATCGCCGACATGATACCGCTGAACCAGCGCCAATTGGCGATAGCGCTACGCATCGCTGGCGGCGCCACGCGCGAACAAACCGCAGCGTCGATGCATCTGAGCAAGTCGGTCGTCAAGAAGGAGCTGGAAACGATCTACGCCAACCTCGGCGTCACCAGCGCAGCGGAACTGGCGCGGATCATCGTCGAGATTCGCGCTCTACGCCTGTTTGCGCGGGCGACCGATGGCGCACCGGGTTTCTTCGATCCAGCGATCGAGCCAACCCGCTTCACCCCGCGCCACGGCTCCGGCGAGCGGATCGCCTGGAGCGATTACGGACCGGCGTCCGGCCGCCCGGTGCTGGTGGTGCATAGCAACTGGTCATGCCGCGCTGTGCCGCGGCCGCTGGTCAAGGCGTTGCACGGCTCCGGGTGGCGCCCGATCGCCATCGACCGGCCCGGGTTCGGATCAACGCATCCCGGCAGCATCAGCCGCAGCGACCCCTTTTCGCAATCGATCGCCGACATGGTGCAGATTTTCGATGTGCTGGGGCTCGGGCGCGTGCCTGTCCTGGCTCGATGCGGCGCGCAATTCGTCCACGCGGCACGGGAAGCTTGCCCGGACCGCATCGGGCCCGTTCTGCTGGTATCGCCCACCCCCGCCGGCAGCGCGGAGGGCAAGCGCGCCGGCGTGGTTGGCGCGATCAAGGAGGCGTTTTACCGCAGCCCGCCACTGATCGAATTATTCTTTCGAGTGATCAGCGCGCAGATCACCCTAGCGCGGGTCGATCAATTGACCCGCGCCATCGTCAGCGGCTGCCCCGCCGATGAGGCGCTGTGCGACGATCCGGCCTTCATGCTCGACCGGCTGCGCTCGATCCGGCCGTTTTCCACCGGTAATCTGAGCGGCGCGGTGATCGAAGAGCATGTCATCAACCAGGATGCGCCGCGCCCCTCGCCGCTGCCGTCGAGCGACGTGCTGGTCTTGCAAGGCTGCGCCGACAACCATCACAGCGTCGAGGAAGTACGCGGCTACTGGGAGCCCCTGCTGCCCGCCGCCGGGTTCGAGATGGTCGAGGACGGCGGACGCTTCATGACGTCGAGTCATGCCGCGCTGCTGGTGGATCGGCTGGGCCGGCTGGCGACGAGCCGTCACCGGCGGTGATACCGGCGGATGGCGTCGCCCCGGCGATGCGCTAGGACACAAGCGATGCCAGACGAGAAAATCTACATTTCCGCCGATGCGCTTCTTTCCGACAGCTTCCGGCTTGGCGTCCAGGTCCTCGACAGCGGCTTCGCACCGACGCATCTCGTCGGCATCTGGCGGGGCGGCGCACCGG
Source organism: uncultured Sphingomonas sp. (assembly GCA_965365395.1). Classification (GTDB taxonomy): domain Bacteria; phylum Pseudomonadota; class Alphaproteobacteria; order Sphingomonadales; family Sphingomonadaceae; genus Sphingopyxis. The sequence goes on from CBDUBN010000090.1 coordinate 7,037, forward strand.
TCGGCATCGCCGTGCAGGAGCTGCTCGATTACCATGGGGTGGCGTGCGACCATATCGCGATACGCACCTCTTCCTATCAGGGAATCGACCGGCAGGCGGCGGTGCGTGTCTATGCGCTCGGCTATCTGGTCGATACGCTGGGGCCCGACGATCGGCTGTTGGTCGTGGACGATGTATTCGACAGCGGGCGCAGTATCGCGGCGTTCATCGCGGAACTCGGCGCGCGGTGTCGCCACAACATGCCGCGCGCGGTGCGCGTGGGGTGCGTCTATTACAAACCGGGCCGCAACCGCACGGCGCTCATCCCCGACTATTATGTCCATGCGACCGAGCGCTGGCTCATCTTTCCGCATGAGATCGACGGGCTGAGTCACGCCGAGATCCGTGCGCACAAACGCGACGCGGCAATCATCCTGCGCGAGGGAGACGACAATGCGAAATAGCGGCTTCGCATCCACGGCGGCGCGCGATGCGTTTATCGCCGGTTTGCCCAAGGCGGAATTGCACCTGCATATCGAAGGGTCGCTCGAACCCGCGATGCTGATCGAACTCGCGCGGCGCAACCGCATAGCGATCCCTTACGCGAATGTAGATGAAGCACGGAAAGCCTACGACTTTGGCAAATTGCAGGATTTTCTTGATATCTATTATCAGGGCATGGCCGTCCTCCGCACCGAGCAAGATTTCCATGACCTGACCGATGCCTATTGTCGTCGCGCGCACGGCGATGGCGTCGTCCATTCGGAAATTTTCTTCGATCCGCAGGGGCACACCGAACGCGGCGTCGCATTCGACGATGTGGTTCGCGGCATCGTCCGCGCACTCGATGCAGCGCGTGCGCGCGACGGCATGACGTCGCGGCTGATCCTTTGTTTTCTGCGTCATCTGAGCGAGGATGCGGCACAGGCTACGCTGGACGAGGCACTGCCCTGGCTGGAGCATATCCACGGCGTGGGCCTCGATTCGTCCGAGGTCGGGCATCCGCCGTCGAAATTCGCACGCGTGTTCGCGCGCGCCCGCTCCTTGGGGCTCAAGCTCGTCGCGCACGCCGGGGAGGAGGGACCCCCCGCCTATGTCTGGGAAGCACTCGACGTCCTGCGCGTCGACCGCATCGATCATGGCAACCGCAGCCTGGAGGACCCTGACCTGGTCGCG
>CBDUBN010000091.1:0-7810 GCA_965365395.1 uncultured Sphingomonas sp.
GCGGATCGGGCGCATCCTCGCCCGTCGCCGGACGATCGGGCGCGGCGCCCCCGGCCGCGCGCTCCGGGTCCACGCTGGTATCGATGGCGGTCCCGTCGCCGCTCGCCGCGTCGAGCGTGATCATCTCGTCGCTTGCGGTGCCGGGCAATATCTCCACATTCCTCATCTCGGTGTCGGCGCTGGCGCTTTCCTGCTGGAACAGGTCGCACCCGCCGCTCGCAAGCGCGGCGGCGGCCAGGGCGGCGAGGCGAGCATGTTTCATTCCACTATCTCCCGAACGACCGCTTCCCTAGCGCCGCCGACGCTCGCGAGGAAGTCAGGCAGATGGCGACGCAGCGCGGCATCGACGTCCCCCATGCCCGCGCCCACACCCAGCGCCGCCAGGCTGGTGACCGGATGGTCGGCGATGCCACACGGCACAATTCCGCCGAAATGCGAGAGGTCGGGCGCGACGTTGATCGACAGGCCGTGCAGCGTGACCCAGCGCCGCACGCGCACCCCGATTGCGCCGATCTTGGCCTCGCGCCCGTCCAGGTCGTCGCACCAGATGCCGATGCGCCCCGCTGCCCGCCGCGCCGCCACGCCCAGGTCGCCCAGACTTTCGATCACCCACCCCTCGACCGCGGCGACGAAACGGCGGACGTCGCGCCCGCGCGCGCCGAGGTCGAGCTGGACATAGGCCACGCGCTGTCCCGGCCCATGATAGGTGTAGCGTCCCCCGCGTCCCGCCACATGGACCGGGAAGCGTCGGTCGATCAGCTCTGCGGGATCGGCGCTCGTCCCCGCGGTGTACAGCGGCGGATGCTCTAGCAGCCACACCCGTTCGCCCGCCTCGCCGCGCGCGATGGCGGCGGCGCGCACCTCCATGTCGGCGAGCGCGGCGGGGTATTCGACCAATGCTGTCGATCGCCGCCATTCGATCCGTGAAAGCCCGTCCTCCATGCCGACACCGCCATGCCGACGCGGCGCATCGCATACAAGGTGCGGTTTCGGCTGGACATCGCCGCGCGCTTTGCCACAATGCGCCGCACTGCTGCGATGGGGGGTCAAGCTCGTGAACAAGTTCGATATCGGTGAAGCTTGGTCGCTCGCCCTGGCCTTCCTGCGCGAACATCTGCAGATGCTCGTCGTCGTCGTCGGCGGCGGCGCGCTCGTCGCGGCATTGTTGCAGTATTTCGCGGTCGGCGGCGACCAGGCGGCGCAGATGGCCGCCTTTCAGGAGGCGTTCCGCAGCGGCGATCTCGGACAGATCGCCAACGCCGGCGGTGCCGGCGCCATGGGCGCGGCGGGCTTTCTTTTCCTCCTTGTGGGCGGTGTCATCCAGAGCGCCGCTGAATTCGCGGGCCTGCGCATCGGCTTCTCGCGCGGGCAGGAGGATGTCGGCTCGGCGCTGAGCTATGGTCTCGTCGCGGCCATTCTCTCGATCCTGTTCTACATCCTGCTCGGCATCGCCGCGGTCATCATACTCGTCGTGCCGATCATGCTGCTGGGCGGTGCCGCGCTGTTCGCCAGCGGCGGGGACGCCGCGGGTGCGGCCGGTTCCTTCGGGCTGATTGCGCTCCTGTTGGTCGTCGCCATGCTCGTCTTCATCTGGATCGCGGTGCGCCTTTCGGTAATGCAGCCCGCGATGGCCGCGGCGCGCAGCACCAACCCGCTGTTCGGCCTGAGCGAATCATGGCGGCTGACGCGCGGCAACGCGTTCATGATCTTCGTCTATTTTGTGCTGCTCATCATCGCGGCGATCGTCATCTTCCTCGTCGCCGGCGCGATCGTGGGCATGATCGGCGGCCTGTTCGGTCCGTTCGTGTCGATGCTGCTGACCACCATCCTGGTCGGCATTCCGCTGACCATCCTCGGCCTTGCGGTCACCGCCGGCATCTACCGCAGCCTCGCGAGCGACATCCCGACCGACGTCTTCGCGTAACGCCCTTCGAGCCGCGGTAGCTCTTCCACGCTCGGCTTGGGTCAGTCCCAAGCCGCCAGCGGCGGCAGGCTCATCAGTATCGCGTCGATGTTGCCGCCGGTCTTCAGGCCGAACAGCGTGCCGCGATCGTGCACCAGATTGAACTCGGCGTAGCGCCCGCGCCACACCCGCATGGCGTGCACATCCTCGGGCGTGAACGGGGTATCCATCCGCTGCCGCACGATGGGCGGATAGGCGGCCAGGAACGCCTCGCCCACCGCCTTCGAAAAGGCGAGGTGCCGATCGAACATTATGTCGCCGTCGGCATCCAGATGGTCATAGAATATGCCGCCCACCCCGCGCGCGACGCCGCGGTGGGGGATGAAGAAATAGTCGTCCGCCCACGCCTTGTACCGGTCGTACAATTCCGGTCCGAAGGGCTGGCACGCCGCGCGGAAGGCCGCATGGAATGCCGCGGTGTCCTCCGCGTACGGGATCGGCGGGTTGAGGTCCGCGCCGCCGCCGAACCAGCTTTTGGTGGTGACGAGATAGCGCGTGTTCATGTGCACCGCGGGCACGTGCGGGTTGGCCATGTGCGCGACCAGGCTGATGCCGGTGGCGAAGAAGCGCGGGTCGTCGGCGGCGCCCGCGATCTGGCCGGCGAACTCGGGCGAGAATTCGCCGCCCACGGTGGAGACGTTGACGCCGACCTTCTCGAACACGCGGCCCTTCATCACGCCGCGCACGCCGCCGCCGCCGCCGCCGGCCTCCAGCGGGCCCGGCACGACCCCCGGCCCCTCCCGGTCCCAGGCGAGGTAGCTGAACGACGCATCGCTCCCCGCCTCGCGCTCGATCGCCTCGAACGCGGCGCAGATGCGCGTGCGCAAGCCCTCGAACCACGCGCGGGCGGCCTCCTGCCGGGCATCGATGGCGATCATGGTGCGAACCCTCCCGTCTGGCGCAGCGCCTCGGCCAGCGCGATGCCGCCGGCAACGGCAACGTTCAAGCTCCTGAGTCCGCTCCGCATCGGGATGGCCACGCGCATTTGGGCCGCCGTGTGCACGTCCGCCGGCGCGCCGCGCCCCTCGCTGCCCAGCATCAGCACGTCCGCGGCGGTGAAGACGGCGGCGTGGAGCGGGGTATCGCCATCGGTCGTCAGCAGGACCAGACGCCGCTCCGCCCGTCCCATCGCGCGCATGAACGCGTGCCGGTCGCCGTGGCGCACCAGTTCGACGTTCGCCGCATAGTCCATGCCCGCGCGCCGCATCGCGCGGTCGCCGAAAGCGAAACCGCACGGCTCGACCAGATGCACGGCCACCCCGAAACAGGCGGCGGTGCGGATCAGCGTGCCGGTATTGCCCGCGATGTCGGGCTCGATCAGGGCGAGGGCGGGGCGCATGCCCGCCCCTCTGCCGCGCAGTATCCGCGACCGCAACGGCGCGGTTGACGTACCCGTTACTTTGCCATTGGCAGGCGCGCGCGCCGCCGCTATCAGGCCGCCAAATCGACGCTGCCGGGGGGCGCGGCGATGGCGTGGATGCGCCGTCCGTGCCTGGCATCGATACCTTGTTCCACCCCGCACTCCGCGCGGGAATTTTTTTGAAGGCTTTGGCATGGCAGGCGATGCTGCAGTGGCACCGATGGGCGAAGGAACGGGGGAAGCCGGCCCGCGCCGCCGCGATTTCATCCACATCGCCACGGTCAGCTTCGCCGGCGTCGGCGCGGCCGCGATCGTCGCCCCGCTCCTCTACCAGATGGCGCCGTCGGCCGACGTGCTTGCGCTGTCGACGACCGAACTCGACGTGGGCTCGATCGCGGAAGGACAGGCGATCAAGACCACCTGGCGCAAGCAGCCGGTGTTCGTGCGCCACCTGACGCCCGCGGAAATCGCCGCCGCCAATGCCGTGCCGAGCAGCGAACTGCGCGATCCGCAAACGCTGGCGGAACGCACGAAGACCGGCAAGCAGCAGTGGCTGATCACCCTGGGCGTGTGCACCCATCTGGGCTGCGTTCCGCTGGGCGCGGCGGAGGGCGAGGCGAAGGGCGATTTCGGCGGCTATTTCTGCCCCTGCCACGGCTCGCACTATGATACGGCAGCGCGTATCAGAAAGGGCCCGGCCCCGACCAACCTGGTCGTGCCGCCCTATGAATTCACGACCGATACGGCCGTCCGGATCGGCTGAGGAGCACGACGATGAGCTTCCCCTGGGCAAAGGAATATGCACCGCAGAGCGGCCTGGCGCGCTGGGTCGACGAACGCCTGCCCGTCCCGCGCCTGGTCTATGGCGCGATCGGCGCGGGCTATCCGGTGCCGCGCAACCTCAACTATTTCTGGAATTTTGGCGTCCTCGCCGGCGTCGCGCTGGTGCTGCAGATCGTCACCGGCATCATCCTCGCCATGCACTATGCCGCCAACACCGGCGTCGCGTTCAACAGCGTCGAACATATCATGCGCGACGTGAACGCGGGCTGGATGCTGCGCTACATGCACATGAACGGCGCCAGCTTCTTCTTCATCGTTGTCTACATTCACATCTTCCGCGGCCTCTACTACGGCTCGTACAAGGCCCCGCGCGAGATGCTGTGGCTGCTCGGCGTCGTCATCTTCCTGCTGATGATGGCGACCGCCTTCATGGGCTATGTGCTTCCCTGGGGCCAGATGAGCTTCTGGGGCGCGCAGGTCATCACCGGTTTCTTCTCGGCGATCCCGCTGGTCGGCGAACCCTTGCGCGAATGGCTGCTGGGCGGTTTCGTGCCGGACAACGCCGCATTGAACCGCTTCTTCTCGCTCCATTACCTGCTGCCGTTCGTCACTGCGGGCGTCATCATCATGCACATCTGGGCGCTGCACATCCCCGGCTCGAACAATCCGACCGGGCTCGACGTGAAGTCGGAGCAGGATACGGTTCCCTTCCACCCCTATTACACGGCGAAGGACGGTTTCGGGCTCGGCGTGTTCCTGGTCGCGTTCATCGCGGTGACCTTCTTCGTCCCCAACATGCTGGGCCATCCGGACAACTACATCCCGGCGAACCCGCTCTCGACGCCCGCACACATCGTGCCCGAATGGTATTTCCTGCCCTTCTACGCGATCCTGAAGGCGTTCACCTTCAACTTCCTGTGGATCGACGCGAAACTGTGGGGCGTCATCGCCATGTTCGGCTCGATCGCGCTGCTGTTCTTCCTGCCATGGCTCGACAAGTCGCCGGTGCGATCCGCCAATTACCGGCCGCTGTACCGCAAATTCTTCTGGGGTCTGGTCGCCTGCGTGTTCGTGCTCGGCGTGTGCGGGGCGATGCCGGCGGAGGGCTTCTGGGTGCCGCTGTCGCAGCTCGCCGCCATCTACTATTTCGCGCATTTCCTGATCATCGTGCCGATCATCAGCGCGTTCGAAAAGCCCGTGCCGATGCCCAACTCGATCACCGAGGCGGTGCTGAAGGGCGAAAGCGGCGCGACCATGTCGACGAGCGCGGTCACCGAATCCGCGCCCATGCCTGCCGGCACGGCCGCCGCCGCGACGGCCAGCTGAGCCAAGGAAGAGGACTTTACAATGGCTCGCCTGATAGGCTTTCTCGTCGGCCTCGGCTTCGTGACGGCGCTCCTGTTCGCGCTCGGCTCAACGCTGACCGAAATGGCGTCGACGCCGAAGGAAGACCCGCGGAAGACCACCTATTACTGGCACCGGGAGGCGCGGCCCGCCAACCTGCCGTCGGAGGGGCCGTTCGGCCGCTACGACCGCGCGCAGCTGCAGCGCGGGCTGAAAGTCTATCAGGAAGTCTGTTCGGCCTGCCACGGGCTCAGCCTGGTGGCATTCCGCGACCTCGAGGCGCTGGGTTATAACGAGAATCAGGTGAAGACGATCGCCGCCGCCTTCCAGGTGCCGTCGGTCAACGGCGACACGGGCGAGGCGGAATCGCGCCCCGGCACGCCGCCCGACCGTTTCCCGTCGCCCTATCCCAACGAGATCGCCGCGCGCGCCGCCAACAACAACGCCGTGCCGCCCGACCTGTCGCTGATCGTCAAGGCGCGCGAAGGCCACGGCGACTATATCTACTCGCTGCTGACCGGCTACCGCGCCGTGCCCGCGAACCTGCCGGCCGAGCTTCGCCCGGGCCAGGGGCTGCACTACAACCCCTATTTCCACAGCCTCAACATCGCCATGGCGCCGCCGCTGACCGGCGAGGGCCAGGTGACCTACGACGACGGCACCAGGGCGACGGTCAGCCAGATGGCACGCGACGTGACCGCCTTCCTCGCCTGGACGTCGGAGCCGAAGCTGGAAAACCGTCTTGCCACCGGCTGGACCGCGCTTCTCTTTGCGCTGGTCTTCACCGTCCTCGCCTACCTCTCCTACCGCGCGATCTGGGCGGACAAGAAGGGCAAGCCGAGGGGGTAACCATGGGTTGAAGGCGCTAACGGCGTTGGACTATTTCCACGCCGTTATGGCGATTTCAGCCGCCATTGCGGCCCGGTTGGCGTTCGGAAAACCCCGCCCACCCATTTTCTATTGCTCGGTGCGGTTTGGATCGGGTCGAGTGCCCTGCAAGCGTGGCCGTATTGGTTGCTCGCAATGAAGATGCCATGTGGATGATCGGCTTGTCGGTCGTCGTCGTGGTGAACCTGGTGGCCCAAGTGATTGGGGCCGTCATAGGACTCAACGCGGACTATCTTTACCGGCGTGCTTGAGCGAGCGACAGTACGGCCTGTCCTACACGCCGGCGCAATGGCATAGCCCGCGCGGCTCTGTCTCATCGTTGCAAGCTCAGGCATCCCCAAACCGTCGCCTCAGCATAAGAGTTTTGAATTTGTCGGGACGTCCTCTGAAGTTCGAGAAGTTCTGCGACCAAAAAAAAGGGCGGCCCTTTCGGACCGCCCCCGGACAACTGGGCCATACCGTCAGAATGGTAGCCACCTCTGCCGCTTGGAAAACTTCATATAGCCGACGTTCACCCCTAGCCTGGCGCCCAATCCCAAGCGGATCGGGATCAGCACAACGTCGCCGCGGCGCAGGTAGCTCGCGTTGAACCCGCCCACCAGATAGGCCGCGCCCTCGCCCGCGGGGAAACGCCGGAACAGCTCCTCGCTGTCGTGCAGATTGTAGACCAGGACGAAGGTGCTGCCCGCGTTCGCGCCCGCGTCGAACCCCAGCGACGGGCCCGTCCAATAGGCGGGCTGCGTCCCCTCGACGCGGTGGTGCAGCGTGCCCGAACCGTAGCGCAGGCCGAACACGAACGCCCCGCTCGCCTCGCGCCCGACGATATAGCCGTTGGGCTCGCCCTGTTCGCGCAAAATGTCCTCGATGATCCGCGCCAGCCCTTCCGCGCCCTGCCCGAACACGCTCTCCGCCGCGCCGATCAGGTCGTCGCGCTGGAATGTCTGGCCGGTCGCCGACTGGCTCGCCGCCGGCGCCGGAGTGGTCACCACCGGGGCCCCGCCCGTCGCGCCGGGCGCAGGGGCCGCGCCCTGTTCGTCCTGCGCCAGTCCTTCGGTGGTCCATTCGGACGGCGCGGGGGCAGGGGCAGGCGCCGGCGTCGCCGGCTGGTCGAGATCGGCATCGATCGCCGTATTCGGATCGACGCTGCGCAGCTGCGCCTGGGCTGTTGCCCCGTTCAGGCTGAGCGCGGCCATCGCCGCCCAGCCGATCGCCCGCATCGTCCGCACTATCGTCATCCCGCCGCTCCCAGCTACCCCTAGCGCAGATGGATAGCCTCCACCGCGCCGCGCCAGCAATACCCCGCCGGCTGACCCTGCGATGAACCGCGCGTCGGTTACGCCGGCTTTCGCGCCCGGACGATGCGCGCATAGGCCGCGATCCGCCGTTGCGTCGCGCCGATCACCCCCCTATAGCGCCCGGGCCTCTCGAGGTGCGGAGACGTGGGTGAGTGGCTGAAACCAACGGTTTGCTAA
>CBDUBN010000092.1:0-7751 GCA_965365395.1 uncultured Sphingomonas sp.
CAACCCTGCAGCGCGATGTGCACCCCGGCGAGACTGTCACGCCCCAGCTTGTGCGCCACCGCCGCGCGAATTCCGTAGTAGATGCCGCGCGCCGTAAATGGGCCGGGATCGCCGCCGGCCTGGCTGGCGTCGGTCGCAGGAAGTCCGGTGACATGGCGCGTGCGCTGCGCGATCGCGACCATGTCGGCCTCGGTCATGCCGACGTCCTCGGCCGTGACATAGCGCCCGCCCAGCGCCTCGATCGCATCGCCGAACGCGGCGAGCATCTCCGGCGACTTGGTGCGATCCGGTCCGGCCAGGATCACGCCCTTGCCGCCGCCCATCGGCAGGCCGGCCATCGCGTTCTTGTAGCTCATGCCGCGCGACAGGCGCAGCGCGTCGGTCACCGCGCCTTCGCTGTCGCCATAATGCCAGTAGCGCGCGCCGCCGGCGGCGGGGCCCAGGTGCGTGGAATGCACGGCGATGATCGCGGTGAGGCCCGAGGCGGCGTCGCGGAACTGGTGCACGCCCTCGTGCGCGTCGAAATCGGGCAGGTCCCAGACCGCGGCCATGCGAATGTTCCGATACTGTGCAATAATGTTGCGCGTCGCCCTAGGCGCGCGGACCGGCGCTGTCACTCGTAAAACAGGCACGGGGCAAAGTGGGGCGACCAACGGGGCTCGAACCCGCGACCTCCGGTACCACAAACCGGCGCTCTAACCAGCTGAGCTATGGTCGCCACGGGCCGGTGCGCGCGCGCGGCGCGGCATCGGCCGAAGCGACGCCACTAGCCGCGCGGTGTTGGGCGGGCAAGCCTTGTGTGCGCGAAACGGCTTTTGCGGCGCGCGCGGGCGCGATAGACGGGCGGTCGATGGCCTATGACCTGCAGACTTCGGGGGCGGACCGCGTGGCGGCGCGGCTGGCGGGACGCGCGGGCGTGCGCACCGTACCGTCGCGGCACCTCGAGCAGTTCGCGGTGCCGGGGTTCCTTTCGCCCGGCGAGTGCACCGGGCTGATCGCGCGGATCGACGCCGCGGTGCGGCCGTCGACGATCACCGACGACAATGGCGACCCCGAGTTCCGCACCAGCGAGACCTGCGACCTCGACCATGGCGACGCGCTGGTGCGCGGGGTGGACGCGGCGATCTGCGATCTGCTGGGCATCGGTCCGCGCTTCGGCGAGCCGTTGCAGGGACAGCGCTATGAAGTCGGGCAGCAGTTCAAGGGCCATACCGACTATTTCGAGCCGACCGGCGTCGATTATGCCGAGCACAGCCAGCATGGCGGGCAGCGGACGTGGACCGCCATGGCCTATCTCAACACCGTCGAGGCCGGCGGGGCGACGCGTTTCCCCGAGATCGACAAGATCCACCGGCCCGAGGCGGGCAAGCTGCTCGTCTGGTGCAACCTGACACGCGATGGCGCGCCCAACCCGTGGACGCTCCACCATGCGATGAAGGTGCGCAAGGGGCGCAAATATGTGGTCACCAAATGGTTCCGCGAGCGCGCCTGGCCATGGGGGCCGGACGCGCCCTGGGCCGCGCCCGCCTAGCGTTCCATGCGGTACTGCAGGTTGAGCGTCACGCTGTTGCTGACCTGGCCGGGCTGCACCGGCGTGCCGCTGGCAGCGATATCCTGAACCTGCATGCGCATCATGGGGCGGGGGCCGTCGAACGCCTGGCCCTCGCTGACCGAGACGAGGCGCGCGGTGCGGTAGCCGGCGGCGCGGGCGTAGAAGGCCGCGCGCTCGCCCGCGCGGCGCAGCGCGGTCGTGCGCGCGGTATCGAGCGTCGGATCGGGATCGGCCACGAAGAAGCTCGGGCCGTCGAGATTGGTGCCGCCAGCCTCCACCAGCGTGTCGAGGAGGCGGCCGACGCCGCTGATGTCGGCGGTGGTGACCCGCACCTGGTTGGTTACCTGATAGCCGTTGAAGCGCGGCGGCTGGCCGTTCTGCTGGCCGCTATAGTCATATTGCGGCTGCAAGGTGACGCCGCTGGTCTGGATGTCGCGTTCGGGCACGCGCGCGCCGCGCAGCGCGCGGATCACGCGGGTCATCGCGGCCGCATTCTGGCGCATCGCCTCGACCGCGGTGGCGGCGGTGGTCGTGACGCCGGCGCCGATGCTCGCGCGGTCGGGTGCGCTCTTCACCTCCTCGGTGATGGAGAAGGCGAGCATGGGGGCGTCAGGGGTGGCGTGGTGCATAGCCTGGTCCTGGGGCGCCGTCTGGGCGTGCGCGGGAATGGCGAGCGAGAGGGCGATGGGCGCGATGGCGGCTGCGACGACACGGATCATGGGCGTACTCCTGCTGGTTCCGCTGCCTAACGAGCCAGGCCGCGCGAGGTTGCGATGGCGCAACGACTAGGCAGCGCGCGCTTGCGGGTGGGTGAATGCCCGGTTACGCGCGCGTTCATCATGGCAGCGCCCATCCTATCCTACGAAAATCTGGGGCTCGTGCAGGGCAGCGGCTGGCTGTTCCGCGGGCTCGACATCCATATCGGCAGCCGCGAGCGGCTGGCGCTGATCGGGCGCAACGGCGCGGGCAAGTCGACGCTGCTGCGGTTGCTCGCCGATGCGCAGGAGCCCGACGAGGGCAAGCGCACCATCGTGCCGGGGACGCGGGTCGTGATGCTGGAGCAGGAGCCGAGCTTTGCCGGCCATGCGACGCTGATGGACTATGCGGTCGCGGGCGCGGGCGCGCCGGCGCTGCACGAGGTGGCGGGCATCGCCGACCAGATGGGCATCGACATGGGCCGCGACGCCGGATCCGCGAGCGGGGGCGAGAAGCGGCGGGCGGCGCTGGCGCGCGCGCTGGCGATGGAGCCCGACGTGCTGCTGCTCGACGAGCCGACCAACCACCTCGACCTCGCGGCGATCGACTGGCTGGAGGGCTGGCTGGGCCGCTACACCGGCGCATTCGTCGCCATCAGCCACGACCGCACGTTCCTGACCCGGCTGACGAGGGAGACGCTGTGGCTCGACCGCGGATCGGTGCGCCGTAAGGCGATAGGCTTCGGCGGGTTCGAAGGATGGATGGAACAGGTCTATGCCGAGGAGGCGCGCAGTGCCAGCCGGCTGGACGCGAAGCTGAAGATCGAGGCGCACTGGCTGGAACGCGGCGTGACCGCGCGCCGGAAACGCAACCAGGGGCGGCTGGAAAAGCTGCACGAGATGCGCGCGGCGCGGGCAGCGATGCTGGCGCCGGCGGGGACCGCCAAACTCGGCCTGGTCAAGGACGACAGCAAGACCAAGTCGGTGATCACCGCGGAAGGGGTGAGCAAGAGCTATGCCGGGCGCCCGATCATCCGCGACTTCAGCTTCCGCATCCAGCGCGGCGACCGCATCGGCCTGGTCGGCGCGAACGGCGCGGGCAAGACGACGCTGCTGAAGCTGCTGACCGGCGAGATCGAACCGGATACGGGCAAGGTGGTGCGCGCCAGGACGCTGGAGGGCATCGTCATCGACCAGCAGCGCCGCCTGCTCCACCCCGACAAGCGCGTGCGCGACATCGTGGCCGACGGCGGCGACTGGGTCGAGGTACGGGGCGTGAAGAAACACCTCAAGGGCTATCTCAAGGATTTTCTGTTCGATCCCGGCATGAGCGAGGCGCGCGTCGGCACCCTGTCGGGGGGCGAGCAGTCGCGGCTGCTGCTGGCGCGCGAGTTCGCGCGCGAATCGAACCTGCTGGTACTGGACGAGCCGACCAATGACCTCGATCTCGAGACGCTCGACCTGCTGCAGGAGGTGATCGCCGATTATGAGGGCACCGTGCTGCTGGTCAGCCACGACCGCGACTTCCTCGACCGCACGGTGACGGTGACGCTGGGGCTCGACGGGTCGGGGACGGTCGACGTCGTGGCCGGTGGCTATGCCGACTGGGAGGCGCGCAAACAGGCCGCCAGATCCGGCGTTCCGCGCGCGGTTACCGCGGCCAGGACCGCGGCGAGCGCGGCCAATGCGGCGAACGCGACGAGCAATTCGACCGCGCCCAAGCGCAAATTGTCGTACAAGGACCAGCGCGATTTCGACCTGCTGCCCGCGCGGATCGAGGCGATCGACGCTGAGGTCGCGGCGGCGGAGGCCGAGCTGGCCAGTGGCGATCTCTATGTGCGCGACCATGCGCGGTTCGTGGCGCTGACCGCAGCGTTGGAGCGGCTGCGCGCGGAGAAGGACGCGGCGGAGGAACGGTGGCTGCTGCTGGCCGAGGAGGTCGAGGGTCTGGGCTGACTGTGCCCTGGCGCAGGCCGGGGTTACTGATGCTCTGGAAGTTCCTTCGCGTAACCCCGGCCTGCGCCGGGGTACAGATCAGCTTGCCGGCAGCCGGTAATGGTCGGCCAGCCGGTCGAGCGCCAGGCCCATGACGATGCGACCCGACCGGCTGGGCCAGCCGAGCGCGCGTTCGGCGCCCTGCATCGGTTCGCCCGCGCACAGCACGCGCCAGCAGACATCGGCGAGGCCCGGCCCCGCGGCGGTGAGCGCGGCGTGGAAACGGCGATGCGCGTCGATGCTGCCAAGCGTACGGCCGTCGAAACCGCCCTGCCCCCGGCCACCGCGCGGCGGCGCGTCCCAGCGCATCGTGACGCCGGGTTCGAGCCCGGCGTGCGTGAAGTCTCGGCGCAACCGTTCGCCCGCCGCGGCCTGGCGATCGCTGATCAGCCTGCGCGCATGCAGCCAGGCGAGCGGGCTTTCCGCGAGGTTGACGGTGACGGTGCGGCGCCCCGGGCCGGCGGTGGCGGCGTCGGGATGCGGTCGGGTGGCAAGCTGGCGGGGCATGGCGGCTCCTGTCGGCGGGATCGAACGGACCCTTGCCATCTGGTGGTTCATGTAGGACAGGAAAAACCGCAACGGTTAGGAAAGGTGGACCATGATCAACAGTATCCGCAGCGTGCGCCGTGCCAAGGGCATGTCGCTGGCCGCGGTCGCCGCGGCCTGCGTGCCGCCGACCACGGCGCAGACGGTGGGGCGGCTGGAGACGGGCACGCGCACGCTGTCGCTCGACTGGCTCAACCGCATCGCCGCCGCGCTGGGCGTCGAGGGCCGCGACCTCGTCCAGATGCCCGACGAGGATGTGCTGAGCATTGCCGCTGTCGTCGGCGGCGACGGCGCGCACGCGCCGACGAAGACGGAGACGCTGCCCACGCTGCGGCCCGAGCCGGGGATGGTCGCGGTGCGTTTCACCGCCAGCCTGGGCGATTATCGCGGCGGCGACATATTGTGGTGCCGCCGCACGCCGCGCGAGGCGATCCGGACCGTCGTCAACCGCGACGTCCTGGTGCCCCGTCCCGCCGGACGCTTCCTGTTCGGCCGGCTGCTGGGCGTCGACGGCGAGAAGATGCAGCTGCTGCCGCTGTCGGAGGGCGGCCGGCAGCAGGTGATCGCCCTGCCCGAATGGGTGGCGACGGCGAGCCGGCTGGTGCGCACGCTTGATCGCTGAGGCGGGCGTGGGCGAGGCGGCGGCCGCGCCGCTGCATGTGCTCAGCATCGCGACGCTGTTTCCCGACGCCACGCGCCCGAACTTCGGCATTTTCGTCGAACGATCGCTGGCGGCGCTGGCGCGGCAGCCGGGGGTCGCGCTGACCGTGGTCGCGCCCGTCGGCCTGCCGCCATGGCCGCTGTCGCTGCATCCGCGCTATCGGGCGCTGCGGGGCCTGCCGGCGCGCGAAGCGTGGGGCGGGCTGACCGTGCTGCGCCCGCGGTTCACGCTGATACCATGGATCGGCGCGCGGCTGACCGCGGCGAGCGTCGCGCGCGCGGTGCTGCCGACCGCGCGCGCATTGCAAGGGCGTGGCGAACTCGACGTCATCGACGCGCAGTTTTTCTGGCCCGACGGCCCCGCGGCGCGGCGGCTGGCGGAGGCGCTCGACCTGCCCTTCTCGATCAAGGCGCGCGGTAGCGACATCGCGCATTGGGGCCGCGCGCGCGCAACGGCGAGCGCGGTACGATGCGCAGGGCGGGCCGCGGACGGGCTGCTGTCGGTGAGCGCGGCGCTGAAGGCGGAGATGGCCGCGCTCGGCCTGCCGGAGGGCAGGATCACGGTGCACCGCACGGGGGTGGATGCGGGACTGTTCC
Organism: uncultured Sphingomonas sp.; assembly: GCA_965365395.1. Classification (GTDB taxonomy): domain Bacteria; phylum Pseudomonadota; class Alphaproteobacteria; order Sphingomonadales; family Sphingomonadaceae; genus Sphingopyxis. The sequence goes on from CBDUBN010000092.1 coordinate 6,046, forward strand.
GCCGCATGGACCCTGCCGCTGCGCGGCGCGCGTGGGACGTGCCGACGGGGGCGCGGCTGTTGCTGTCGGTCGGTGCGCTGATCCCGCTCAAAGGGCACCGCCATGTCATCGAGGCGATGCGGGCGTTGCCCGGGGACGTGATGCTCGCGATCGCGGGTACGGGGCCGGACGAGGCGGCGCTGCGCGCGCTGGCGCAGCGGCTCGGCCTGGCCGCGCGGGTCCGACTGCTCGGCGCCGTAGCGCCCGCGCGGCTGGCTGGACTCTACAATGCCGCCGACGCGATGGTGCTCGCGAGCGAACGCGAAGGCCTGGCCAACGCCTGGATCGAGGCGCTGGCGTGCGGGACGCCGCTGGTGCTGAGCGACATCCCGGCGGCGCATGAGGTCGTCGACGCGCCCGACGCGGGGCGCATCGCGGCGCGCGATCCGGGGAGCATCGCGCGCGCCGTCCTGGAGGTGCTGCACATGCGCATCGATCGCGCGGCGCTCTCCGCGCGCACGCACGCGCGCCATGACTGGGACGTCCACGGCGCCGAACTCGCCGCGCACCTGCGATCCGTGGCGGGGCGCGCCTAGGCGGCGAGCGCGCGGGCCGGCGGCTCGTTGTCCGCGCGCCAGGCGGCGATCGCCGCCGCAAGTGGCGCGTGGACCGCCCGCTCCTCGCCCACGCCGCAGAACAGGCCGTTGGGGCAATAGCGGTCGTCCTGCCAGCCGAGGTGGTTGAGGATGGGGTAGAGGCAGGTGCTGACGACGTTGGCGCCGGCGGCGTTGGCGACCGCGACCTCGTTCATCACATAGCGGAACCAGGGCGCCCGCGCCGCGCCTTCGGCGCCCGTTTCGGCGAGGAAGATCGGCCGCCCGTACCGCGCCTGCGCGTGGAGCAGCAGCGGCGCGAGCGCGCGGCGGCGCAGCGGCAGGCCGCGGCTGCCGTAGGTCCACTGGCTCTGGGGGTAGTGGTTGAGGCCGACGACGTCGACCAGGCTCTCGTCGCCGCCCAGCCACGGCGCCTCGCGCCCGAGAATGAAGTCGAGCGACTGCCACTGCAGCTCCTCATACCATGCCGCGTCGTCGCGCTGTTCGGGCAGATGCGGATGCACCGCAATCAGCGGCTCGGCGGTCATGATCGGGATGGCGGGATCGACGGCGCGGATCGCGCGCGCGGCGGCGATGAAGGCGGCGCACAGCGCGAACTTGATCTCCACGCCGCGCCGCTGGAGGTGTGGACGCATGAAGCCGTCCTCGCCGCAGCCCCAGCTCAGGAAACTGATCTCGTTGATGGGGATGAAGGCGGCATCGGAACCGGCGCGCCGGGCGGCCAGCCTTGCGAACTCGGCGAAATGCTCGACGAAGCCGGGCTCGTGCGGGTTGGTCCAGTCGGGCCAGCCGAAATGCAGCAGATCCCAGATGACGCGCACGCCCGCGCCGCGCGCGGCGGCGACCATGGCGTCGAAGGAGGACCAGTCGTAGGTGCCGGGCGCGGGGCAGATGCGATGCCAGACGAGCCCGTCGCGCACCGCATGCATGCCGTGCCGCGCGCACAGCCGATAATCCTCGGCCGCGCGCACGTCGTGCCGGGTGGACGCCAGCAGGTCGAGGCGCACCCCGTCCCGCCGGACGTAGGTGGCGCATTCGAAACCGGCCATCAGCGGGCCGGGGAACCAGCCCGGCCTGCGCATCGGACTACTCCGCCGCCTCAACCAGCGGTGT
>CBDUBN010000093.1:0-7348 GCA_965365395.1 uncultured Sphingomonas sp.
TCGTCGCCGCTTTCGCCGACGGCGCCATGTCTGTCGTCGGCACATTCGCCGACGGCGCCATGCCTGTCGTCGGCACATTCGCCGACGATCTTTACGAACGCCTCGTGGAGGCCCGGCCGCTCGATCGACAGCCCCTCGACACCGTGATGCGCCGCCACCAGCCGCCCCAGCATGGGTTCGACCGCATCGTCGGGAAGCGTGAAGCGCCATTCGCCGTCGTGCGCCGCCGCGCCGGCCGGCAGCAGCGCCGCCAGCGATGCGGCATCGGCATTGTCGCGCGGCCGGTAGCGCACGCCGAGCGGCAGCAGCCCGCGCGCCTCCTCCACCGTGCCTTCGAACCGGCGCTTGCCCCCGGCGATGATCGCCAGCCGGTCGCACAGGCGCTGGGCATGGCTCATCACGTGCGTCGACAGGATGATCGTCGCCCCGCGCGCGCGCTGCGCCAGTATCTGCTGCTCCAGCCGCTCCTGATTGACGGGATCGAGCCCGGAGAAGGGCTCGTCGAGGATGACGAGTTCGGGATCGTGGATCAGCGCCCCGATCAGCTGCACCATCTGCGACTGCCCCTTTGACAGTTTGCGCACCTTGCCGCGCGCGGCGTGCGCCAGGCCGACCTCGGCCAGCCGCTCATCCGCGCGGCGGCGCCCCTCGCCGATCGGGAGCCCGCGCAGCGCACCCATGAAGCCGATCGCGTCGCGCGCGGTCATGCCGGGGTAGAGCCCGCGCTCCTCGGGCAGATAGCCGACGCGTGGCGAGACGTCGCGCGGGCGCGGCGATCCCAGCAGCCGCACGCTTCCCCCGTCGGGGTCGATGATGCCCATCACCATGCGCAAGGTCGTGGTCTTGCCCGCACCATTGGGGCCGAGCACGCCATAGATGCTCCCGCGCGGGATGATCAGGGACACGCCCTCGACCGCGCGGAAGCTGCCGAACGTCTTGACCAGCCCATCGGCCAGCACCACCGTATCGTTCACCGCCATCCGCTCCCGTTCCAGGCGCCTGACAAGCGCCGTGCCCCCCGGTATGGGCGGATCGGGCGATAGGCAACGGCGGTAAACATCCTCTTGCAGCGAACGGCGATTCCATTGGGCGAAACGGTGCGTGCGCTCGCCACCCGGCACGGCTTCGTCGCCTGCGGGATCGCGCGCGCCGATGCCGCGCCGCAAACCGCCGCGCGCCTGCGGCAATGGCTGGCGGAAGGCCGTCATGGCAGCATGATCTGGATGGAGGCGCGCGAGGAGGAGCGTGCGACGCCCGCCGGCCTGTGGCGCGATGTGCGCTCGGTGATCATGCTCGGCATGAGCTATGCGCCGGGGCGCGAGCCGCTGGCGCTCGCCGACGTGCCGGATCGCGCGCGCATCTCGGTCTATGCGCAAGGGGGCGATTATCACGATGTCGTCAAACGCGCGCTCAAAGCGATGGCGCGCGACCTCGTCGCGTGCGCGCCCGACACCGCGCTCAAGGTCTTCGTGGATACCGCCCCGGTCATGGAAAAGCCGCTGGCCGAGGCCGCGGGCCTGGGGTGGCAGGGCAAGCACAGCAACCTCATCAGCCGCGTCCACGGCAACTGGCTGTTCCTCGGCGCGATCTACACCACGCTGGAGCTCGATCCCGTCGGCGAACCGGCGGGCGGCGGCTGCGGGAGCTGCACCGCCTGCCAGACCGCGTGCCCGACCGACGCCTTTCCCGCGCCCTACCGGCTCGACGCGCGGCGCTGCATCTCCTATCTCACCATCGAGCATAAGGACGCGATCCCGCACGAATTCCGCCGTGCGATCGGCAATCGCATCTATGGCTGCGACGATTGCCTGGCCGTATGCCCATGGAACAAGTTCGCCGATTCAGCGCACCGCCACCGCGCCTTCCTGCCGCGCGCCGAACTCGCCGCGCCGCGCATCGCCGACCTGCTCGCGCTCGACGACGCAGGCTTCCGCACCGTCTTCGCAGGCTCGCCGATCAAGCGCATCGGGCGGAACCGCCTGGTGCGCAACGCCGCCATCGCCGCGGGCAACAGCGGCGATGCTTCGCTGAAACCGCGTCTGGCCCGGCTGCTCGAGGATGCCGACCCGGTGGTGGCGGAGGCGGCGCGCTGGGCCCTTGGCGAGATCGTCAGCGCGGATGCCGCCGATGGTGGAGGTGCACCGCCAGCGCCGCGCCCAGCACCGGCGCCGCCAGGTTGACGATCGGCACCAGGAACGCCGCCGCGCCCACCCCGCCCAGGAACCAGCGTTCGGCGCGCGGCAGCGGGGCCGTGCCGGGGTGGCGCGCGGCGACCATTTCCTCGAAATCACGGCCGAGCAGGATGGCGTTGATCAGCAGCATGAGCGCGAGCGTGCCGACCCCGGTGACCAGCAGCACGATGTAGGCGGGCGCGGCAATCAGGTTCCAGGCAAGCGCGCGGCCTGCGGAGCGCAGCCCCATGGTGAGCCCCGCGGCGAAGCCGACCGCGCGCGCGCGGGCGAAGGCATCGGGATAATGGTCCGCCTCCACCGATGCGACTACGCCGTCGCCGAACAGGCCCAGCACCAGCATCGCGACACTGCGAAACAGCAGCCACAGGCCGAGGATCAGGATGGCGAGCGCCGCGATCGCCGCAAGCCCGCTGCCGCCATCCGGCAACCAGCGCGGCAGGATCCGCGTATCGAGAAACCACCACAGGCCGGCCCCCGCGAGCGCGAAGATGGCGGCGGTGATCGCCGCCGTCAGCAGCAGCAGGCGTAAGGTCCGGGGGTCGGCGAGCTGGCGAAGGGCGAGGGCGAGCGCGCGGAGCATCGGACCCGACGATGGCGTGGCGGGTGGGGCGCCGTCAACCGCGCGTCCTTGCGCGCCCGCGCCCCGCCCCCTAGACGCGCCGCCAATTCCAGCCAGCAGCCAAGCGAGATCGCATGACCCAGCCCCGTTTCGACGTCGTCGCCATCGGCAACGCCATCGTCGATGTCCTCAGCCGCGAGAGCGACGATTTCATCCTCGCGCGGAGCCTGGACAAGGGCTCGATGCGGCTGATCGACGCCGACGAGGCAAGGGCGCTCTATGCCGCGATGCAGCCGGGCATCGAAATGTCGGGCGGTTCCGCCGCCAACACGCTCGCCGGCATGGCCGCGCTGGGCCGGACCTGCGCCTTCATCGGCCAGGTCAGCGACGATATTCTCGGCACGGTCTTCCGCCACGATCTGACCGCCACCGGTGTCGCGTTCGACACGCCGACGCGCGCCGGCGATCCGCCGACCGCGCGCTGCCTCATCCTGGTGACGCCCGACGGGCAGCGCACGATGAATACCTATCTCGGCGCCTCGCAGCATCTCGGGCGCGAGGCGCTCGACCGCGGCCTGATCGAGGATAGCGCGATCCTCTATCTCGAAGGCTATCTGTGGAACGCGGATGCCTCGCGCGATGCGATGGCCGATGCGATCGCCATCGCGCGCGGGGCGGGACGGAAGGTCGCCTTCACCCTGTCGGACAGCTTCGTCGTGCACCTGCACGGGCACGATTTCCGCCGGATGATGGCCGCGGGCGAGATCGACATCCTGTTCGCCAACGAGGCGGAGGTGACCGCGCTGGCCGGGATCGACGATTTCGACGCGGCGGTCGGCCATGTCGCGCGGCACGTGCCGCTGCTCGTCGCGACACGCGGCGCCGACGGCGCCTGCGCAGTGCAGGACGGACGGACGATGTGCGTGCCCGCCGAACCGATCGACCGGGTCGTCGACACCACCGGCGCGGGCGACCTGTTCGCCGCGGGCTTCCTCGCCGGGCTCGCCGAAGGCCGGCCGGTCGAACAGTGCCTGACCATGGGCGCGATCCTCGCGCGCGCGATCATCGCGCAGATCGGTCCGCGCGCGGGTGTCGACATCAAGGCGCTGGTCGCCGAGCGGCTGGCCTAGCCGACCTTGCGCGCGCGCAGCAGCGCGCGGTCCGCAGGGCCGAAACCGCGCGTCCACACGATCCAGCCATAGGCGGCCAGGATCAGCGGAACGCCAACCGTCAATTCCGCCCATTCGGGCAGCTGCGTCGCGCCATATCCCAGCACGACCGCGCCGCCGGTCGCCCAGAACAGCGCCGGCCGCCAGCCGTGCACGGGCGCGCCGGCAATGCGGCGGAGCAGGCGCGCCTTGGCGAGCGACGCCGCGCCCAGCGCGATGCATAGCGCCAGCGCGACCGCGACGCCGTAATATACCGGTGGCCAGCCCATCGCGCGCACGCCCAGGCACAGCGCGAGACTGAGCAGCCCCTGCAGCGCGATCATGCCGGTGGAAATCACGAAATTGCGCTTGGGCGCGACATAGACCAGCGCGGACTCGCTGGTGACCGCGGTCGAGGCGACGACTTCCGCCGCGAGCAGCAACGCGAGCGCGGCGGTGCCGACCACGAAGCCGGGCCCCGCCAGCCCCATGATCGCCTCGCCCGGAATGCCGAGCGCAAGGCCGACGCCGGCCTGCGCCGCCAGCACCCAGAACCCGACCTGCGCCACCTGCGCCGCGACGTCGCGCAGCCGCCCCTCCGCCACCCCGCGCGATATGACCGGGCCCAGGATGGGGTCGAAACTGGTCTTCAGCTTCTGCGGCAGCGACGCGACCTGCTGCGCCACATAATAGACGCCGACGATGGCCGGCGCGGCGAACAGGCCGAGGATGGCCAGATCGAGACGGCGCGATCCCCATTCGATCGCATCCGCGCCGGCCAGCGGCAGGTTCTTGCGCGCGATGCCGAGCAGGCGACTGCCCTGCGGCGTCCAGCCGCGCGGGGCGCCATAGGCGCGCAGCAGCGGCACCATCGCGGTCAGCCAGGCGGCGACCATCGCCACGACATAGGACAGAATCAGCCCGTCGCGCAGCGAATAGAAGGCGAAGCCGAACGCCGCGATGCTGATCGCCCAGGGTTCGACGATCGCCCGCGCGCGCACCGTCGCGCCGATGTCGTAGCGATAGGCGAGGCCTGCGAGCGCGATATCGGTCCAGGCGACCGCGAGCACGATCAGCGGCAGCAACCGGTCGAAACCGTTGACCGCGCTGTTGGGAAACATGAGCTGCGGCGCCGCGACGAGCAGGCCGGCGAGGCCCAGGCTGGCCAGCATGGCGACCAGCATCGCGTCCCAGACGATATTGCGGTGGACCGCCTCGTCGGGTTCGGCCGAGAGCAGTTGCGCAAGGCCGCGCTTCAGGCCCAGCGTCGCGAGCTGGGCGGCGAATTCGACGACCAGCACCGCATAGGCGAACCGGCCCAGCGCCTCCGCCCCGTACCAGCGGCCCGCGAAATAGAGGAACGGCAGTCGCGCGACGAGACGCAGCAGAAAGCCCAGGAAGTTGGTGCGCCCGCCCTTGGCCAGCGCCGCAACGTCTGCATCCGGATCGGCTACGGACGAATCGGCCGGGGGAGCGGCGCGTTCAGCCAAGCCGGTGCCAGCCTTCGGGCGCGAGCGGGCGCGACAACAGGTCGTCGATGACCCGGCGGACGTCGGCGCTGCCCGCGATCAGCCGCGCGACGCCGGCACAGATCGGCATATCGACACCGCGCCGCGCCGCGTCCTCGGCGAGGACCGCTGCGCTATGGGCGCCTTCCGCCACCGTGCGGCGATCGGCGAGCAGCGCAGGCGCATCCCGCCCCTCGCCCAACGCGCGACCGAGGCTGAAATTGCGGGACGCGGTGGAGGAGCAAGTAAGCACGAGATCGCCGAGCCCGGCGAGCCCGGCGAGCGTTTCCAACCGCGCGCCGCGCGCAAGGCCGTAACGGACCAGCTCGGCGAAACCCCGCGCGATGAGGGCCGCGCGCGCATTCTGGCCCAGACCCGCGCCGTCGACCACACCGCAGGCGATGGCGAGGACGTTCTTGACCACGCCGCCGATCTCCGCGCCGACGACGTCGTCGGAGACATAGGGGCGAAAGGCCGGCCGCGCGAGCAGACGCGCGAGTGTCTCGGCGACGCCCCGCTCGTGCGCGGCCAGGGTGACGGCGGCCGGTAGGCCGCGCCCCACCTCGGCGGCAAAGGTCGGGCCGGACAGCACGGCGATCGGCCCCGCCCAGTCCGCGTCCTGCGCCACCTCGTTCATCAGCCGCGCGCGCCCCTGTTCCATGCCCTTGCTGCACAGGATCAGCGGCTGGCCCCGTCCGGGCAGAGCAGCGATCAGGCGCGCGGCATGCTGCGCCGGCGCGACGAACAGGATCGCCGCGCAGTCGGCGAGGTCGGCCAGCGCGGCGGTGGCGGCGATGCGCGGCGACAACGCCACATCGGGCAGATAGGCGGGATTGGCATGATGCTCGTTGATCGACGCGACGACCTCGGCCTCGAACGCCCAGAGACGAACCGCGGTGCCGTCGCTCGCGACCATCTGCGCCAGCGCGCTGCCCCATGCGCCACCGCCGACGACGCCGATGCCGGCGCTCACGCCTTGATCCCCGCGCCGCGCACCGCCTCGGCCTGCGGGTCGAGCGGCCAGCGCGGCCGTGCCGGCGCATCGAGCGGGTCGGTCAGCCCCGCCGCGAACCGCTCCGCCCCCGCCCAGGCGATCATCGCCGCATTGTCGGTGCACAACCATGACGGAGGGGCAACGAAAGCGATGCTTCCTTCCACCGCCAAAGCCTGCATCGCGGCGCGCACCGCGCCATTGGCCGCGACCCCGCCCGCAACCACCAGCGCCGTCACCGGCCCCGCCACCGCCATCGCCCGCCGCGTCCGATCGGAAAGGCAGTCGACCACCGCCGCCTGGAATGCCGCGGCCACATCCTCCGCCCGGTACGCACTCGACGCCACGGCCCGCGCGACCGCGCTTTTGAGACCCGCGAAACTGAAATGCGGCTCCCCGCTGCCGAGCAGGGGACGTGGCAGCGGCACGGCCCCGGGATCGCCCGTCGCGGCCAGCCGTTCCAGTTCGGGCCCGCCGGGGTAGGGCAGGCCGAGCAGCTTGGCCGATTTGTCGAAAGCCTCGCCCGCCGCATCGTCGATCGTGGTCGCCAGCCGCCGATAGCGCCCGACCCCGGCGACCAGCAGCAGCTGGCAATGGCCGCCGGAGACGAGCAGCAGCAGGTACGGGAACGCGAGCCCCGGGTCGGCAAGCCGCGGGCTGAGCGCATGGCCCTCGAGATGGTTGACCGCGATCATGGGTTTGCCGGCGGCATGCGCCAGCGCCTTGGCGGTGACGAGGCCGACCATCACCCCGCCGATCAGCCCCGGGCCGGCGGTCGCGGCGATCGCGTCCACCGCGGCAAGGCTGTGACCGGTGGTCGCCAGCACTCGTTCGACCAGCGGCATCAGGTTGTCGACGTGCGCGCGCGCCGCGATCTCGGGAACGACGCCGCCGAAGGGGGCATGCGCATCGCCCTGGCCTGCCAGCGCATGCGCAAGGATCTGTCGATC
>CBDUBN010000094.1:0-7232 GCA_965365395.1 uncultured Sphingomonas sp.
TGAAATATTCGCCCGCCCCCGTCGCCGAAACCGCGCAGGCGCGGTCGTCGGCATAGGTGCCGGCGCCGATCAGCGGCGAATCGCCGATCCGGCCCCAGCGCTTGCCGGTGAGGCCCCCGGTCGAGGTCGCCGCGGCGACATGCCCGGCGGCATCGAGCGCGACCGCGCCGACCGTGCCATATTTGAGGTCGACGTCGTACCAGGATGCGCCCGCGTCGCTGGTCTGGCGGGCGCGCAGCTCGTCGAGCTGGCGCCGCCGCTCGGGCGTTTCGAACCAGCGGTTCTCGACCTGCTCCAGCCCCTGGGCCGCGGCGAAACCGTCCGCTTCCGCACCCGTCAGCAACACATGCGGGCTGGCGGTCATCACCGCGCGCGCCGCCGCGATCGGGTGGCGCGTGGTGGACAGGCGCGCGACAGCCCCGGCGCGGCGATCGCCGCCGTCCATGATCGCTGCATCCAGCTCGATCGCGCCGTCATAGGTCAGCACCGCGCCGCGCCCGGCATTGAAATGGGGATCGTCCTCCAGCAGCTGCACCGCCGCTGCGACCGCGTCGACCGCGCTGCCGCCACCTTCCAGGATCGCGGTGCCCGCGCTCAACGCGCGACCCAGCGCCTCGCGAATCGCGCTGTCCTGTTCGGGCGTGATGCGCGCCCGTTCGATCGTGCCGGCGCCGCCGTGGACCACCAGCGTCCAGCGTGGGCTCCCCGTTTGCGCGGCGGACGACGGGGCAGCGAGCGACATGGCGAGGATTCCGGCAATCAGGGCGAGCATGGGGCGGCGCATCTATGCTGCCTAGCGGCGCGGCGCCCGGCGCGCTAGGCGGGAGCGCATGACGCCGCTCGACCATGTCCGCTGCTGGATCTTCGATCTCGACAACACGCTCTATCCGCCGGCTCTGGGCCTGTTCGACCAGATCGACGATCGCATGGGCGCCTATATCATGCGGCTGGTCGGGTGCGACGGCGCACGCGCCCGCGCGATCCAGAAGCGGTACTTCCACGATCACGGCACCACGCTCGCCGGGCTGATGCGCCATCACGGCATCGAGCCGGAATCTTTTCTGACGTTCGTCCACGATGTCGACATGTCCGGCCTAGCGGCGGACGAGGGACTGGCCGCGGCGCTCGAAGCCCTGCCGGGCGAGCGGCACATCTTCACCAACGCCGATGCCGATTATGCCCGTCGCGTGCTCGACAGGCGCGGCATCGGCCATCTGTTCGACCGCATCGTCGATATCCGCAGCACGGGCTATCTGCCGAAGCCGGAGGCCGGCGCCTATGCGGCGCTGACGAAGCAGATCCCCGCCTTTTCCGCCGCGCACTCGCTGTTCGTCGACGACATGACCCGCAATCTTGCCCCAGCGCATGCGCTGGGGATGACGACGGTGTGGCTCGACAATGGCTCCGAGAGCGGCGACCGCGGCCATGACCCGGCGCACGTCACCCACCATATCACCGACCTGACCGACTGGCTTCGCAGCGCGGCCCGGCAAGGAGCCCCAGCATGAGCGCCGATCTGATCGCCACCATCGACGCTGCCTGGGAGGAGCGCGGCGCGATCTCGACCGCCACCGGGGGGCCCGTGCGCGACGCGGTCGAGGCGGCGCTCGCCCTGCTCGACGACGGCCGCGCGCGTGTCGCGGAGCCTGGCGCGCATGGCTGGCAGGTCAACCAGTGGCTCAAGAAGGCGGTATTGCTGTCGTTCCGGCTGAACGACAATGCGATCGTGCCCGGACCCGGCGCGACCGCCTGGTTCGACAAGGTGCCATCCAAGTTCGAAGGCTGGGGCATGGATCGCTTCCGCGCGGCGGGCTTTCGCGCCGTCCCCGGCGCGATCGTGCGGCGCGGCGCGCATATCGGCAGGAACGTCGTCCTGATGCCCAGTTTCGTGAACATCGGTGCGCATGTCGGCGAGGGCACGATGGTCGATAGCTGGGCAACGGTGGGCAGCTGCGCGCAGATCGGCGCCAACGTGCATCTGTCGGGCGGGGTCGGCATCGGCGGCGTGCTCGAGCCGCTGCAGGCCGAACCGGTGGTGATCGAGGACGATTGCTTCATCGGCGCGCGGTCCGAGGTGGTCGAGGGCGTGCATGTCGAGCGCGGCGCGGTGCTCGCGATGGGCGTGTTCCTGTCCTCCACCACCAAGATCATCGATCGCGCCACCGGCGAGACGTTCGTCGGACGCGTGCCCGCCTACGCGGTCGTCGTGCCCGGCGCGCTCCCCGGAAAGCCGCTGCCCGACGGGTCGCCGGGGCCGGCCCTTGCCTGCGCGGTGATCGTCAAGCGCGTCGACGCGCAGACCCGCGCGAAGACCGCGATCAACGAACTGTTGCGCGATTAGCGCAGGCCGGCACGCGTCGGTCCATAATGGCGCCACGCCCTTGCCAACGGGTCGGCATCGCGTAAGACCCCTGCGCCATGGCGGGCGGGCGCGATATCCTCTGGCGGGGCGGGATGGCCTGCGCGATGCTCGTCGCGCCGCTCGTGAGCGCGCCATCGTTCGCGCAAACCAGCGCACCGAGCGGTGAATCGGTTGCGGACACGGGCGCGCAGGTCTTCACGCCCGGGGACTTCGCGCGCTTCGCACCGCGCAGCGCGCTCGACATGGTCGAGAAGCTGCCCGATTTCACGCTGATCACCGTCAGCGACGACCGCGGTCTGGGGCAGGCCAGCGAAAACATCCTCATCAACGGCGAGCGGATAGCAGGCAAGACGAACGATGCGCGCACCACGCTGAGCCGCATCGCGGCAAGCGCGGTCGAGCGCATCGAGCTGGTCGACGGCGCGACGCTCGGGATTCCCGGCCTGACCGGGCGGGTGGCCAATGTCATCGTCACCAGCGGCCGGATCGAGGGCCAGTTCCGCTGGGATCCGCAATTCCGCCGCAATATCGAGGATCAGCTGTATACCGGCTCGGTGAGCGCCAACGGACGCATCGGCGCCACCGACTTCACGCTCAGCCTGTCGAATGCCAACGGACTGCGCCGCGGGGGTGTGGGGCCCGAGATCACCACGGATGCGGCCGGCGTCCTGCTGCTCACGCGCGACGAACGCGCGTCTTTCCAGGTCGATCAACCACGGCTGGCAGGATCGCTGCGCCGCGAATGGGGCGACGGATCGGTCCTCAACCTCAATCTGGCGGGCGAGCTCTACCGGTTTCGCGCGCGCTTCGCCGCGGTCGCGACGCCCAACGACGGCACGGCGCCGTACGACGACCTCTTCCTCTCCCGCGAGAACGAATGGAATGCGGAGGCCGGGGGCGACTATGCATTCGATCTGGGCACCGGACGGCTCAAGCTGATCGTGCTGCAGCGTCTCGAACATAGCCCGACCCGCAACAGCTTCACCTTCCTCGACCGCGTGCCCGGCGCGGTGCGCATGGGCAGCCAGCTGGCCCGCGTCGCGGACGAGGGCGAGAGCGTGCTGCGTGCCGAATATGGCTGGGGCTCGCCCGGCCGCGAATGGCAGGTAGCGATCGAAGGCGCCTATAATTTCCTGGATGTCGCGACGCAGTTCGGGGCGCTCCGCACCGACGGCAGCTTCGCGCTGGCGCCGCTGCCGGGCGGCGACACATTCGTCGATGAATGGCGCGGCGAGACGACCGTGACCCATGGTTGGCGGCTGGGCGCGGGGCTGACGCTGCAGACGACCCTGGGCGCCGAGTATAGCAAGATCAGCCAGTTGGGCGCCGACGGCGGCCTGTCGCGCAGTTTCATCCGGCCCAAGGGCTCGGCCGCACTGGCGTGGGTCGCCAGCCCCCGGCTCACCGTGAACGCCAGTGTCGAACGGCAGGTGGGGCAGCTCTCCTTCTTCGATTTCGCGACCTTCATCGATGTGCAGAATGATTTCGTGCAGGCCGCCAACATCCGGCTGGTGCCCGAGCAAAGCTGGCGTGCCGAAGCGGAAGCCATCCGCTCGCTGGGCGTTGCCGGATCGGTCACGCTGGGCGGCTACCATGAATGGATCAGCGACATCGTCGACCGCATCCCCCTGTCCGCGACCGCGGAAGGCGTAGGCAATCTGCCGAGCGCGCGGCGCTGGGGCGTCATCGGTCGCGGGACGCTCCTGTTCGACACCCTCGGCTGGCGCGGTGCGCGGCTGAACGGCAGCGCCGAATTCCGCAAGTCGCGGGTGCCCGATCCGCTCAACGGCGTGGCGCGGCGCATCAGCGGCGACCTGCGCCGACGCTGGAGTGCCGATTTCCGGCACGACATACCCGGCAGCGACATCGCCTGGGGCGGATCGATCTCGGAGGAACGGTTCGGCCCGGTTTTCCGGCTCGACCAGATCAGCGACGCATCCCTGACCCGGCCGATCACGCAATTATTCGTCGAGCACAAGGATGTCGCGGGACTGACGGTGCGGGTCACGCTGCGCAACCTCAACGACACGCGCGATGACCTGCGCCGGACCGTCTATGTCGATCGCCGCGACGGGCCGATCGACTTTTCCGAGCGCCAGTTCCGCCGCATCTATCTGATCGGCCTGTTATCGATCAGCGGCAGTTTCTAGGCGCGATAGGGGGTCAGCCCCTCATCGAGATAGGCATTGTTGCGCGCACGGATGGCGGCGGCGGCATCGTCGTAGAGGAACGGCAGGAAAGCGAGCCGCTCCCCTTTCGTCACCGGCGATACCGTGTGCAGGAGCGCGCAGGAAAAGACGAGCGCGCCGCCGGGCGGCGGCTTGTGCCCGCGCGGCGCATATTCCGGAAAGCTGACCAGTCCGCCATCGAAATCCTGGTTGAGATTGATCGAGACGGCGAAGCGGCGGTGCGCGGTGCCGCTGGTGGTATTGTCGCGGTGCGGCCGGAAGTGGCCGCCATCCTCGGCGGTATAGCAGCCCACCAGATAGCGCTCCATGCGCGTCACGTGAAAATGATGGATACGCGCGATTTCGGGCACGATGCGGCGGCGCACGCGTTCCTGCAGGCGCGCGATGAGCCCTGGATCGGTGATCGTCCAGTCGCGGCGCGTCTTATGGCCGGGGTCGGTGCGCAGAACGGTCTTGCCGCCCACTTCGCGCATGAAGCCCGACGCCTCGCCGCCGTGGCTGCGATAGCCGGCGATCAGTTCGTCGCACAGGCCAGGCTCCAGCACGTTCGGAAGGAGGAGCACGGGTGCCTGGGGAAGGTCGGGGTCGTCGGCCAGCGGCTGCCGCTCGACCGCCGCGATGGCGCGTGCGATGTCCGTGCGGTCGGCCTCGAAGGGGATGACGTCCGCAACGCGCAACTGGCGGTCGACGACCACCCACAGCGGGCGCAGGGTCGTTCCCGCTGCGCTCCCTCGATCGGCGGGCAGCGCGCCATAGGCCCGGGCTATCCCGCCCTCGAAATCCCAGAAGTTGCGATAGCCCGGATAGCGATCGGCGAGGCGCCCGTCGCGCGCATCGGCAGGGTCGTTCGACACCATGAAGAAGGACGCGCGGATATCGTCGAACAGATCGGTGCGCGCCGCGACGGCGGCGAGGCGGGCCTGCGCGAGCGGACTGCCACCCGAACCGGCGAAGCACAGAAGGATGGTGCGACCGGCCACCGTATCGAACACATAGTCGGGGTTGCTGAACGCGGGCGTGCGAAAGCGTGGGGCGGGATCGCCGGGCAGCAGGCGGATGAAGGCGGCTCCGGCGGCCGGGCGGGCCTTTTCAGGTGCTGCGGTGCCGCTCACCGATCGGCCAGATAATAGCGGTCGCGCGCGGTCAGGTCATCCGCCAGATCATAGACGATCGGCTGGCCGGTCGGGATTTCGAGCCCGGTGATATCCGCATCGGAAATGCCCGAAAGATGCTTTACCAGCGCCCGCAGGCTATTGCCATGCGCCGAGATGAGGATGCGCTTTCCCGCCGCGAGCTCGGGTGCGATCCGCTGCGTCCAATAGGGCAGAACCCGCCGGATCGTGTCCTTCAGGCTTTCGGAATCCGGCACAGGCACACCTGCATAGCGCCGGTCCCCGCTCGGATCATAGGCGCTGCCGGACTCGATCGGCGGCGGCGGAGTATCGAAGCTGCGCCGCCAGATCGCGACCTGCTCCGCGCCGTGCCGCACCGCCGTCTCCGCCTTGTCGAGACCGGTCAGCCCGCCATAATGGCGTTCGTTCAGATGCCAGCTTTTCTCGACCGGGAGCCATAACCGCCCCATCTCCTCGAGCGCGAGGTGGAGGGTCTTGATCGCGCGGGTCTGCAGGCTGGTGAAGCACAGGTCGAAATCGAGCCCGCGCGTGGCCATCAGCCGCCCCGCCGCGCGCGCTTCTTCGGCACCTTTCGCGGTCACGTCGACGTCCCACCAGCCGGTAAAGCGGTTCTCCAGATTCCATTGCGACTGGCCATGGCGGATAAGGACGAGCTGCGGCACGGGATCCCCTTACAAGGCCAGCATCATGAAGCGGCTGAACCCGTTCGGCCTGTAATCGGCAAACGGACCGGCGTAAACGAATCCGAAGCGGCGGTAGAGCGCATGCGCCGCACCGAACGCCGTACCCGATCCCGTCTCGAGCGCCAGGCGGTGCAACCCGCGCCCGCGGGCGAGCGCGATGATGTGCGTCAGCAGAGCCGCGCCGACGCCTCTGCCCAGATGCGCGGCGTGGGTGCGCATCGATTTGATCTCGCCAAGGATCGCATCATGCTGCTTCATGGCCCCGATCCCGGCGAGCGCGCCGTCTTCCCGCACCGTCAGAAACACGACATCGGATCGCAGCAGGCCGTCGACGTCAAGGAAATGGCAGCTGTCGCGCGGCGAACTGGCGAGCATGCCTGCCCAGTGGATCTCGAGCAACGCGCGCACGTCGGCCGACCGCGGATCTTCCTCGGCCACGACGAATGGCCGCTCGCTCATCCCATCTCGTCGATGAGTTCGGCCAGCGTGGCGAGGCAATCCTGTGCGAGCTGCATCGAGCGTTCGGGGCTCCATGCAGCGATGGGATCGGGCAGGTCCCGGTTATCTTTGAACGGCATTTCAAGCGTCATCGCGACGCAGCCGAAGCGATTGGCGAGCTGGTTGGTGGACATCGACAGGTTGGCGGTGCCCGGAGCGGCGATAGCGTAGCCGAGGTCCGTCTGGAAATCGGGCGTGCGGCGCGCAAGCGCCTGGCCGTACCGCGTGAACTTTTCACCAAGCGCGTCGGTCCAGTTCGGGATGCCCTCGAACCCGGCGAGGAACACGGCGGGGATCGCTTCGTCCCCATGCACGTCCATGGCGAAATCGACGCCGCTCTCGTCCATCGCGTTGCGCACGCACAGCA
>CBDUBN010000095.1:0-7195 GCA_965365395.1 uncultured Sphingomonas sp.
ATGACCCAATGCGAAGTCAGCTGGTTTTCGGCACTGTGCGACGATGACTACGAATTTCTGGGCGTGCCCGACCCTATGCTGCAGTCGAGCTGGGAGCATTGCCGCAACATCGTCCTCGCCGCCGAAAAGGGCGGGTTCGACAATGTGCTGCTGCCGTCGGGCTACCAGCTGGGGCTGGATACCACGGTGTTCGCGAGCGCGATCGCGCCCATGCTGGAGCGCATCCGCCTCCTGATGGCGGTGCGCATCGGCGAGGACTGGCCGCCGCAGCTTGCGCGGCGCATCGCCACGCTCGACCGCATCCTGAACGGACGCCTGACCATCAACATCATCTCGTCCGACCTGCCCGGCGAGACGATGGAGGGCGGAGCGCGTTACCAGCGCACGGTCGAGGCGATGCACATCCTCAAAATCTTGCTGAACGGCGAGCCGCTCGATTTCGAGGGCGAGCATTACAAGATCAAGCTCGATCCGCCGCGCATGACGACCGTCTCGGGCCGGTGCCCGCCGCTCTATTTCGGCGGCCTGTCCCCGGTCGCGCGCGACGCGGCGGCCGAGGCCGCGGACGTGTACCTGATGTGGCCCGACACGATGGATAAGGTGACCGAAGTGGTCGCCGACATGCGCGCCCGCGCGGCGGCGAAGGGGCGCAGCCTCAAATTCGGCTACCGCGCGCACGTGATCGTGCGCGAGACGGAAACGGAAGCGCGCGCCTATGCCGATCGCCTGCTGTCCAAGCTCGATGCCGGCGCCGGCGACGCGATCCGCGCCAAGAGCCTGGATGCGGCGAATTTCGGCGTGCAGCGGCAGGCCGAGCTGCGCTCCGCCGCGGACGGCGACGGGTTCGTCGAGGAGGGTCTGTGGACCGGAATCGGACGGGCGCGCTCGGGCTGCGGCGCGGCGATCGTCGGCGATCCCGATCAGGTGCTGGCGAAGCTGCGCGCCTATCAGGCGGTGGGCATGGAGGCGTTCATCCTGTCGGGATATCCGCACGCGGCCGAATGCGACCTGTTCGCGCGGCACGTGCTGCCGCATCTGGAGCATGGCCCGCTGGTGGTCTGAGCCCCTGGCGCTAGGGGATCATGTAGCTGACGCTCGCCTGACCCGCGGGCCGCGCGGGATCGTCGGTCCACAGCCGCACGTCGACCACCGCGAGGCGGCGGCCAAGCTTGAGGAGCGCGGCGTCCGCGAACAGCGGGCCGGGCTGGACGCCGCGCAGGAAATTGTAGGTGAGGCTGCTGGTCACCGCCATCGCGACCTCCCCGATATGCGCGAGGATGACGGCATAGGCGGCGGTGTCCGCGAGCATCATCTGCGTCGGGCCGGAGACAATGCCGCCGGGGCGCAGGCTCGCCTGCTCCGGCTCCAGCCGCAGCCGTGCGAAGCCCGCGCGCACTTCCACCACCCGCGCCGGACCGGGGCGCGCCGCGCCATGATCGGCAAAGGCGGAGCCCAGGAAGGCGTTGAGCGCGGCGGCATCGAGGAGGGGCTGCACGTCTTCGGTCATCGTCATTCTCCCTGGCGCCAGCATGGCGGGCAGCGGCGGCCTGCGCAACGGGCCGCACTGTCCTATTGCTCCAACACAGCGGCAGGCCTATCATGCGCGCGGCATGACCCCGCCCGATCCGTTCGACCTGCCCGAAGGCTATGGCGGCGTCACTCCGCCGCCGCGCCCTGCCGAGGACCCGCTGCGCAGCGATGCCGCGCCGCCGCCGCGCCGCAAGACCATCGCCGAGCTCGAGGCCGAGGTGCGCGGGCTGGTCGATGCCGTACCGCCGCCCGAAACGCTGCGGCGGCCCCGCTTTTCGCTGCGGCGCGAGGCTCCGCGTACCGAGACGCCCCCGCCCGCCGCGCCGTTCCAGCCGGCCCCGCCGCCGCCGGGCGATGTCCCGCCGCCGCCGCGCCGCCGCTGGCGCCCCAACTGGCGCTGGGTCCGGCGCGGGGTGGCGGCATTCGCGATCCTGTTCGCCCTGACGGTGGCCTGGCTGGCCTGGACCGCGCCGCTGTCCAAAAGCCTGGAGCCGATCGTGCCCGCGCAGCTGACGCTGGTCAGCGCCGACGGGCGACCGATCGCGCGCGGCGGCGCCGTGGTGGACGAGCCGGTGGAGGTGGCGAAACTGCCGCCCCATGTGATCGAGGCGTTCCTGGCGACCGAGGACCGGCGATTCTACCGGCATATGGGCATCGACCCGCGCGGCCTTGCCCGCGCGCTGTGGACGAACATCACCAGCGACCGCACGCAAGGGGGGAGCACCATCACGCAGCAGCTGGCGAAGATCACTTTCCTCAATTCGGACCAGACGATCGGGCGCAAGGGGCGCGAACTCCTGATCGCCTGGTGGATGGAGGCGTGGCTGACGAAGGACCAGATCCTGTCGCGCTACCTGTCCAACGCCTATTTCGGCGACAATGTGTACGGCCTGCGCGCGGCGTCGCTGCACTATTTCTACCGCCAGCCCGAGCGGCTGACGCTGAGCCAGGCGACGATGCTGGCGGGGCTGGTCAAGGCGCCGTCGCGCCTCGCGCCCACGCGCAACCTCGCCGCGGCGCGGGAGCGCCAGCGGGTCGTCCTGGTCGGCATGGTCGATGCAGGCTATCTGACCCAGGCCGAGGCGCGGGCCGTCGAACCGGCGCGGATCGACAGCCGCGCGCGGGGCAAGCTGCCGTCGGGCACCTATTTCGCGGACTGGGCGATGCCGCAGGCGCGCGCCGTGACCCGCCCCGGCTATGGCGAGACGCGGGTCACGACCACGCTCGACGCGCGGCTGCAGGACATCGCGCGGCGGGTGACGCAAAGCGGGGTGCCGGCGGGGGCGCAGGTCGCGCTCGTCGCCATGCGCCCCGACGGCGAGGTCGTCGCGATGATCGGCGGGCGCAGCTACCGCGATTCGCCCTTCAACCGCGCGACGCAGGCGCGGCGGCAGCCGGGCTCGACCTTCAAGCTCGCCGTCTACCTTGCCGCGTTACGCAGCGGGATGACGCCCGACACCACGGTCGACGACTCACCGATCACGCAGGGCACGTACCGGCCCGCCAACTATGGCGGCCGCTATCGCGGGGAGATCACCCTGCGCGAGGCATTCGCGGCGTCGAGCAACGTCGTCGCGGTGCGCCTGTACAGCGCGGTCGGCGGCGAGGCGGTGCGCGCCGCCGCGCGCGACCTCGGCCTGTCGGGCGAGCTTCCCGAAAACGCGAGTGTCGCGCTGGGCACGTCCGGCACGACCCTGATCGAGCTGACCGCCGCCTATGCCGCGATCGCGGGCGATTACATGCCGGTCGAGCCGCATGCCCTGGCGCGGCCCGAGGCGACCACCCTGGAGCGCCTGTTCGACGGGCGTAGCAGCCTGCCGCGGCGGGTGCGCAGCGACATGCTGGAACTGCTGCGCGCCGCAGTGGACGAGGGCACGGGGCGGGCCGCGCGGCTCGCCATCCCCGCCTATGGCAAGACGGGCACCACGCAGAACAGCCGCGACGCCCTGTTCGTGGGATTCGCGGGTGACCTGGTGGTCGGCGTGTGGATCGGCAAGGACGACAACGGCCCCATCCGCGGCCTCACCGGCGGCGGCGCCCCGGCGCGCATCTGGCGCGATTTCATGGCGCGCGCGATCCCGGGCGCCGCGCCGCGCGCGGCCCCCGCGCCCGTACCCGATTCCGACCTGCCGCAGATATTCGACGATCTGGGCGGCGCGCTGGAGGGCGCGATCGGCGACCCCGCCATCACCGTCGATCCCGCCACCGGCCCCAGGCTGGACACCGAGGTGGGCGGCGTGGGCATCCGGCTGGACGGCGACGGCGTGAGCCTGCGGCCCGCCACACCGCCCCCCGACGCGCCCGATCCTCCGCCGCCGTGAGGCGCGGCAGGGGCTGGTCGCGCGCCCCGCAGGCCCGGCATGGCCCGGTCGGCATCGGCGCAGGAACCGGGCGGGGCGGCCGTGCGTTCGCTCGATAGAGCGGTCGCCGTACCATACGCCGTTCGCCATGGGGAAGCGCAACCATGCCACGCCCTTTCGCGATGACCGCATTGGCGACCATCGCCCTGCTTTCGCTGCCGGGATGCGGCGGCGACGATGCCAGCGGCGGCGGCGGGGTGATCGCGCTGCCGACGCCATCGCCCGGCCCCGCCCCCACGCCGACGCCGGTGCCTGCACCGACACCGACCGTAGCGGTGGCCGCCGCGCCGATCGCGACGCTCGACAGCCCGTGGGCGATGACCTTCCTGCCCGACGGCCGCATGCTGGTGACCGAAAAGCCCGGCCGCCTGCGCGTGGTGACCACCACCGGCGCCGTCGGCCCCGCGATCGCGGGCACGCCGGCCGTGCAGGCGAGCGGCCAGGGCGGCCTGCTCGACGTTGCGCTCGATCCCGCCTTCACCGCCAACGGCCGCGTCTATCTGAGCTTCACCGAGGCGTCCGGCGGGGCCGCGGGGCTGGCGCTGGCGCGCGGCACGCTGGTGCTCGACGGCGGCAACGGCGGGCGGATCGACAATCTGACCGTCATCTGGCGGCAGGCGCCCAAGATCGCGGGCGACACGCGCCACTACGGCGGCCGCATCGCCTTCGCGCCGGACGGCACGCTGTATCTGACCGCGGGCGAGCGGCACCAGGGCGCGCCGGCGCAGGACCGCGCGACGACTTTGGGCAAGATCGTCCGCATCAACCCCGACGGATCGATCCCGGCGGACAACCCCTTCGCCGACGGGCGGCGCGAGATCTGGTCGCTG
Organism: uncultured Sphingomonas sp.; assembly: GCA_965365395.1. Classification (GTDB taxonomy): domain Bacteria; phylum Pseudomonadota; class Alphaproteobacteria; order Sphingomonadales; family Sphingomonadaceae; genus Sphingopyxis. The sequence goes on from CBDUBN010000095.1 coordinate 4,721, forward strand.
GGCCACCGCAATCCCTATGGCCTGGTGTTCGCGGCGGACGGCCGGCTGTGGTCGAGCGAGATGGGGCCGGAGGGCGGCGACGAGTTCAACCTGATCACGCGCGGCGCCAACTATGGCTGGCGCATCGTGTCGGAGGGAAACGACGGAGAGGTGCTGCCGCGGCATGCGACGCGGCCCGAATTCGCCGCGCCCTATTTCGCCTGGACCCCGGTGATCGCGCCATCGGGGATGATCCAGTACAGGGGCAACCTGTTCGTGGGCTGGGACCGCGACTTCGTGCTGGGCGGGCTGGTGTCGCAGGGGCTGGTGCGCGTGCGCGCCAATGCCTTCACCGCGAGCGAGGTCGGCCGCGTGCCGCTGGGCCGACGCATCCGCGAGGTCGAACAGGGGCCCGACGGCGCGATCTGGGTGCTGGAGGACGGACCCGGCGGGCGACTGGTGAAGCTAGTGCCCGCCTAGGCTTTCCCTGCGCCGCGCACGGGCACCCCGCCCCCCTTCAATTGCGCCCGCCCCCCTTCAATTGCGATAGCCGGGGTCGATCCGGTCGAGCTTGCGCAGGAGCGCGGGCCAGGCGAGCCGTTCGGCGGCCATGGCCATCATGCCGGGGTGCGTCTGCGTCTCCACCTTTTCGGGCGTGCCCTGCGGCGGGTTGTTGAGGTTCTCGCGCCCCGCGCTGAGCATCTTGACCTGCGCGTCGCACGCACGCTCGATGAAGTAGAGCCGCAGGAAGCACTCGCCTACGGTCTTGCCGATCGCCAGCGTGCCGTGGTTGCGGAGGATCATCGCGTGCCGGTCGCCCATGTCGGCAACCAGCCGCTCGCGCTCCTCGAGATCGGTCGCGATGCCTTCGTAGTCGTGGTAGGCGATGTCGTGGCGCGCGATCATGCCGGTCTGGGTATGCTCGAGCAGCCCGAACTCCATTGCGCTTACCGCTTGTCCGGCGGGCGTGTGGAGGTGCATCACCGCGTGGGCGTCTTCGCAATTCATATGCAGTGCCGAGTGGATCGTGAATCCCGCCGGATTCACCGGATGCGAGGTCTGCAGGACCGGCTGCCCCTCGACGTCGATCTTGACCAGCGACGAAGCGGTGATCTCCTCGAACATCATGTCGTAGGGGTTGATTAGGAAGTGATGCTCGGGCCCCGGAACGCGCGCAGAGAGGTGGGTGAAGATGAGGTCGTCCCACCCGTAGAGCGCGACCAGCCGGTAAGCCGCCGCCAGATCGACACGAACGGCCCACTCCTCGTCCGACACCTGCCCGCGGACATCCGCGTCCGAGCCGGTGCCGTTGTCGTTCAGTACGGTCGCCATCGCGCCTCTCCTTCAGTCTCTTTCCGCTACCGGTAGCATGGAAATCGGCGAGGCTCACCGGATTTCTCGAAGGGGTAACTCCGCGCTTCCGTTCACCGTCGGCGTCACCCTGAACTTGTTTCAGGGTCCATTTCGCCGGCTGCAGCGACGGCGCTGGGAGGCACGGTGGATGCTGAAACGAGTTCAGCATGACGGCGGAAGTGGTATGGGTAAGGCTTACCCCATCCCCGGCAGATTGAAGCCCGGCGGCAGGCCGAGGCCGCCCTGCATCTTCTGCATTTCCTCGTTCGAGACGCGGTCGGCCTTGTCGCGCGCGTCGTTGAAGGCGGCGGTGACGAGGTCTTCGACCATTTGCTTCTCCTCGGGCTTCATCAAGCTCTCGTCGATCTCGACGCGCAGGATGCGGCCTTTGGCGCTGGCGCGGACTTTAACCAGGCCGCCGCCGGCCGCGCCCTCGACCTCGATCGCGTCGAGCTTGGCCTGCATGTCGCCCATCTGCTTCTGGATCGTTTCGGCCGCCTGCTGCGCGGCCTGGATCATCTCTTCCATCGATTTCATGCGGTTCTGCTCCATGGGGGACTGCCGGCATCGTCTTCGATCAGCTCGGCGTCGGGAAATGCGGTGAACGCGGCTTCGACCAGCGGGTGCGCGCGCAATTTCGCGTCGGCTTCGGCCTTCGCCGCCTGCTCGCGCTCGACCAGCGTCGGCTCGGCCTCTCCGACGCCCTGTTCGACCTGCCAGCGCTTGCCGGTCAGCTCAAGCAGCGCCTGTCTTAGTTCAGGCGCGAGATCGTCGGAGAAGCCTTCCGCTTGCGCATAGACCAGCCGTCCGTCCTCGACCGCGACCGGGCGCACCTGCATGCGCAGCCGCGTGGCGAGATGGAGCTGGCCGATCTTGTGCTCGATGTCGCGCACCAGTTCGGCCCAGTCGTACCGCGCGGCCGGGGCGGGCGCCGGCTCCCCCGGCGCGGTCGCCGGAGCGGGCGCGGAGCCGGCGCGCGCGGCGATCTCCTCGAGCTTGCGCGCCAAGCTGCCCGGATCGGGCATGTCGGCGGCGTGGAGCGTCCGCAGCAGCGCCATCTGCGCCGAGACCAGCGGGTCGGGGGCGCCGCGCACTTCGTCGTACCCCTTGAGCAGGAGCTGCCACAGGCGGTGGAGCTGGCCG
>CBDUBN010000096.1:0-7121 GCA_965365395.1 uncultured Sphingomonas sp.
ACTGGCACGCCAGGCATTCGTCATAGTCCGTGCTTTCGCCGATGGCGAAGACGGGGGCGGCGGCGGTGTTGTCCGCCTCGACCCCGCCCGAGCCCGCGAAACCCGCGCGCTGGACCGATTTCGAGCGGAGGTAATAGAGCGACTTGATGCCCAGTTCCCAGGCGCGGAAATGGAGCATCATGAGGTCCCATTTCTCGACGTCCGCCGGGATGAACAGGTTCAGCGACTGCGCCTGGTCGATATAGGGCGTGCGGTCGGCGGCGAGCTCGAGCAGCCAGCGCTGGTCGATCTCGAAGCTGGTCTTGAAGACGCTCTTCTCCTCGGCGCTCAGGAAATCGAGATGCGCGACGCTGCCGCCGCGTTCGAGGATCGAGTTCCAGACGGCATCGCTGTTCTTCGCCTTGTCGATCAGCAGCGCCTCGAGATGCGGGTTGCGGATCGAGAAGCTGCCCGACAGCGTCTTGTGCGTGTAGATGTTCGCCGGGATCGGCTCGATGCAGGCGGAGGTGCCGCCGGCGATGATCGAGATCGACGCGGTCGGCGCGATCGCCATCTTGCAACTGAACCGCTCCATCACCCCCTGGTCGGCGGCGTCGGGGCAAGGGCCGCGTTCCTGCGCCAGCATCATCGAGGCGGTGTCGACCTGTTCGCGGATGTGGCGGAAGATCTTGAGGTTCCAGCTTTTCGCCATCGCGCCCTCGAACGGGAGGCCCCGCGCCTGCAGGAAGCTGTGGAAGCCCATGACGCCAAGGCCGACGCTGCGCTCGCGCATCGCCGAATATTTGGCGCGCGCCATCTCGTCCGGCGCGCGGTCGATATAATCCTGCAGGACGTTGTCGAGGAAGCGCATCACGTCCTCGATGAAGGTCCGGTCGCCGTGCCATTCGTCCCAGGTTTCGAGGTTGAGGCTGGAGAGGCAGCAGACCGCGGTGCGATCGTTGCCCAGATGATCGGTGCCGGTGGGCAGCGTGATTTCCGAGCAGAGGTTCGAGGTGGTGACCTTCAGCCCCAGCTCGCGGTGATGGCGCGGCATCGTCCGGTTCACCTGGTCGATGAAGATGATGTAGGGCTCGCCCGTCGCGAGGCGGGTTTCGACGAGCTTCTGGAACAGGCCGCGCGCGTCGACGCTGCCCCGCACGCTATTGTCCTTGGGCGAGCGCAGGTTGAACTCGGCGCCGTCGCGCACCGCCGCCATGAATTCGTCGGTGACGAGCACGCCGTGGTGAAGGTTCAGCGCCTTGCGGTTGAAATCGCCCGACGGTTTGCGGATCTCGAGGAATTCCTCGATCTCCGGGTGGCTGATGTCGAGATAGCAGGCGGCCGAACCGCGGCGCAGGGACCCCTGGCTGATGGCGAGGGTAAGCGAGTCCATCACGCGGACGAAGGGGATGATGCCGCTGGTCTTGCCGTTGAGGCCCACGGGTTCGCCGATGCCGCGCACCGCGCCCCAATAGGTGCCGATGCCGCCGCCGCGCGACGCCAGCCAGACATTCTCGTTCCAGGTGCCGACGATCCCCTCGAGGCTGTCCGACACCGAATTGAGATAGCAGCTGATGGGCAGGCCGCGTCCGGTGCCGCCGTTGGAGAGGACGGGGGTGGCGGGCATGAACCAGAGTTTCGAGATATAGTCGTAGACCCGCTGCGCGTGGTCGGCATCGTCGGCATAGGCGGATGCGACGCGGGCGAAGAGATCCTGATAGGATTCGCCGGGCAGCAGATAGCGGTCGTTCAGCGTATCCTTGCCGAAATCGGTCAGCAGCGCGTCGCGCGCAGGGTCGGTGACGATCGGGAAGGCGCGCGCGTCGATCGATTTCGAATCGGCGCCGCGTTTCGAATCGGGCGCGTCCGCACCCGCGGCGTCCGCACCCGTGCCCGAAACCGCATCCATCGGCCGTTCTTCCGCCAGTGTTGCCACGTCCATCCCTTCCGTCCCCCGCGTGTCGCGAAAATCCATGTGCAGTCCCTACATCCTGATGGCGGGCGCGGCGATGATTCGCCAGCCCTTTGTTCTATCTTTGTTCGGCCCGCGACAGGAGCGCCCTACCCCGCGTGCCAGCCCCATTACGCGCCGGAATCAGGCGGTTCACCCGCTCTTCCGCGCGACCGGCCGTAGCCAGCCGATCGCGTATCCGACACAATCTGTAGCGCACCCCCGTGCCCTCAACCCACCAGTGATTGTGCCACAGCTTCGCATCGGCGCAAGATGGATAATGCGCAGGCAGGCATCCGGTTCAACCGCCCGGTGCCGCATCGACGCGCCGGATGCGATGTTGCAGCGCAGCGACGCGCGGGCGATCCGTGCTTTGCGCATCTGCCAAGGGAACGAAGCGGGCACGCGAAATATATTCTTTCGGCCGGCGCGGGCGGGTGGGATGGCGCGCTTGCCATGGCGGCGTGCGCGTCGCACTCTCGGGCATCGGACGGAGGGCGCGCGATGCGGTGGACGGTTGTCGGAGCGGTGTCGGTCGGCGCGGCGGCGATCGTGGGCGGATGGGCGGCGCCGGCGTCCGCGAGCAGCGACGCGACCTGTTATCCGCGCTGGACGATCGTGCAGGGCGACTATGACGGGTGCAGCAGCACCGCGTTGATGGCGCCGGGTAACGACAGCCGCGTCAACCTGCTCATGCTGCTGCACGACCGGCACGGCGCGGTGGGGCCGACCGATCTGTCGAGCCACGACTGGCTGCCGCGACGCGGCGACGCGCGCCCGTTCGACTATGGCCTGTTCGCGAACAGGCTGGGCGGAACGCCAGCGCCGGGCGGCGACGGGCCCGCGACGCCGGCCGCCGCACAAGGCACCCGATGCCAGAGCGACGCGAGCGGCGCCGCGGCGTTCCAGGCCGCGATCGGCGCCGAACGGCGCATCGGCGCGCGCGAACGCGAGGCGCTGGCGGCGAAGCGCCGGAACCTGAGCGCATGGTGCCTCGCCAGCGACGGCCCCGGCGCGTCGGCCGACGGCCCGGATGCGGTGCGATCGGCGAAGGGCCTTGCCTATCAGCGCTATCTTAACGGCGCGGCGGCCTTCTATGCGGGGGATTTCACAGGCGCCGAGGCCGCGTTCGCCGGGCTCGGCGATGCCGGCGGGTGGCTCGGCGAAGCGGCGCGGTACATGGTCGCGCGCACCGCGCTGAATGCGGCGATGGCGGGCGCGTTCGACGAATGGGGCGACGTGGTCAAGGCATCGCCGCCCGATCCGTCGCTGGGCAAGGCGGCGCGCGCGCTCGCCGCCTATCTCGCCGCCTATCCCGCCGGGCGCTACGCCGCCTCCGCGCGCGGCCTGATGCGCCGTGTCCACTGGCTCGCCGGCGACCGGGCGGCGCTGACGCAAGCCTATCTGTGGCAGTTCGCGCAAACCGACCCCGCGCGGCGCAGCGACAGCCTGGCCGATCTGGTCCAGGAGGCGGACGTCAAGCTGTTGCGCGCGATCGGCCCGGCGCAGGTTCGCGATCCGGTGCTGCTGGCGGTGCTCGACCTCAAGGCGATGCGGCGGCCGGCGGGGCCGGACGACGGCCGCGCGGCGCCGCCGCCGCCGGTCACGCGCGGCGCGATCGAGGCGCAGGCGCGCCAGTTCGCCGGGCACGAGGCGCTGTTCGCCTACCTCCGCGCGGCGCATGCCTTCTATGTGGCGCAGGACGCACCGGAGGTGCTGCGGCTCCTGCCCGCGACCGACCGGACCCCGGGCTATCTCGGGTTCAGCCGGCGGATGCTGCGCGCGCTGGCGCTGGACAGGACGGGCGAAGCCGGCGCGCGCGACGCCCTGGCCGCGCTGATCGAGGACAGGACGCCGTTCGCGCGCGCCGCCGCGCAGCTCGCCCTGGCGATGCACGACGAGCGGCACGGCGCCGTAGAGCGCGTGTTCGCGGCCGGTTCGCCGGTGCGCGATCCGGAAGTGCGCGAGCAATTGCTGCGCTACGCCGCCGGGCCGGCGCTGCTGCGCCAGGTGGCGTCGCGCGGGGACGACGCGCGCGAGGCGACGACCGCGCGTTTCATACTGCTGTACAAGGGGCTGACGCGCGGCCGCTATGCCGAGTTCGTCCGCGATCTCGCCGCCGCGCCGCCCTCCGCGCCGCTGGCCGAGGATGATTATGCGACGCCCATGTTCGCCAGTACCGCGATCTTCGGCTGGGCGGGATCGGGCGATTTCGCCTGCCCCGGCATCGGCGCGGTCGCGGCGACGCTGGCGCGCGACCCCAGGAGCCCGCGCGCGCGGCTGTGCCTGGGCGAGTTCGTGCGGCTGAACGCGCTCGATCCCGGCTATCGCGGCATTCCCGCGATGCTCGACGAGCCGCCGCCCGAGGACGAGCTGGGCGGCGTCGCGCGCGGCTATGACGCACCCGTCTTCTCGCGGCTCGCCGCCTATCGTGCGATCATCGCAGACGCCCGCGCGCCCGCCGAGGACCGCGCCTATGCGCTGCACCGCGCGGTGCGCTGCTGGGCGCCGGCGGGCTACAACGGCTGCGATGCGACCGAAGCGCCGCTGTCCCGGCGGCGCGCATGGTTCACCGAACTCAAGGCGCGCTATCCGGCGTCGCGCTGGGCGCGCGAACTCGACTATTACTGGTAGAAGGGCAGCCGTGCCCCCGCGCAGGCAGGAGGGGTGGCCGAAAGGTCGGACGGGTGCCGCCATGGCTCCGCCCCTTGCCGCAGCGCTGGCGATGGTGCTCGCCGCCTGCGCGCCCGCGCCGAACCGCGTCGAGGCGGAACGCTACGATGCCTTCTGGCTGTGGGCGGGCGTCGCGCCGCAGCCGGTGCTGGAGCGGGCGCGCGAGGTCTATGTCCTCGCCGGCGAGATACGCGCGCGCGACCCGGACCGGGTCGTCGACCTGCGGGCAGGCACCCCGCGCGTGGCAACCGCCAGCCTGTGGATCGTCTATCGCACCGAGATCGTGCCATGGGGCCCGCGGGTGACGCCGCATATCCTTCGCGAGCTTGCCGCGTGGCGCGGGGCGGGCAATCGCGTCGCGGGGGTGCAGATCGATTTCGATGCGGCCACCCATCGGATCGGCCGCTATGCCGCCTTCCTGCGCGATCTGCGCCGCGCCCTGCCGCGCGATGCGAAACTCTCGGTCACCGGCCTGCTCGACGGCCCCGCCAACGCCGATCCGGCCGCGCTCGCGGCGCTCGGCGCCACGATTGACGAGATCGTGGTGCAGACCTACCAGGGCCGCGCCACGGTGCCGGGCTGCGAACGCTACCTCGCCGGCCTCGACCGCCTGCGCACGCCGTTCAAGGTCGGGCTGGTGCAGGGCGGCGCTTGGCGCGAGCCGTCGGGCCTCGCCGCCAATCCGCGATTTCGCGGCTATGTGGTGTTTCTCGTTAATCAAGAAGCGCCATGAGTTCGCGCAGGAGGTATCGAATGCGGATCGTTCCGGTAATGGTCGCCCTGCTGCTGGCAGGCTGCACTGGAATTTCGGATGACGAGAACGTGCCCGATGCCAATCCATCGATCGTGGACGAGGGACCCACCTCGATAATCGAGACACGGATCGTCCCGTACCCTGATGCGGCGACCGTAAAACTGTTTGTGCAGGATGGCCCGCTTGAGAACGGACAGTTCGGCATGTCGAACCCGCAGGGGACGCGCCTCACTCCTCGACAAAGGTCCGAGCTAGCGTCGGCCTTTTCGAAGCTCGAAGTCCGCGGCACGATCCCCGATGACTTCGGCGTCGTGGCAGACTGCTTCATTCCTCACCATTTTTTTCGTTACTTCGACCGCGACGGAAACGCGATCGGTGAAATTGCGGTCTGCTTTTGCTGCGGTGGCGAACAAGCATCTCCGGCGCTGGTCCGGGAGGATGAACGCACGCTTTTCCGATCCGATCTTGGTAAGATTCAACGCTTGGTTGAAACCATGTCTCTGCCGGTAGATGTCAACTGTGGTGGACCCGACAATCCTACCCCATGACCAGCGGCGGGGTCTGCTGGTGCTGGATGACGACCCAGTTTTCGTGGGATAGACGCTGCATGGTGGTGGTGCACCAGGCCTTGTACGCTTCCTCGCCACGGCGCGCGTCGACCTGGTAGGCGATGACGATCAGGCCCTCCTCGGGGCGGCTGACGCGGGTGTCGGAGAAGTCGACCGCGTCCCAGCGCGGCGTGGTGGCCATGGTTTCGGCGGCCTGCTTGCCGGAGAGGATGAAGGGTTCCGCCGGGACCACGAACTGCGCGTCGTCGGCGATCGAGTGGCGGTAATGGTCCGGCGACGCCTTCCACAGGCTTTCCTCGAATTGCCAGATGCGTGCGTCTTCCATGGCGGGGCCTTTCATATCGTGTCGGGCGGTTGAACGAGCGGAGCGCGGGAAAGGCTCCCTGCTTGCCGATGCCCGGGCCTTTGCCTAACGCGCGGGCCATGCACAGCACGATCATCCGCGAGGACGACCTGATCGCATCGGTCGCCGATGCGCTCCAGTTCATCAGCTATTTCCACCCGATGGACTATATCCGCGCGCTGGCGCGGGCCTATGAACTGGAGCAGGGCCCGGCGGCGAAGGATGCGATCGCGCAGATCCTGACCAACAGCCGCATGTGCGCGGCCGGCCACCGGCCGATCTGCCAGGACACGGGCATCGTCACCATCTTCGTGGCGTGGGGGCAGCAATGTCGGCTCGATAGCCCGCGCAGCTTGCAGCAGGTGATCGACGAGGGCGTGCGCCGCGCCTATCTCGACCCCGCCAACCCGTTGCGCGCCTCGATCCTCGCCGATCCTGCCTTCTCTCGCGTCAACACGCGCGACAACACGCCGTCGGTCACCCATGTCGAGATGGTGCCGGGCGACAAGGTGCACATCGACGTCGCGGCCAAGGGCGGGGGCAGCGAAAACAAGTCGAAGTTCAAGATGATGAACCCCGGCGATTCGATCGTCGACTGGGTGGTGGAGACGGTGCCGCAGATGGGCGCGGGCTGGTGCCCGCCGGGCATGCTGGGCATCGGCATCGGCGGCACCGCCGAAAAGGCGATGCTGCTGGCCAAGCAGAGCCTGATGGGCAGCATCGACATGGCCGAACTGAAGGCGCGCGGGCCGGCGTCGCCGATCGAGGAATTGCGGATCGAGCTGTACGACCGCGTTAACGCGCTGGGCATCGGCGCGCAGGGGCTGGGCGGCCTGTCCACCATCCTCGACG
>CBDUBN010000097.1:0-7079 GCA_965365395.1 uncultured Sphingomonas sp.
ACGAAGGCCGCACGAGAAACCCGGCGACCGCCACCTCCCCCCGACAAGGGTTGGCCCGGCTAAGCCCCTCCCCTCCAGGGGAGGGGTTGGGGTGGGGCTGCGACCTCGCGGTCACCGCAGCACCCCTCATACCGCCACCACTGCGCCCGACGATTCCAGCGCCAGCGTATATCCCCGCTCGCCGTTGTAATCGCCGCTATGGTCCAGCCGCGTCACCACGAACCGCCCGCGCATCCTGGCCCCGCTCTCGAACGACAGCTCGTAATCGTCGGCGAGGCCGGACAGCGCATTGCCCTGCACCCGCGCTTCCGCCGCCGATCCCGTGAATATCCCCGCGCCCGCCACGCTCACCGACCGCACGCCCGCGCCCGACAGCAATTCGCGCCACCCGCCCGAATCCTTGGTCGTGACGTTCACCGCCTCGCCGTTGATGCTCATCTGCGTCGTGCGCAGCCCCGCGACGGTCGCATACGCCACCGGCACCGCGCCATCGCCGATCTTCAGCAAGAACGCGCTTCCTTTCTCGATTGGCATCGTGACATCTCCTTGAATTGGTTTTCTCGCCCCTTGAGGGGTCGTCGGGGACACGGGGCTCCGACGAGCGAGACCTGTGAGCCAAGCGAATGAGGCGCAGCGGTGCGGGCATCCGCGCTCTCGGGCTGCCCGCCTAAACCCGCCACCCCCGCACCCGCGCTTCGATCGTGCCGGTGCGCAGCCCATCCCGCCGCCGCACCGTCCGCGACCGCAGCACGGCGACCCCGCCCAGCTCCCAGCCGGGCAGCCCGCGCGGCATCCCGGCCAGTACCGTTTCGACCCCCTCGGCCAGCGTCGCGATCCGCGCCGCCTCGCCGCGATCGCTCAGCGTCACCGTGAACCGCAGCGCACGCCCCGGCCGCTCCTTCGCGCCCCAGTCCGTGCCGACGATCTCGCCCAGCACCGCGAACGGCACAGCCGCCCCCTCGCCCTCGCCATCGCCCGCGCGATTGACCGGCAGCGCAGCCAACGCCCCCATCACCGCCTCGCGCCACAGCATTTCCAGGGTCATGACAGCCGCACCCGCCGCCACGGCCGCCACAGCGCCTCGGCGGCATCGCTGCGCACCGCTCCGCCGTCGCGCCCCCGCGCCAATTCCGCGACCAGCATCAGCACGCCGCTGCGCAAACCGTCCGGCACCGCCGCCGCGCTCGGATAGGCGCCAGCGACATAGGCCACCCGCACCCGTCCCGCCGCGCCCGGCCGGCTCACCCGCACCCGGCCTTCGCCATGCGCGTCGATATCCACGGCATAGGCGTCCACCGCGAGCGCGAACGCCGCCCCGTCCGCCGGCAGCCCCTCGACGCTCGTGATGCTGCGCACCGGACCCACCCCCAGCCGCTGCCACTCCCCGCTCGCGGATCGAACCTCGACGCACGCCCGCTCGACCAGCGCGAGGCGCGTGAACGCCTCGCAAGCCTGCGTCGCCGCGCCGATCCAGCGCCCGATCTCCGCATCGTCCGCACCGCCGCCGGCGCGCAGATACGCCCGCGCCTCCGCCAGCGGCACCGCCGGCGGGGTCTCCATTTCGATCGTCATGATACGCTCCCCAAAACCTCCCCGGCACGGGGAGGGGGAATGATCGCGCGCAGTCCGTCCGGGGGACGGGCGAGCACGATCATCGCAGGATGGTGGAGGGGTGCCCTCGACCGAGCGCACCCCTCTCGGCCTCAGCTCACCGAGAATTTCATCAGCTTGATCGCCTCGGAATTCACCACCGCGCCGCCCACGCGCTTGTTCGCGTAGAAATGCACGAAGGGCTTGTTCGAATAGGGATCGCGCAGGATCGTCGTCTCGCCGCGGTCGGCGATCACATAGCCCGCGCCGAAATTGCCGAACGCGATCGACAGGCTGTCCGCCGCCACCGCCGGCATGTCCTCGGCCTCGATCACCGGATAGCCGAGCAGCGTGCCCGGCTGCCCCGCGCTCAGCCCCGGCGACCAGATGAACGCGCCGTCGCTCGTCTTGAACTTGCGGATGCGGGACAGCGTATCGCTCGCCATCACGAACACTGCGCCCTGCCGGTACGGGGGCCTCAGCGCATGCACCAGGTCGACGATCCGGTCCTGCGGATTGACGCTGGCGAACGTGCCCGCGCCGCCCGCCGCGACATATTGCAGCGTGCCGAACGGCCGCGCCGCATCGCCGTCGGCGCTGGTGGGATAGGTGACGAAGCCCTTGGGCCGGTTGACCCCGCTCCCGCTCACGAACGCCGCGCCCTCCGCGCGGGCGAACTCGCGCGCCACCTCGTCGGCCAGCCACGCCTCGACGTCGAACGCCGCATCCTCCAGCATCGCCTGCGTCGCCGCGGGGTTGGCGTAGAGGCTGCCCGTCGGCGGCGCGACTTCCGCAAAGGTCGGCGTCGCCGTCTCGGGCCGCGCGGCATTTTCCGCGACCCAGCCCGACGGCGTGCCGCCCAGCGCGATCAGCTTGCGATAGCCCGCGCTGCCCGTCGTCACCACATTGGCGATGGAACGGATCGGCGATACCGCCTTCAGGGTTCGCTCGATCATCGCGTCGATCTCGCGCGGCACCGCGAAGCCGCCGTCCGCGCCCGTCGTCCCGGTAAAGCTTTTCAGCTCCACCCCCGTCTCCAGCCCGCGCCGCAGGTAACGGTCGACGAAGGCCGTTTTGGCGGGATCATGCGCCTTCACCCCGTCCAGCGGCACCCGCGCGCCCCGCGCCGCACCTGCCTCCACCCGCATCCGCAGGCTCGCCACCTCGTCGCGCAGCAATGTCACGTCGTTCGGCGCGCTCACATCCACGCCCTCGGCCTTCACCTCGATCATCCCGTCACTCCTTCGATTGTATCCACCCGCGCGCCCGGCTGCATCGGCGATGCGACCAGGCTCACTTCGACCACTTCCAGTTCGGTCAGTTCGCGCGTCGCCCGCCCGCCGGCCCCGGCGGCGCCGCGGCACGCGCCGCGCACCCGGTATCCGAACGACAGCCCGCTCACCGCGCCGCGCGCCAGCAATGCCGCGGCCTCGCGCGCCACCGCCCCGCCGCCATCGACGTCGGCCTCGACGCGCAGCCCGCGCGCATCCTCGATCAGCACGCGCACCGTGCCGATCCGCCGCGCCGGATCATGCTGCCACAGCAGCGGCACCGGCGCGCGCAGTCCCGCAAAGGCCCCGCGCCGCACCACGTCCCCGCCGCGATCGCGCACATCGAACAGGGCCGCGTACCCCGAAAACCTCATTTCAGCAGTTCCGCGAAACCGAAACGGTACGCCATGGCGATCAGCACCAGCGCGCATGCAGCCCGCACCACCCAGTCGACCGCTGCCTTCCACGCGCTGCGCTTGGCATCGCGCCACGCCGACAACAGCTCGCGCAGCTCGTCGAGGTCGCGCCGCGCCCCCTCGTCCCCTAGCCCCAGCCGCTCCAGCGCCGCACGCGCACCGACCTCCGCGGCCTCCGCGCACAAAGCGCGAAGCCCCGCCTCATTCATTCCATCCATAGCAGTCGCTCCATCAGATCCCGCCCGTCGCAGACGGGGGGGGTGGCCCCGAAGGGGCGGGGGCTACACCCCCACCAACCCCCGCTTCTCCTCCACGCTCAGGAAATCCGCGCCCGCGGCCATGGCCCACAGCGCCGACCGGTCCTCCGCCAGCGCCGGCACCTTGTCGAGCGCGACGCGCAATCCCGCCGCTACGCCCCAGCTCGCCAGCCCCTGCGACACGCCGGTCAGGATCGTGCCCGCCAGCGGCAGGATGGTGTGCCGCCACAGCCCCTTCATCGCCTCGCGGTAATTGGCGTAGGTCGCGTCGCCCGGCACGCCCAGCAGCATCGGCGGCACGCCGAACGCGCAGGCGATGTCGCGCGCCGCGCCGTCCTTCAGCGCGCCAAAATCCATCTCCGCGGGGGACAGGCTCAGCGGCTGCCAGCGCAGCCCCCCCTCGAGGAGCAGCGGGCGTCCCGCGTTGCCCGCCCCCTGGAACCCCGCCGCCATCTGCTCCTGCAGCCGCTCGAACTGCGGCCCGGTCAGCGTCGCGCCCTTCTCGCCCGCGTCATAGACCAGCGCGCCCGACGGCCGCGCCGCATTGTCGAGCAGCGCCCGGTTCCAGCGCGCGGCTGCGTTGTGCAGCGCCACCGCCCCGCTCGCGGCGGACAGGCAGCCCAGGCCATAATGATCGTCCAGCGGGTTCGCGGACCTGAGATGCACGATCGCGCAGCGCCCCGCGGCATCCTCCGCCGCGATCCGCGTCGTCTCGCGTCCCACGCGGTAGATGTAGGCCGCGGGCCATCCGCCCGCGTCCACCTCGACCGCGATCCGCTCGGGCCGCAGCGCATAGAGCTCGCCCACACCCCCGTCCGCGCCCTCGAGTATCTGCACATAGGCATTGCCATGCAGCATCAGATGCAGCGCCACCGTCTCCAGCAGCGCCTGCCCGCCCGACCGCGCTGCGACGAGCGCGACTGCGCCCGCGTCGCCCTCCAGATCCGCCTCGGCGACGCCCTGCATGACCAGCTTCACCGCCCGCTGCGCCAGCGGGTTCTGCTCGAACGCGGCGCGCACCCGTCCCGCATAGTCGACCGGGACCCGATCCTCCCCCGTCCACCCGCTCCACCAGCCGCGCGCCAGAACCGGCCGCGCCGCCGCGCGCCGCGATTTCCATCCAAACAGGTTCATGATCATCCTTTCTTCCGTCGCCCCTCCAGAGGAGAGGGACAGGCATGCAAAGCGGGCCGGGGAGCGGGGGCCGCAATCCAGCCCAGCTCTCCCGCCCCCCTTGGATCTTTCGCTATTCCGAACCTGGTCCGGGATCGCCGGCGCAACGGATGCGCAGCGGCGCCCGGATGCCGAGACAGGTTCGGCATGACGCAATCGCCCCGGTGCGGTTGCGGCGCCGGCGCGTCACATCACCCGCACGCTCGGCCCCGCGGCGCCCTGCCCCCGCATCAGCTCGGACAGCGCCCAGACGCAGGCATCCGCCCGGTCGGGGGACCGGCCCGGCCCGGCATAGCCGCCGCCCGCCAGCAGCCCGCACAGCTGGTCCTCGAGGGCCGCGAACACCCCCGCGTGCGCCACCCGCCCGCGGGCATAGGCATGGGCGATCGGCTCCGCCCGGCTGGCCTTGCCGCGCACCGCATGCACCAGCGTGACCGGCAGGTTCGGGTCCTCCGCCTCCAGCACGCGGCGCACCATGTCGCCGCCGTTGTTCGCCTCGGCGACGATGCGGTCCGCGCCCCAGGCCGCGCACGCACTCGCCACCGCCCGCGCCCACCGCTCCGGCGCCGCGCGCTCGACGCTCGCGTCCGCCAGCACCGCGAACGCGGGACCATCCGCGCCTCCGTCCGCCAGCCGCGCCGCCACCACGATGCCGCACGCATCCCCGTCCGACGACGCGGGCGGATCGACCCCGATGACCACGCGGGAAAACGCATAGCTGCTCGCGTCGTCGCTCCCCTCCCCCGCAGTCGAACCAGCCGCGTTCGCTTGCGAACGGGAAAGGCCACCCGGCGAAGCCGGAGAAAACCCCTCCATCCGGCACAGCGCCAGCATCTCGCGCGTCCACAGCGCGCCGGGCACGTCCTCGATCAGCTCGCCGCCGATCTCCTGCCGCCCGACCAGCGTGTCGCCATAATCCTCGCGCATCGCCGCCAGGTAGGATGCGGGCAGGTTGCGCGCGTTCGCCAGCGTCGATCCGCCGCCGCGCACCAGCCCATCCATCGCCAATATGGTTCGCATCAATGGTACCGCGCGCGGCGTGGTGGTCGCGCAGACCCGCGGCGCGGCGCCCAGCCGCAGGCCCATCAGCAGGTTGTCCCACGCCATCCCCGCGCGCGACCGGCCCGCCGCGCTCGCCCCGCCCGCGCCGCGCGCGGCCGCGTCCCAGCGCGCCACCTCGTCGCACCAGGCGAGGTGGTGTTGCGGCCCGCGCAACCCTTCGGGATCGGCCGCCGAATAGAGCATCGCCATCGCGCCGCTCGGCCACACCAGCCGCCGGAGCGCGGGGTGCCACAGCGGCCGCTCGCGCCCCCGCGCGCAGGCCAGTATGCCGCTCTCGCCCTCGACCATCACCGACCGCGCGTCGTCGTGGCTCGCGCCCACCAGCGCGATGCGCAGATTCCCGTCACGGCGCGCCTGCGCGTCCACCCATTCCGCCCCGCTGCGCGTCTTGCCGAACCCGCGTCCGGCCATGATCAGCCACACCCGCCAGTCCGCGCCGCCCGGCGGGCACTGCTCGGCGCGCGCCACCAGCTCCCAAGCGTCGCGGACCCTGCTCCATTCATCGGCGGTCAGCAACCGGTCGAACAGCGCGCGTTCGGCTGCCGTCAGCGCGTCGATCCGCTCGATGTCCGAAGGCGCCCAGCGCTCAGCGCGCATCGTCGTCGCGCCCGGTCGGCGCCAACAGCTCCGGCGCCGCGCCCCCGCGCCCGCCGGGCATTTCCGCGCGCCGCCCCTCGATCAGGTCGATCGCGACGCGCACCTTGGCGACCAGCCTGGCATGCTCCTGCGGCGACAGGGCCGCCGCGCCGCTCTGCTGGACCGCGCGGATGGCGGTCGCCTCGGCACGGTGCATCTGCAGCAGCCGCACCGCCGCGCCCGGCGCGTCGCGCCGCTCGACCGTGCGCAGCGCGCCCTCGGCGGTCACGCTCGTCTCGCGCTCGCTCGTCACGCCGAACCGCAGCTGCGCCAGCGTGCGGGCCTCCAGGTCGGCATAGCCTTCGGCCAACGCCCGCTGCCATGCGGCGGCGAAGGCGGGCACGCGCCTGCGCCATCGCCGGATCGTCTCGACGGAAACGCCCGCCGCTTCGGCGGACAGCGTGATATTGGCGCTTTCCGCCAGTCTTTCCATGAAAATGGCCTGCTTGGCCTGGGTGAAGGCGTTCGGTCGCACCCGGCGCACCTGCACCTGCCGGTTCGTTCCGCCCACCGTTCCGTTGATGATCGTTTCCCGCTTGATCCCGTCCGCCATGGCGTACTCCCTCCCGCATCCCACAAAAAAACGCGGCCCTTCACAGGACCGCGCCATCTCCTCCGTCGGGGACATCGCCACCCGGCGACTCGCACTTTTCGACTATGACCAATGTTTACCG
>CBDUBN010000098.1:0-7018 GCA_965365395.1 uncultured Sphingomonas sp.
CGGCTCTTCGCGCGCGACAGTTGCTTCGGCCTCTGCCTCGACCGGTTTGGCCTTCGCCCTGCTCGCGCGCGTGCGCTTGGGAGCCGGCGCCTCGGCTTCCCCTTCCGTCGCAGCGGGCCCTGATCCGCCGCCCAGCGCGTCGGCCCACGGGATCTTCACCCCGATCAGCTTTTGCACATTGTCGATCGCCTCGGCGTCCTTTGCCGTCACGAACGTGTAGGCATGGCCCGTCGCGCCGGCGCGGCCGGTGCGGCCGATGCGGTGCACATAATCGTCGGGATGCCAGGGCGTATCATAGTTGATGACGTGGCTCACGCCCTTCACGTCGAGCCCGCGCGCCGCCACGTCGGAGGCAACCAGCACCGTGATCTCGCCGGTCTTGAAGCGCTCCAGTTCCGCGATGCGGCTCGACTGGTCCATGTCGCCATGGATCTCGCCCGCCTTGAACCCGTCGCGCTTCAGCTGCTTGGCGAGGTCGCGTACCATCGTCTTGCGGTTGCAGAAGATGATGGTCGACACGTTGTCGTCGTCGCGCAGCAGCTTCTTGACCAGATCGCCCTTTCGCCGTTCGTCCACCTTCACCAGTGCCTGGGTGATCTGCAGGTTGGCGCTTGCGGGCCGCGCAACTTCGATCGACCGCGGATTGCTCAGGAACTTGTCGGCCAGCTTCTTGATCGGCCCCGGCATGGTTGCCGAGAACAGCAAGGTCTGCCGGTCGGGCGGCAGCTTGGTGCAGATTTCCTCGATGTCGGGAATGAACCCCATGTCGAGCATGCGGTCCGCCTCATCGATGACCAGCAGCTTGCAATCGTTGAGCATGATCTTGCCGCGTCCAAACAGGTCCATCAGCCGGCCCGGCGTCGCGATCAGGACGTCGACGCCCTTCTCCAGCGCCTTGACCTGGTCGCCCATCTGCACGCCGCCGATCAGCAGCGCCATCGAGAGCCTGTGATACTTGCCGTACTTCTCGAAATTCTCCGCCACCTGCGCGGCAAGCTCGCGCGTGGGCTCGAGGATCAGGCTGCGCGGCATACGGGCCCGTGCCCGCCCGCTCGCGAGGATATCGATCATCGGCAGCACGAAGCTCGCGGTCTTGCCGGTGCCCGTCTGCGCGATGGCGATCAGGTCGCGCATCATCTGGACCTGGGGGATCGCGGCCGCCTGGATCGCGGTCGGATCGGTATAGCCCGCCTCGGTAACGGCGCGCAGCGTCTCGTCGGATAGTCCGAGATCGGCAAAATTCATGCAATGGGCTTTCGGGGATCGTGGCGAGCCGGGATATTGGCGAGGATGGCGTGCCGGACCCGGCCGCCGCGGCACGAGCAAGCCTGCGCGATGCCTACGCGAAAGGCCGCAAAAGTCAAGCGCGGCATGGCGGTGCGACGGTCGGCTTTGACTTGCATCCGCATCGTGGGGCACATCCGCACGATGGCCGAACCTGCCCTGCTCGCCGATCTTGCCGCGCTGCTCGGCCCGCGGGGCTACACCGACGCTCCGGCCGATATGGCGCCCTGGCTCAGCGACTGGCGCGGCCGCGTACACGGTCGCGCGGCCGCGATGCTTTCCCCCGGTTCGACGGCCGAGGTTCAGGCCGTCGTCCGGCGGTGCGCGGCTGCGGGGGCGAAGATCACGCTGCAGGGCGGCAACAGTGGCCAGTGTGCGGGCGCGACCCCCGACGACGGGGGCGACGCGCTGTTGCTGTCGCTGCGCCGCATGAACCGCCTGCGCCGGCTCGATGCCGACGCGATGCTCCTTTCGGCCGACGCCGGCGTCATCCTGCAGCATGCGCACGAGGCTGCCGAGGCGGCGGGGCTGCGATTTCCGCTGACGTTGGGCGGCAAGGGATCGGCGACGCTCGGCGGTCTCGTCTCCACGAACGCCGGAGGCACGCAGGTTCTGCGCCACGGCACGATGCGCACGCTGACTGCGGGCATCGAGGTCGTGCTGGCCGACGGCAGCCTGCTCGATCTCATGCGCCCCCTGGCGAAGGACAATCAGGGTCCGGACCCGAAGCATCTGTTCATCGGTGCGGAGGGCGTGCTGGGTATCGTCACCGGCGTGACGCTGCGGCTCGTGCCGGGTATCGCCATGCGAACGATCGGCTGGGCGGCCGTGCCCACGCCCACCGCCGCGCTCGCGCTGCTTCGCCGGCTGGAGGCGCCGCTGGGCCGCGCGCTCGAGGGCTTCGAATTGATACCGCGGGCGGCGCTTGCCCATGCTCTTGCCCATATCCCCGGCACCCGCGCGCCGCTGGCCGACCCGGCGCCCTGGCATGTCCTGATCGAGGCAGCGGGGCACGCAGGAGAGGCCGACCCGGGTGCACTGCTGGAGGCCGCGCTGGCGGACGCGCTGTCCGCCGGCCTCGTCGCCGATGCGACGATCGCCGCTTCGGAGGCGCAGGGGCAGGCCTTCTGGCGCATACGCGACGCCATATCGGAGGCCGAGCGGGCCATCGGTCCGGCGATCCAGCACGACATCAGCGTCCCCGTCGCGGCCATGCCGGCCTATATCGAGGATGTTCCCGCGCGCATCGCCGCGCGCTTTCCCGGCGCGACCAGCCTCGCCTTCGGGCATCTGGGCGACGGCAACGTCCATTTCCATGTGCGACCGCCGGCGGCGGGCGACGCCGAACGCTGGATTCTGGACCACGGCGACGCGGCGAGCCGCCTGGTCTATGAGGAAGCGCTCGCGCGTGGCGGCTCGATCAGCGCGGAACATGGCATCGGCCGCACCAAACGCGCGCTGCTCGCCGAGATCGGCGATCCCGCTCGCCTGTCGGTACTGCGCGCGCTCAAATCGGCGATGGATCCCGCGGGGCTGCTGAACCCCGGCGTGCTCGTCTAGCGCGCCTTGCGCGCGGGCCGTGCGCGCAATAAAGGCCGCGCTTCTTTCGGCGCCGCGGACTTTCGATCGCGCGGCAGCGCTTTTGGAGAGACACTGATGGCCACCGTGCCCACCCTGCCCCTGTTCTTCAACGACCTCATCCCGCTGTCGAGCGCGAACCACGCCGATTTCAAGCTTCAGACACAGAGCAAGGCGCCGTTCCTCGTCGGCCAACATGCCATTCCCGTCACCATCGACGAATTCGTGTCCACCGCGCGTTTTTTCCCGATCGTCTTCTCGGCGGGCCAGAATTCGGTACCGCTCGCGCTCATGGGGCTGAACGAAGGCGTCAACATGTTCGTCGACGCGGACGGCACGCTGACGAAACCGGTCTATGTGCCCGCCTACATCCGCCGCTACCCGTTCCTCCTCGCCAAGCTTAGGTCCGACACCGACGAGCTCTCGCTGTGCTTCGACCCGTCCGCCCCCGGTGTTGGCGCCGATGTGGAGGGCAACGCGCTGTTCGATGGCGATCAGCCGTCGGCCACGACGAACGCGATCCTCGATTTCTGTCGCCAGTTCGAGGAAGCGGGCATGCGCACCGCCGCCTTCATGGAGGAACTGACGAAGCTCGATATCCTGATGGACGGAGAGGTCTCGATCCAGGCCGAAGGCCAGGAGAAGCCCTATGTCTATCGCGGTTTCCGCATGGTGGACGAGGAAAAGCTGAAGGATCTGCGCGGCGATGCGCTGCGCAAGATGTCGCAGAACGGCATGTTGCCGCTGCTTTACGCGCATCTCTTCTCGCTGCAGTTAATGAAGGATATCTTCGCCGAACAGATGGGAGCGGGCAAGATGCCGGCACCCGACCTGATGACGCCCGTCAATTAGCGCGGCAGCCAGCCATGCGCGTGCGGCCCACTGCCGACCGCGTCGGGGCAGCTCCCGGCCCTTGTAAGGGGTCGGCCATTTACCTATCTTATACCTTGTCAGCCTGCCGGCTTCCCCCCCTTACCGGCGGCTGACGGGCGCTCCTCGGAGCGCCCCCTCCCTGGACCCTGGCCGCCCCGTGCACTTGCGCGGGGCGGTTTTTTATTCGGCCGCCATGGGGGCGTCGCGCGCGCCGCCGATCCAGCTTTCCGTGGTCTCCGCCATGCGCCGGACCAACGCGCCGACCCGTGCAACCCCAGCCGCGTCGGGCTCACCGTCAGGCCGCAGGTAGAGGCTGCGGTCGAATTCCAGCTGCACCGCCTCGATGGGCGACCCGCGCCGGCCATGCCGCGCGATGCTGTGCGCGCCGGCGAAGGGTGCGTTACGCGCGCTGCTCAGCCCTGCGCCCTCCGCCACGCCGCACAACCGGTCCGCCAGTTCCATCGACGCGGTCTGGCCATGGCGGTCGCCGACGACGAACGCGGGCGCGCCGCCGGGCTGGCGGGGCATCGAATGCAGGTCGACGAGCACCGCCGTGCCGAAGCGTTGCCGCGCCTGGGCGAGCAACAGCGCCAGCGACCGGTGCCACGGTCGATGCACCGCCTCCAGCCGCGTCTCGAGTTCGGCACGGGGCAGGCGGTGTCGCCACAGCGGGCCCGCATCCCCCAGGCGCGTGGGCACGATGCCCAGGCCTGCGCGCGTGCGGCTGTCGGTCAGGACCGGCGGCAAGGCGTCGCTCAGCAATTGCGCGTCCCACTCGTCTTCGCCCCGATTGAGGTCGACATAGGCCCGGGCCGTCGTCGCCACGACCACGGTGAACCCCGCACCGGCCGCGTCCGCGATCAGTGCATCGGCATGGCGATCCTCCAGCCGGCGAAGCGTCGTTGCAGATACGCGCGCCTGCGCGATCAGTTCGGCGGGATAGTCGCGCCCCGCGTGCGACACGGCGATGATCACGGGCCGCTGCGGCACTGCGGGGCCCAATATGGTGAATGGCGGCGGGCTCACCCGCACCGTATCGCATGTTGTCGCGTCTTGTTCCAAGCCCCGGCTGGCATCACTAGAAACTGTTAAGCCGCCCGCGCTAAGGGGTGGCGCGACCATTCTGGGAAACGAACATCATGATCCGCATCCTGCTCGCCGAAGATGACGATGCGATGCGCGCCTATCTCACCCGCGCCCTCGAACGCAGCGGCTACAGCGTGACGAGCGTGGAGGATGGGCCCGCGGCGCTCGACCTGCTGGGATCGGGCACGTTCGATCTTCTGCTGACCGACATCGTCATGCCGGGCATGGACGGGATCGAACTCGCGCAGAAAGCACAGGCGATGGACCCCGCGCCCAAGGTGATGTTCATCACCGGATTCGCGGCGGTCGCGATGCAGGCCAATGATGCCGTGCCCGACGCTCGGCTCCTGTCGAAGCCCTTCCACCTCAAGGATCTGGTGCATCAGGTGGACAGTCTGTTCGCGGGCGTACGCGGCCTGGGGGCCGTTTGAACCCCCACAAAAAAGCCCGGCAGCCGCTTGCCAAGAATGGCGCACCTGCCTAGAGGCTGCCGCTCGTGTGGGCGTGTAGCTCAGTGGTAGAGCACTGTGTTGACATCGCAGGGGTCGCAAGTTCAATCCTTGCCACGCCCACCATTTTTCGCCGCGCGAGTGGCGGGCCGCGCACCCCACGGGGCCGGTTGCTGCTGTAGCTCAGTGGTAGAGCGCGTCATTGGTAATGACGAGGTCGGGAGTTCAATCCTCCCCAGCAGCACCATTTTCGCCAGCATTGCGCCAGCGCCGATGCGGCGGCTACTATCGCGCCGTGACCAGCGACAGACCCAGCAAAGCCGACGAACGCGCCGCGCGCCTGGCCCAGCAGCTTCGCGGCAATTTGCGCAAGCGCAAAGCGCAAGCGCGAAGTACCGCGAACGAGCCGGAACCAAAAGTTTCACTCGATTGATCGGCTGTGCTCCGGCGAAAGCCGGAGCCTTGGCAGCAGCAGCCCGGCCTACGCGACCGGTCCGGCCTGCGCCAGAGCACGAGTTTATGGCGCAGGCACCCGCCGCACCGGCACCGGAATGTTGCAGATATCCGCGCCCCCTGCCGGCACGATGAAGAACGGATCGCGCCGATTGGCCCGCGCATCGGCGTAGCGCGCGAAGGACACGCTGTCGGTCGACATATACTGAAATCGTGGCCGCTCTGCCTCGGGCAGCTCGCTTGCCAGCCGCACCGACAGAATTAGCACCCGCTCCTCGGCGGTCGCATAGAAGCCCAGCGCCTCAGTTCCACGCGGCAAACTCGACAGATGCTCGATTCCCTCGATCACCCGCCCAACCAGCGCGATGTTGCGATCGAGATGCCGCGGCGCATGGCCGATGACGGTGTAAAGTTCCGCACCGCTACCGGTGTCCGGCGAAAGGCCACGACCAACGCCGACCATGCCGTAACAGTGGATGGGCCAGATGCTCGCGACCTGTGGACGCGACGTGGCCACCGGGAACCCCCCGATGAAGCCCGTTCCCTGGGCAAACGAGTCGCGGCTTGACGCCAGCGAGACCTCGGGTTCAAGCTGATGTCCAGAAGCCTCATTGTCGACGATCAGGATAGTTTGCCGGCGCGTAACATATTCGCCTTCGGGCACGGTTCGCAGCCCCGCCGGCAACGCTTTCTTCTCGCTCGCATCGCCCCATTGCACGACATAATTGTCCTGCACCCGATTGACGCTCGTCCCGTCCCACCAGTGCGCCGCGGCGAGGATACGGATGTTGTTCACCCACCCCTGGCTGAACGGCGGCGGCATCAGCTGGATGATCACGCGGCGCTCACGGTTCCGAGCGTCCGGTGCCAGCTCCATGACCAGCAGATCGCCGGGATCGATCGCCACCCAATCGCTCGCCGGCGCGGCAGCCACGATCTCCGACGGAGCCGGTGCAGGTGCGGCCACAGGCGCCTGAGCGTGCAAGGGCGCGGCGAGGACGGCCAGCGTCGCAGATAGTGCAATCGCCCGCATCGTCACACGTCCCTCTAATCCCGCTCATCCTGAGCCTGTCGGAACGCATTGTCCAACGGACGAGAACTATCTTTCTCTTCGCGTCGAAAAACAACCTTTCGACACGCGCAAGGGTGATCGCGGTCGTGGGGCCGGCGCCGTACCCTACGCTTGCCACCCTGCCCTCCCCCCGTTAGTGCGCGCGCTTCCAAGGCATGCGGAGCGGTGGCCGAGTGGTCGAAGGCGCTCGCCTGGAAAGTGAGTATGGGTCAAAAGCCCATCG
>CBDUBN010000099.1:0-6891 GCA_965365395.1 uncultured Sphingomonas sp.
GGCAGTTCCTCTTCCTCCTCGTCAAGCAGCAGCTCCTCCTCGTCGAGCTCGTCGAGCGCGTCGACCAGTTTCGGCGGATCGACGGGATCGTCGAGCTTCGGCGGGTCGACCGGCTCCACCGGGTCGAGCGGTGCTACGTCGAGCTCGTCCTCGTCCAGTTCCTCCTCGTCGAGCAGCAGCTCGTCCTCGGGCGGCAGCTCCACCGGCGGCCACCCGCCGACCGATGTGCCCGCGCCGCCGATGGTGCTCCTGTTCGGCGCCGCGGCCGCGGCGCTGGTCGCGCGCCGCCGCTTCGCCAGGCGGGCGGACGCGGTGGAGACGTCGCAGGCGGCATAGGTTCCGGCCACCACTGGCAGGACTGGAGGCGGGCGTCGGGGGACGCCTGCCTCTTTTCTCTTGCGGGGTTGCACCGCGCCCATGGCCCCGATAGCGCGCCGCCATGCACGACATCCGCCCCATCCGTGACGATCCGGACGCTTTCGACGCGGGGCTCGCCCGGCGCGGGCTGGCGCCGCTGGCCGCCGCGCTCCTCGCCGACGACAATGCGCATCGCGCCGTGCTGACCGCGGCGCAGGCCGCGCAGGCGCGGCGCAACGAGGCATCGAAGGCGATCGGCGCGGCCAAGGCGGCGCGCGACGACGATACGGCTGCGGCGCTGATGGCCGAGGTCGCCGCGCTCAAGCAGCGGATGCCGGAGCTGGAGACGGAGGCGGCGGCGGCCGGCGCGCGCGTGCGCGACACGCTTTCCGCCCTGCCCAACCTGCCCGCCCCCGATGTGCCCGACGGGCCGGACGAGAGCGGCAATGTCGAGGTGAAGCGCTGGGGGACCCTGCGCGCGTTCGACTTCGCGCCGCGCGAACATGCCGATTTCGCGCCCGCGCTGGGCCTCGATTTCGAGACCGCCGCGCGCATGTCGGGCGCGCGCTTCGCTTTCCTGCGCGGGCAGATGGCGCGGCTGGAGCGGGCGCTGGGCGCGTTCATGCTCGAGATGCAGGTCGCGGCCGGCTATACCGAATGCGCGACGCCGCTGCTGGTGCGCGACGATGCCGCCTATGGCACCACGCAGCTGCCGAAGTTCCGGGACGACCTCTTCCAGACCACCGACGGGCGCTGGCTGATCTCGACCGCGGAGATGAGCCTGACCAACAGCGTGCGCGAGAGCATCCTCGCCGAAGCCGAGCTGCCGATGCGGCTGACCGCGCTGACCCCCTGTTTCCGGTCCGAAGCAGGGTCCGCGGGGCGCGACACGCGCGGCTACATCCGCCAGCACCAGTTCTGGAAGGTGGAACTGGTGAGCATCGTCCGCCCCGAGGACGCGGCGGACGAGCTGGAGCGCAAGACGGCGGCGGCGGAGGCCGTGCTGGAGGCGCTGGAGCTGCCCTATCGCCGCATGCTGCTGTGCGCGGGCGACATGGGGTTCGCCGCGCGCAAGACCTATGATCTGGAGGTATGGCTGCCGGGCCAAGGCGCCTACCGCGAGATTTCGAGCTGTTCGGACTGCGGCGATTTCCAGGCGCGGCGGATGGATGCGCGCTATCGCCCCGCAGCCGAGAAAGGCACGCGGTTCGTGCACACGCTGAACGGGTCGGGGCTGGCGGTAGGGCGCACGCTGGTCGCGATCCTGGAGAATTATCAGGACGCGGACGGGTCCGTGCGCGTGCCGGCGGCGTTGCTGCCCTATATGGGCGGCATCGAGCGGCTGAAGCCAGCTTCGTAATTCGACCGTAGCCCTGAGCCTGTCGAAGGGCGCTTCAACGCGAGGCGCCCTTCGACAGGCTCAGGGCTACGACTTTTCCGGGACGAGAGCATATGCGCATTCTTCTGACCAACGACGACGGCTATCATGCGCCGGGGCTGGCCGTGCTGGAGGCGATCGCCGCGCAATTGTCCGACGACATATGGGTGTGCGCGCCGGCGGAGGAGCAGTCGGGCGCGGGCCATTCGCTGACCCTGTCGCGGCCCGTGCGGGTGCGCGAGCACGGCGAGCGCCGCTTTTCGGTGGCGGGCACGCCGACCGACGCGGTGATGATGGCGCTGGGCGTGATCATGGACGCCAGGCCCGACCTGATCCTGTCGGGCGTCAACCGCGGCGCGAACCTGGGCGACGACGTGACCTATTCGGGGACGGTGTCGGCGGCGATCGAGGGGACGCTGGCGGGGGTGCGGTCGATCGCGCTCAGCCAGATCTACAGCCGCGAAGGGATGGGCGACGCGGTGCCCTTCGCCGCGGCGGAGGCGTGGGGGGCACGGGTGCTGCGCCCATTGATCGATATGGATTTCGCGGAACGCACGCTGATCAACATCAACTTTCCGGCGCTGCCGCCCGAGAGCATCCGCGGCGTGCGCGTGGTGCGGCAGGGGTTTCACGACTATGGCCGCGGCAGCATCGTGCGTGGCGTCGATCCGCGCGGATACCCCTATTACTGGTTCGGACTGCATGGCGTCGAGCACACGCCGGGCCATGAGACCGACCTGGAGGCGGTGGGCGACGGGCTGATCAGCGTGACACCGCTGCAGGTCGATCTGACGCATCACGAATCGCTGGCGGCGCTGAACGAGCGGCTGGCGGCGTTGACGCCCCGCTGAAGCGGGTACTGGCGCCGCGCGGCGCGATGCGGCATGTCCGGCGCATGGGGGCGAGCGGGGCGCAATGGTGGGCGGCTGGAGCGGCGTCCGCGCTGCTTCTCGCCCTGTCCGCCTGCGCGGCCCGACCGGCGGGCGGGGACCTGTTCGGGCGGCCGAGCGCGCCGCCGCCGCCGCGCACCGTTGCCGACGGGCCGGACGATCTGCTGGACGGCATCGAGCTGCGGCCGCTCCCCACCCCGGCGCAGGCAAGCGCGGCGAGCGCGGTGCGCACCGATGCGCAGGTGGTCGAGGCCGGCCGCTATGTCGTGCAGCCCGGCGACACGCTGCGCGGGATCGGCAACCGCAGCGGTGCGGGGTCCGAAGCGATCGCCATCGCCAATGGGCTGTCGCCGCCCTATCTGATCCGCGCCGGGCAGACGCTGACGATCCCGGCGGGGCGCTATCACGCGGTGCGCGCGGGCGAGACGGGCATCGCCATCGCCCGCGCCTATGGCAGCGACTGGTCGGCGATCATCGCCGAGAACGGGTTGCAGCCGCCCTATCGGTTGCGGCTGGGCCAGCGGCTGCGGCTGCCTGGACCGGCGGGCGCGGCGACGCCCGCGACGACGCCCGAGGAGCGCGCGCGGGCGTTCGTGCTGGACATCGACGAGATCGTGACGGGCAGCGCGCCGGCCGAGCAGGGCCTGCCGCCGCGCCCTGCCCCCGCCCGGCCCGTCGGCGCCACGGCGCGTTTCGTCTGGCCGATCGAGGGGCGCATCCTGCAGCGGTTCGGCCCGGCAGGCGGCGGACGCGTCAACGACGGCATCAAGATCGCCGCAGCGCCGGGCGCGCCGGTGCGCGCGGCGGGCGGCGGCACGGTCGCCTACGCGGGCGCGGAGGTGCCGCTGCTGGGCGGGCTGGTGCTGATCGACCATGGCGACGGCTGGATCAGCGCCTATGGCCATCTCGCCCGCGTGGCGGTGCGGCAGGGCGAGCGCGTGGCGGCGGGCGCGGTCATCGCCAGCGCCGGCGAAACCGGCCAGGCGCGCGAGCCGCAGCTGCATTTCGAGCTGCGCCGGAACCGGCGACCTGTGGATCCCGTGCAACAGTTGCCGCGCCAATGACCCAGAAGGATGCAGCGGCTTAACGCACGTTGCTGCGCGCATTCGTAAACTCTGCTACGGCCCTGACAATCGTCGCTTGACCATCATCAGGCGATCGTTTCAGGGGTCCCTCCGATGCACGCGCTCATCATCGAAGACCAGGCTTTGATCGCCTTCACCGTCGAGGATCATCTGCGCGACCTGGGGTTCAAGACCTTCGCCTATGCCGAAAGCCGCGGCGCGGCGGTGGCCCTGGCCGAGGTGCGGCGCCCCGACCTGGTCATCGCCGACGTCGAACTGGTCGACGGGCCGACCGCGGGCGTGGCGGCGGTCGAGGCGATCTGCGGCGATGGGGGCATTCCCGCCCTGTTCATCACCGGCAAGAGCGACCAGCCCGCGCTGAAAGGCCGGCCCGAGGCGGTGGTGAGCAAGCCGTTCACCGGCAACCACATCAAATCGACGATCCGCGCGCTGATGGTCGATCGCGGCCTGGCCGATTCGATCCTCGCGCCCGGCACCAAAGTCGACCGAGCCGCCAAGGCATCGTCCGACACCGCGTAGGCGGCGCCGCGCCTCAGATCACCCAGGCGAATTCATGGTCGGCCATGGCATGGCCCGGCTGCGGCCGGCGCGTGGCGGCGCGCGCGCGCATCGTCGATTCGAGCCCGCCGACGGTGCGGCTGGCGGTATCCGCGAAGAGCGCGGGCACGACGGCGTGCACCATGCAGGCGATGCCCCCCGCCGTCATGCGCGCCCCGAAACCGAAGGCGGTCGTGGCGTGCTCGCCATAGCTTTCGGACAGGCTGCGCGGATGGGCGAGGAAGAGACGGTCGATGAGGTTGGCCATGCGCGTGTTTCAGTCGAGCGTCCGCGCGATGTCAACGGCCATGCGGCGTTGACATCGCGCGCAGCCTTGCGGAGACCCGTGCCATGACCACCGCTCCCCCGTCCCGCCACGCGGTGCTGCGCCGCCGTCCCGCGGTGTCGGTGTGGCAGCAGCTTTCGTGGCGGGTGCTCGCCGTGCTGGCGCTGATCGGGCTCGCGATCCTGGTGCACTGGTTCGACCGGGATGGGCTGCGGGACAATTACGACGGGCATGTCAGCCTGCTCGACATCATCTATTTCACCTCCATCTCGATCTCGACCACCGGCTACGGCGATATCGTGCCGGTGACGACCGAGGCGCGGATGTTCGACGCGCTGGTGGTCACGCCGATCCGGATCTTCGTGGTGCTGATATTCCTCGGCACCGCCTATAATTTCGTCCTCAGGCGGACATGGGAGCGTTGGCAGATGCGTCGTATCCAGAAGCGGTTGAGCGGGCATACCATCGTCTGCGGCTATGGCGTGTCCAACCGCCAGGCGGTGCAGGAGCTGATGCTGCGCGGGTGCGACTGCGGCGCGATCGTGGTCATCGATCCCGACGAGGCCGCCCTGGCCGAGGCGGAGGAGGCGGGCTGCACCGTGCTGCTGGGCGACGCGACGCGCGACCAGATACTGCTGGACGCGCGCATCGACAGCGCGGCGGCGGTGCTGATTTCCGCCGGGCGCGACGACACGTCCATCCTGATGGTGCTGACGGCGCGCGCGCTGAACGCGCGCGTGCCGGTCAGCGTGGTGATCCGCGCCGCGGACAATGAATCGATCGCGCATGCCGCGGGGGCATCGACGGTCATCAACCCGGTCAGCTTCACCGGCCTGCTGCTGGCGGGGTCGACATCGGGCAGCCACGTCGCCGACTATATCGCCGACCTCGCCTCGGTCGACGGGCGTGTCTCGCTCAACGAACGCAAGGCCGGGCCGGGGGATATCGGACGGGCGCTGCGCGACATCGACAGCGGGATCGGCGTACGCCTGTACCGGGGACACAAGCCGTACGGTGTCTGGGACAGCGAGAGCGCGGTGATCGAGGCGGACGACATGATCGTCGAGATCGTTCGCGCGGGCGCCGTCTAGCCGCGCGCGCGGGCGTGACTTTGCGCGCATGATCGGCTAAGCGCGCGGCCCTTCCCATGAGCGACACCATCACCCTCCCGGGCCTGCGCAAGGTCGGCATGGTCAGCCTCGGCTGTCCCAAGAACCTCGTCGACAGCGAGCGCATCCTCTCGCGGCTGCGCGCCGACGGCTACGCCATGTCCGCCGACTATGCGGGCGCGGATGTGGTGCTGGTCAATACCTGCGGCTTCCTCGACAGCGCGAAGGAGGAAAGCCTCGAGGCGATCGGCGAGGCGATCGCCGAGAACGGCCGGGTCATCGTGACGGGGTGCATGGGGAGCGAGGCGGAGGCGATCCGCGCGCGCTTTCCGGGCGTGCTCGCGATCACCGGCGCGCACCAGTATGAGGAGGTGGTGGGCGCGGTGCACGCCGCCGCGCCGCCGGAACTGGGGCCCTATCTCGATCTCGTGCCGCAGGCCTATGACGAGGCCGGGCTGAAACTGACGCCGCGCCACTACAGCTATCTGAAGATTTCGGAGGGCTGCAACCACAGTTGCTCCTTCTGCATCATACCCAGCTTGCGCGGCAAGCTCGCCAGCCGGCGCATCGACGCGGTGCTGCGCGAGGCGGAGAAGCTGGTCGCGGCGGGGACGCGCGAATTGCTCGTCATCAGCCAGGACACGTCGGCCTACGGCGTCGACGTGCGGCACGAGACGCGGACGTGGCGGGGGCGCGAGGTCGCCACGCACATGACCGATCTCGCGCGCGAGCTGGGCGGGATGCGCTGCCCCGACGGCACGCGGCCGTGGGTGCGGATGCACTATGTCTACCCCTATCCCCACGTCGGCGAGATCATTCCGCTGATGGCCGAGGGGCTGGTCACCCCCTATCTCGACATCCCGTTCCAGCATGCCGCGCCGTCGGTGCTGAAGGCCATGCGGCGCCCCGCGAACGAGGCCAAGGTGCTCGAGCGCCTGCGCGAATGGCGCGCCGTCTGCCCCGACATCGCCATCCGCTCGAGCTTCGTCGTCGGCTTCCCCGGCGAGCGCGAGGATGATTTCCGCTATCTGCTCGATTGGCTGGACGAGGCGCAACTCGATCGCGTGGGCGCGTTCCGGTTCGAACCCGTGGCCGGCGCGCGGGCGAACAGCCTGCCCGGCACGGTGCCCGACGAGATCAAGGAAGACCGTTTCGCGCGGTTGATGCAGGTAACCGCGGCGATCAGCGCGGCAAAGCTGGGCGCCAAGGTCGGCCGCACGCTGCCGGTCATCATCGACGAGGTCGGCGA
>CBDUBN010000100.1:0-6850 GCA_965365395.1 uncultured Sphingomonas sp.
GGCGACTGGTCGATGTCGATGACCTTGTCGAAATGCTCGAGCCCCGTGAGGCTGTCGTGCGCGCCGGCGATGACGCGCGCGCCGTTGAGCGCGCGGCTGGCCGCGGCCTGCAGCGTGTCGATGATCAGGCTGGACTTGCCCGAGCCCGAGACGCCGGTGACGCAGGTGAAGGTGCCGACGGGGATGCGCGCGGTGACGTTTTGCAGGTTGTTGGCGCGCGCGTTCGTGAGGGTGATGAACTTGCCGCGCGATTCGAGCAGTTTGAGCTCGCGCTTGGTGGGGGCGGTGGCGCGTTTGGCGCGGGTGCGGATCTGCTCGCTGCCCCGTGCGGCGATGCGGCGCTCCTTGGGCACGGGGATGGCGCGGCGGCCGGTGAGATAGTCGGCGGTGAGGCTGTGCCTGCATTTCAGCACGTCCTTGAGCCGCCCCTGCGCGACGATCTCCCCGCCGTGGACGCCGGCGCCGGGGCCCATGTCCACGATCCAGTCGGCGGCGCGGATGGCATCCTCGTCATGCTCGACGACGATGACGGTGTTGCCGAGATCGCGCAGGCGGCGGAGCGTGACGAGCAGGCGGTCGTTGTCGCGCTGGTGGAGACCGATGCTGGGTTCGTCGAGGACGTAGAGGACGCCCGAGAGGCCGGAGCCGATCTGCGACGCGAGGCGGATGCGCTGCGATTCGCCGCCCGAGAGGGTGCCGCTGGTGCGATCGAGGTTGAGATAGTCGAGCCCGACATTGTCGAGGAAGCCGAGCCGCTCGACGATCTCTTTCAGGATGGGGGTGGCGATCTGCCCTTGCGTGGGGGTGAGTTTGGGCGCGAGGCCCGCGAACCAGGCGAGCGCGTCGTGCACGCTGCGGCGGGCGGAGAGGCTGATGTCCTCGCCCGCGATGCGGACGGAGAGCGCCTCGGGCTTGAGGCGGGCGCCGTGGCAGGTCTCGCACGGGTGCGGCTGCTGGTATTTGGACAGTTCCTCGCGCATCCAGGCGCTCTCGGTCTGGAGCATGCGGCGGGTGAGGTTGCCGATGACGCCCTCGAACGGCTTGTTGACGCTGTAGCTCTTGCGCCCGTCCATGAAGGTGAGGGTGACGGCGCGGCCGCCGCTGCCGTGGAGGATGGCATGCTGCGACTCCGGCGGCAGGTCGCGCCAGGGGGTGTCGAGCGCGAAGCCGTAGGCCTTTGCGAGGCTGGCGAGGACCTGCATATAATAGGGGCTGGGCGGGTTGGATTTCGCCCAGGGGACGATCGCGCCCGCCTTTATGCTGAGCGCGTGGTTGGGGACGACGAGCTCCTCGTCGAAGACCAGCTTCTCGCCCAGGCCGTCGCAGGCGGGGCAGGCGCCCTGCGGCGCGTTGAAGGAGAAGAGCCGGGGCTCGATCTCCGGGATGGTGAAGCCCGAGACGGGGCAGGCGAATTTCTCGGAGAAGACGATGCGGTTGGCGGGCAGGCCGGTGTTCTTCATGGCGCCGCCGCCCGCCGCCTCGCCCTCGCGGCCGGGGACGGGGCCATCGGCGAGGTCGAGGTAGACGAGCCCCTCGGCGAGCTTCAGCGCGGTCTCGAAACTGTCGGCGAGGCTGCTTTCGATGCCGGGGCGCACGGCGATGCGATCGACCACGACCTCGATGTCGTGCTTGTACTTCTTGTCGAGCGCGGGCGCCTCGTCGATGGGGTGGAAGCTGCCGTCGATGCGGACGCGGGTGAAGCCGTCCTTCTGCCAGCCGGCGAGCTCCTTCCTGTACTCGCCCTTGCGGCCGCGCACGACGGGGGCGAGGAGATAGGCGCGCGTGCCCTCGGGCAGGGCCATGACGCGGTCGACCATCTGGCTGACGGTCTGCGCCGAGATGGGCTCGCCGGTCACGGGCGAATAGGGGATGCCGACCCGCGCCCACAGGAGGCGCATGTAATCGTAGATCTCGGTGACGGTCGCGACGGTCGAGCGCGGGTTGCGGCTGGTCGTCTTCTGCTCGATCGAGATGGCGGGCGACAGGCCGTCGATATGCTCGACGTCGGGCTTCTGCATCATCTCGAGGAACTGGCGCGCATAGGCGCTGAGGCTCTCGACGTAGCGGCGCTGCCCCTCGGCATAGATGGTGTCGAAGGCGAGACTGGACTTGCCCGAGCCGGATAGCCCGGTGATGACGATCAGCTTGTCGCGCGGCAGATCGACGTCGACGCCCTTGAGATTATGCTCGCGGGCGCCCCTTACGCTGATGTGGGTGAGAGACATGCGCGGCGCTGTTCCACATCTGTTCGGACGGCGCAAGGGCGGCGGGCGTTCATTGCCGGGCCATAATAACCTGCATAGCGTCTTAGATCGGTAAGCCGCAGGGTGTCGCGGCTGGTTGTAAGGGGGAAGGGGATGAACGAGGCGATCGGACGGATGGGACGCGGTGCGGCGTGCGCGGTGCTGGCGCTTTCGGCCGGGTGCATGACGGTGCCGTTGGAGACGGCGGGCGACCCAGCCTATCCCGGCGGGCCGGTGGCCGGCCCCGCTTATCCGGACGGGCGCGATCCCTATCGCCCGCCGGTGCGCGATACGGCCTACGGGCCGCCCGTCTATTCGCCCGGACGCCCGGCGGACGCGGGGGTCGCGGACGACAGCGCGCTTTACTATCCGATCGACAGCGCCGACGGCCTGGCGCGCGCGATCGGATCGGCACCGCCCGACTTCGCCTTCCGCTTCGACGGGCGCACCGCCTATGCCTGGGTATCGAGCGCGGGCGAGGCGATGATCGTCGAGCCGGCGCCGGGCGGCGTCATCCAGTATTTCTATGCCGCCCACGCCGCCGCGCCTTATCTGGTGCGCGACGTGTACGCGGCCTATGCCTTCGACGGGCAGGAACCGATCGCGCGCTATGACGGGGAAGGGCGGCTGGTCCGCGCGCGCATGGGGCCGCAGAGCTGGGACGAGGCCACGCGGCTGCACGAGCGGGGGGTGCGGATCATGGCCGCATCCTACCAGCGGCGGTGGGACGGCGAGGTGGCGGGCGGCTATCTGTCGCAAAGCTTCATCGGTTTCAGTTTCGGCGACCATGACAGCGGCTGGAGCGGCGGCTGGCGTCCGCACTGGCGCGACCGGCGCGACTGGCAGGAGGTGCGGCGGCGGCGCGGCGAGCGCGCGGGGCAGCGCGAGGAGCGCCGCAACCTGGAAGCCGAACGGCGGCGGCGCGCGGAGAGCGCGCAGCGTTTCGACGGCTGGCGACGTGGCGGACGGTGCGGCCCGCCCCCGGCCGCGGGCGTCGACGATGCGGCGCCGGCCGCCCCGCCGCGCAGCGGTGGCCGGGGTGGGCGCACCGATGCGGCGCCAACCGCGACCCCAATGGTCCCGAACCCGGGGACAGGGCCGGCGGCGCCGGTCGTGACCGAACCGCCGCGCGAGACGCCGCGCGAGACGCCGCGCCCGCGCCGACCCGCGCGCGATGCCGGCGGGTTTCGGGCCGCGCCGGAAGTGACCGAGCGGGAGGTGGTTGCAGACTCGACCACGGCACCGCAGGCGACACCGTCGGACGAGGCGGCGGCCGCCGCTGCCCGTGCCGCCGAGCTGTCGCGCAGCGAGGCCGAGCAGGCGCTGGCGCGCCAGCGGGCGGGCGAGGCCCGCGCGCAGGAGGCGCAGGGGGAGGCCGTAGCGGCCGCGGCGCGGCAGGCGGAGGCGGAGGCGCAAGACAGGCGCCGCGCGACGGAGCAGGCGGAAAGCGATGCCGCGGCGCGGCGGGCGCAGGCGGAGGCCGCGGCCCGGGCGCAGGCCGAACAGCAGGAACAGGCGCGGGCAGAAGCGCGGGCCCGGCAGCAGGAACAGGCGCGCGCCGACGCCCGGGCGCGTGCCGAGGCCGACGCGCGGGCCGAAGCCCAGGCCCGGGAGAACGGCCGCGCGCAGGCGGCGGCCGAAGCGCGTGCGCAGGCGCAGGACGAAGAGCGCGCCGAACGTGCCCGCGCCCGCGCCGCCGAGGGCGAGAACGGCGCCGAGCGGCCCGACTAGCGTGTCGGGCCAGGTGCGGGATGGCGTTTTCCGCTAGAGGATGAAGTCGGTGCCGGTCAGCACCGGCGTCCCGTCCACGCGGATGACGAAGTCGGCGATGCCGTCGCCATTGGTGTCGCCGGTGACGAAAGCCACGCCACCGACAACGTCGTAGCGCAATTGTCCTGCGACCCCGGTGAAGGCGTTCGTCCCGATGAAGGCAAAGGCATTGTCCGAGCCGCCGGCGACCGCGTCGATCGCGCTCAGATCGATGCGGTCGCCCGCCGCGCTGCTGAAATCGAAGATGCGGTCGGTTTCGCCAACGATGGGTGCGTCCCCGCTCGCGAAGACGAAGCGATCCGCGCCACCACCCCCGAACAGCAGGTCGCTGCCCGCGCCGCCGGCCAGAACATCGTTATCGTCGCCGCCGAACAATGTGTCGTCGTTCGCGCCGCCGTTGAGCGTGTCGGTGCCAGCGCCGCCTTCCAGCACATCGTTGCCGGCGTCGCCGTTGAGCGTATCGTTACCCGCGGCCGCATCGAGGCGATCGTTGCCGTTGCCGCCGCTGAGCGTGTCGTTGCCGCCGCGCGCGATCATGGTGTCGTTGCCGTCGCCGCCGTTCGCCACATTGTCGCCGGTGCTGCCGCCGTAGACATTGTCGAGCGCGTTCAGCGTGATCGTGGTCCCGCCGATCAGCGCTTCCACCACCTCCACGTCCGCGGCGATGCTGTAGGTGCCGGCGGCCACGACCTGCACCGTGTCGGTGCCCGCGCCGCCGTTGGCGATGTCACCGCCATTGTCGATGATCAGCGTGTCGTTGCCGTCGCCGCCGTTCAATATGTCGATCCCGGTGCCGCCGTTGAGGATGTCGTTGCCGAGCCCGCCGTTCAGCGTGTCGTCGCCCTCGCGCCCTTTCAACCGATCGTTGCCGTCGCCGCCGGTGATGACGTTGTTCGTCGCGTTGCCGAGGCCGGTGAAGTTGCCCGTTCCGATAAAAGCCAGGTTTTCCACGTCGGCACCGAGGCTGAAGCTCGCGATCGAGGCTCTGACGAGATCGGTGCCGATACCGCCGATCACCGTGTCGCCCGCATCGTCGACGGTGAAGGTGTCGTCGCCCGCGCCGCCGTTCATCGCGTCCGCGCCGAGCCCGCCGTTGATGAGGTCGTTGCCGCCATTGCCAGTCAGCGTGTCGTTGCCGGCGTTGCCGTTCAGGATGTCGGACTGGTTGCCGCCGAAATAGCTGTCGTTCCCCCCCGTGCCGTTGAGCGCCAAGGCGGGAATTTCGCCGATCGGAATGATCGAGCCGGAACTGCCGAACTGGGTGCCGACGGGCTGGCCCGCGCTTTCGTCCACCGCCGCGCGGCCGCGCAGGTCGGGCAGCGCGAAGGTCGTCACGCCGTCACCGCCGAACTGGGTGCCGAGCAGCGCGAACAGCGCCTGGTTCTGGGCGATCGACAGGAGCTGGCCGTTCGCCACCTGATAGCCCGACGGCGGGAAATTGCCCGCGAACATGATGATTTCGCCAACATAGGGCGGCTCGCCCGCCTCAGTCGAAACCGGCCCGTCGGCCGCGTCGCCGTCCTTGAACACCTCCTGGTTGCGCGAGGGGAAGATGCCGCCGGTGGCGATGGCGAAGGTGATGCCGAGCGAGGGACCGTAATTGCTGATCGGCGCCGCGCTGCCGCCCATCTCCACAGGCAGGTTGGCGGGCGCGAGCGCGACCGTTTCAGCGCCGAAGGCCTGTCCGATGGTGATGGTCGGCAGGCCCGGCGCGCTGCCGGTGCCGACCGGGGTGCGGCCGCGCAGATCGGGCAGCGCGAAAGTGGTGACGCCATCGCCGCCGTAGGTGGTGCCGATGACCGTGAAGAGAGCGGTATAGTCGGAGATCTGAAGCAACTGCCCTTCGCAGGTCATGCTGCCGTTGGGCGAGAAATTGCCGGCGAAGGCGTGAATCTGGCCGATCAGCCCGGCGCCGATGGACCCGCTGCCGCCCTGCGACGGATAGATGCCTTCGACGTTGATAGAGTATCGGATGGTGAGCGATTCTTCGACCTGCGAAACCGCCGCGCCGCTGCCCCCGCGCGAGACGGGAAGATTGACCTGGGCGAGACCGACGGCGTCGGCGCCGCTGACCTGGCCGATCGTGTAGAAGCCCAAGCCTGGGGAGAAGCCGTCGGACACTGCCACCCGGCTGTCGAGGTTGGGCAGCGCGAAGTTGGTTCGGCCATCGCCGCCATAATTCGTGCCGAGCAGTGAGAAGAGCGCGGTGTTCTGCTGGATGGGGATAATCGCACCGTTCGTATCGGCCATGCCGCGCGGGTCGAAGTTGAAGCCGAACAGGCGCAGGTGGCCGATGCCGAAGCTGCCGTCGCCGCCGTCGCGGCTGGGATAGATGCCCTGGAGCATGATCCCCCAATTGAGGACGAGCGACGGCTGGGTGGTGGTGATCGGCATGGTAGAGTTCCCCCGGGTTCGGGGCGCGGCACGCGCGGCCCCGGTGATGACGCCGACATGCGGCAAATGCGCGCGCGAATCCAGCCTGTCGTGCGTGTCACACGGGTAGGTGATTGACGATGCGAGGAACCGCGGCGCACAAGGGCGGTTGGCAGAGCGGTCGCCGGGATCGCGGCCGGGAGACGATGCGATGCGCCAATGGACGAGATGGGCGATGGTAGCGGCGACGGGCACGTTCGCGGTGGCGGGCGCGGGCCATGCTCAGGACCCCAAGCCCGGCATGGACCTCAAGGCGGGCGTGGTCGGCGAGGATGCGGGGACGGCCGCGCTTAACCGCGAGGCGGCGGATTTCGCGGCCAGCCAGCATGCCGCCAATGTGGCGGGCGCGGCCAATTACGAGCAATCGATGGCGGAATATGAGGCGGCGCGCGCCGCCGCCGCAT
>CBDUBN010000101.1:0-6847 GCA_965365395.1 uncultured Sphingomonas sp.
GCAAGCCGATGGACCGGCTGGTCTGCGGCGACGTCGGCTTCGGCAAGACCGAGGTCGCGCTGCGCGGCGCCTTCGTCGCGGCGATGGCGGGCATGCAGGTGGCGGTCGTCTGTCCGACGACGCTGCTCGCGCGCCAGCATTTCACGAATTTCTGTGACCGCTTCAGGGGCTTCGGCGTCAATATCGGCCGTCTGTCGCGGCTGGTGCCCGCGGGCGAGGCGCGCACGACGCGCGAGGGCCTTGCCGACGGGTCCATCGACATCGTCGTCGGCACCCACGCCATCCTTGCCAAGAGCGTCGAGTTCAAACGGCTCGGTCTGGTCATCGTCGACGAGGAGCAGCGGTTCGGCGTCACGCACAAGGAACGGTTGAAGTCGCTGAAGACCGACGTCCACGTCCTCACCCTCACCGCCACGCCCATCCCCCGCACGCTGCAGATGGCGATGTCGGGCTTGCGCGAGCTCAGCGTCATCAAGACGCCGCCGGTCGACCGGCTCGCGGTGCGCTCCTACGTCATCCCATGGGATCCAGTGGTACTGCGCGAGGCGTTGCTGCGCGAACACCATCGCGGCGGACAGAGCTTCTTCGTCACCCCACGCATCGCGGACCTGCCCGACATCGAGGAGTTCCTGCGCAAGTCGGTGCCGGAAGTGAAATATGTCGTCGCGCACGGCCAGATGGCGCCAGGCGAGGTCGAGGAGCGGATGAGCGCCTTCTACGACCGGCGCTACGATGTGCTGGTGTCGACGACGATCGTCGAGAGCGGGCTCGACATCCCCAATGCGAACACGCTCATCATCCACCGCGCCGACCGCTTCGGCCTCGCCCAGCTCTACCAGCTGCGCGGCCGCGTCGGGCGGGCGAAGACGCGCGCCTACGCCTATCTTACGACGCCCGCCGACCGATCGCTGACCGAGACCGCGGAAAAGCGGCTGAAGATCCTGCTCGACCTCGATTCGCTGGGCGCCGGCTTCCAGCTTGCCAGCCACGATCTCGACATCCGGGGCGCGGGCAACCTCGTCGGCGACGAGCAATCGGGACATATCCGCGAAGTGGGGTTCGAACTCTACCAGTCGATGCTGGAGGAGGCGATCCTCGTCGCGCGCGCGGAAGGATCGGGCGGACGCATGCCGCAGGAGCGTTTCTCTCCGGTCATCAGCATCGACGCGCCGATCCTGCTTCCGGAGGACTACATCCCCGACCTGCCGGTGCGCATGGGCCTCTACCGCCGCCTCAACGAACTGACCGATCGGCAGGAAATCGAAAGTTTCGCCGCGGAGATGATCGACCGGTTCGGCCCGCTGCCCGACGCCAGCCAGAATCTGCTGACGCTGATGGAGATCAAGCTCAACGCCACCGTCGCGCGCATCGCCAAGCTGGATGTGGGACCCAAGGGCGCGCTGGTCGCCTTCCACGGCGATGCGCCGCCCAACGTCGACGGCCTGCTCACCTATGTCGCCAAGCTCGAAGGGACCGCCAAGCTGCGGCCCGACGGCAAACTCGCGATCACCCGCGCCTGGGGCAATCCGGCGGCCCGCCTCAACGGCGCGTTGCAGCTGTCGAAGGGGCTGGCGAAGGTCGCATCATAGGGCGGCCCTTGCGAACTCGACGAACGCCGCGCTGTCGAGCGCGGGTGCGCGTAGATACCCCTGGTACCAGCGGCAGCCCATCGTCTTCAGCCGGTCGCGCTGGGCCGCGCTCTCCACTCCTTCCGCCAGTACGGCCAGGTCGAGGGCATGCGCGATGTCGATGACTCCGCGCAGCACCGCCCGGTCGCGCGCCGCGCCGCCCGCGTCGCGCGCAAAGCCGCTGTCGATCTTGATATAGTCGACCGGCAGGCGCTTCAGCCACGACAGGCCCGAATAGCCGGTGCCGAAATCGTCGAGCGCGGCGCACAGTCCGGCGCCGCGCAGGCGCTCGAGCGTCGCCGCGGCCGCATCGATGCGTTCGATGATGCCCGCCTCGGTGACCTCGACCGTCAGCCGGTCGGGCGGCACGCCCGCGTCCCTCGCAAGGCTGAGCAACTCCTCCGCCATCTCGGGCGCGGCGACGTCCGCGGCCGTGATGTTGAGCGCCACGCGAAGCGGCGATAGCGCCTGCGGCCAAGCCGCCATCGCCTCCAGCGCGCAGGCCCACACGGCGCAGCTCAGCTGCCGCTCGAGCCCCGCCGCCGCCGCCGCCGCGAACAGCAG
This sequence comes from uncultured Sphingomonas sp., assembly GCA_965365395.1. GTDB lineage: Bacteria > Pseudomonadota > Alphaproteobacteria > Sphingomonadales > Sphingomonadaceae > Sphingopyxis. Next base: position 2,193 of record CBDUBN010000101.1, read on the forward strand.
CGCGCCGCCCACTTCGCCAAGCCGCGGATGCTGCCAGCGCACCAGCGCTTCCGCACCCGTCAGTCGGTCGTCCGCCAGCGCGAACTGCGGTTGGAACAGGATCGTCAGTCCCGTTCCGCTCACGGCCGCTTCCACGTCGATCGCGCGCACGATCGCCGGCGGCGCCGACAGCCGACGCGCGATCATCGCGATAGCCTCCGCGGTCGCCACGTCGGCGGCGACCGATCCGACCGCGATGCGCAGCCCGATGGGTGCCCCGCCCCGCGCGGCCAGCGTATCGCCCAGTGCGCCGGCGATGCCGCGCATCTCGACCCGCAACCGCTCGCGCGCGACCGCCGGCGGCGGCAGCATGGCGAAGCGCGCGCCGCTGAGCCGTGCCACCACGGTCGCCGCGCCGAACTCGGCGCGCGCCAGCCGCTCGATGCGACGCGCGCACACCAGCAAAAGATCGTCGCCCGCCTCGCGCCCGGCCTCGTCATTGTACCGCGCCAGCCCGCCCAGTTCGATCAGGCCGATCGCACACGGCGCGGCGGCGCGCTGCCTGACCGCAACCGCGTCCTCGAATCCGGCGGCGTCGAACAATCCGGTCAGGGAATCGCGGCTCATGAGAGGCTGCCTGCGCGGGGGTGGAAGCTCGTGACGCAGTCGTCCATCGCACCGGACTTAGCAACCGGGCCTCACCAAATGCTTGCGATTTGCAGCGAAGGCGGACGTTGCCCTATGCTATCGCCATGACCGCACAGGCGACGGCCGTCGCGCGCCCCTCCCCTCCGCTCAGCGACGCTTTCGGGCGGCGTATCGACTATCTGCGCCTGTCGGTTACCGATCGCTGCGACCTGCGCTGCACCTATTGCATGGCGGAACATCCGGCCTTCATGCCGCGCGCCGACCAACTGCTCGCCGACGACATCGTCGGCATCGCCGGCGCGATGATCGCGCGCGGGATCCGTCGGATCCGCCTGACCGGCGGCGAGCCGCTCGTGCGCCGCGATATCACCGCGATCGCGGCCCGTCTGGGCGAACATCTCGGCCACGGTCTCGACGAGCTCACGATGACCAGCAACGCCACGCTGCTCGAGCGGCACGCGGACGCGCTGGCGCGAGCGGGCATCCGGCGCATCAACGTCAGTCTCGATACGCTCGACCCCGCTCGCTTCACCGCAATCACGCGTCGCGGCAGCATCGCGCCGACCCTGCGCGGCATCGACGCCGCAGTCGGCGCCGGCCTCGCAATCCGTATCAACATGGTGGCGATGCGGGGGATCAACGACGCCGATCTGCCCGCGATGATCGACTGGTGCGATGCGCGCGGGTTCGATCTCGCGCTCATCGAGCTGATGCCGATGGGACAGGTCGATGCGCGGCGCGCGGCGCAGCATGTTTCGCTCGCCGAATTCCTCGCGCCCGTCCTCGGCGGTCGGCCGCTGCAACCGCTCGGTCACGCCACCGCCGGCCCGGCACGCTATGTGTCGCTGCCCGGGCGAGGTCTGCGCCTCGGTCTCATCACCCCGCTCAGCCATAATTTCTGCGCGGCGTGCAATCGCGTTCGGCTCGGCGCGGATGGCCGCGTGCACGGCTGCCTGGGGGACGATGCCGCGATCGATCTCGCCGCCGCCTGGCGCCGCGGCAGGGCGCCCGCGCTCGCTCCCCTCCTCGACCGGCTGATGGAGACCAAGGCGGAACGGCACGGCTTCGCCATCGGTCGGGGGGTGGCGGAGCGCGGGCCGGCGCGGCATATGCACCGCACCGGCGGCTAGCGCCCGCCCCCCTCGCGCAAGGCATTGGCATGACAGGGCTCGGCAAAATCGCGCTGGTCGACTCGGGCGCCGCGCTCGCCCGCGCCGGCGCGGAGGAACTGCGCTCCCGCTACAGCTGGGTCGACCCGCGCGAGGCGGACATGATCATCGCGCTGGGCGGCGATGGCTTCATGCTGCAGACGCTGCACGCCATGCTCGACACCGGGCGCATCCTCCCCGTGTTCGGCATGAACCGCGGCACCGTGGGCTTCCTGATGAACGAATGGCGCCTGGACTCGCTCGAGGCGCGGATCGAGCGGGCGCGCAGCTTCACCGTGACGCCGCTGATCATGGAAGCGACCAGCGCGAGCGGCGAGCGTCACGTCCTGCCGGCGATCAACGAGGTGTCGCTGCTGCGCGAAACACGCCAGGCGGCAAAGCTCGAGGTGCTGGTCGACGGCCGGTGCATGCTGCCCGAACTGGTCTGCGACGGTGTGCTCGTCTCCACGCCGGCGGGTTCGACAGCCTATAACCTCTCCGCCAACGGTCCTATCCTGCCCCTCGATTCGGCCGTGCTCGCGCTGACCCCGATAAGCCCGTTCCGCCCGCGGCGCTGGCGCGGCGCGATCCTTCCCGACCGGACGCGCGTCTCCTTCTGCGTGCGCGACAGCACCAAGCGTCCCGTGAGCGCGGTCGCCGACCAGCGCGAGGTGCGCGACGTCAAGCGCGTCGACATCGCCGTCGACCGCACCCGCGCGCTCACGCTCCTGTTCGATCCCGAGCACGCGCTCGACGATCGCATCGCGCGCGAACAGTTCATGGACTAGGTCCAGGCACGCAACCGGGTCTTGCAATCGGCTCGCGTGCGGGGCAAAGGAGCGCTCCGCCGGCGAGCGGCGGATGGTTGGCTTGTTCCCTGATAGCTCAGCGGTAGAGCATTCGACTGTTAATCGAATGGCCGTAGGTTCGAATCCTACTCAGGGAGCCACCACTCGCGCCGGACGCGCACGCTTCTCCCGTCTTGCTCCCCGCCGTTTCGCGCGCCTATCGTCCGCCCGGCAGGAGAGCAGATTTGGCTGACGCAATCTATCCCGTTCCCGGCGCGTTCGCCGCGTCCGCGCGCATCGGCAGGGCGGACCTGACACGCCTGGTCGATCAAGCGCGTATCGAACCCGATGCCTTCTGGCGGCGCGAACTGCACCGGCTCAGCTGGATGCGCGTGCCGACGCAGATCGACGCGAGCAGCTTCGACGAACGGGATTTCGCCATCCGCTGGTTCGGCGACGGCGTTCTCAACGTCAGCGTGAATTGCATCGACCGCCACCTCGCGCAGCGCGGCGACGGGGTCGCGATCGTTTTCGAAGGCGACGAGCCGGGCGATGGCCGCCGCATCACCTACCGCGAACTGCATCAGGAAGTATGCCGCTTCGCCAACGTCCTCAAAAGCCGCGGCGTGGCAAAGGGCGACCGCGTCACCCTCTACATGCCGATGGTGCCCGAGGCCGCCTTTGCCATGCTCGCGTGCGCGCGCATCGGCGCGATCCATTCGGTCATCTTCGGCGGCTTTTCGCCCGAAAGCCTGGCGGGCCGCATCCAGGATTGCGGTTCGAGCGTGGTGATCACCGCCGACGAGGGGGTGCGCGGCGGCAAGCGCATCCCCCTCAAGGCCAATGTCGACGCCGCGCTCGCATCCTGCCCCGGCGTCGGCACCGTGGTCGTCGTGCCGCGCACCGGGGCCGATGTGCCGATGCGGCCCGGCCGCGACGTCGACTATGCCGCCGCGCGCGCCGCCGCCGCGCCCGATTGCCCGGCCGAGCCGATGCACGCCGAAGACCCGCTGTTCATCCTCTACACCAGCGGTTCGACCGGCAAGCCCAAGGGCGTGCTGCATACCACGGGCGGCTATCTCCTGTGGGCCGCGATGACGTTCGACCTCCTGTTCGACTTCCGCGACGGCGACCTGTTCTGGTGCACCGCCGACGTCGGCTGGGTCACGGGGCACAGCTATGTCGTATACGGTCCGCTCGCCAACGGCGCGACGAGCGTCATGTTCGACGGCGTGCCGAGCTACCCGGATCATGGCCGCTTCTGGGAGACCTGCGCGCGGCTCGGCGTCACCATCTTCTACACCGCGCCCACCGCGATCCGTGCGCTGATGCGGGAGGGCGACGGCTATGTCACCGCGCACGATCGCTCGCGGCTGCGGCTCCTCGGCACGGTGGGGGAACCGATCAACCCCGAGGCGTGGGACTGGTATCACCGCGTCGTCGGCGAGCGCCGCTGCCCCATCGTCGATACCTGGTGGCAGACCGAAACCGGCGCCGCGCTCATCGCGCCCCTGCCCGGCGCGACCGATCTGAAGCCCGGCTCCGCCACCCTGCCGCTGCCGGGCGTCCACCCCGCGCTCGTCGACGCCGACGGGACGGTGCTGCACGGCGCGGCGGAGGGCAATCTCGTTCTCACCCGCAGCTGGCCCGGCCAGATGCGCGGCGTGTGGGGTGACCCCGACCGTTTCTTCCAGACCTATTTCACCACCTACCCGGGCTGCTATTTCACCGGCGACGGCTGCCGCCGCGACGCCGACGGCTATTACTGGATCACGGGCCGCGTCGACGACGTCATCAACGTCTCTGGCCACCGCATGGGTACCGCCGAGGTCGAGAGCGCGCTCGTCGCGCATGCCAAGGTCGCGGAGGCCGCGGTCGTCGGCATGCCGCACGCGATCAAGGGCCAGGGCATCTACGCCTATGTCACGCTCAATGCGGGCGAGGCGGAGGACGAGGTATTGCGGCAGGAATTGCGCCAGTGGGTGCGCCGGCAGATCGGCCCCATCGCCACGCCGGACGCGCTCCAGTTCGCTCCCGCCCTACCCAAGACCCGCAGCGGCAAGATCATGCGCCGCATCCTGCGCAAGATCGC
>CBDUBN010000102.1:0-6791 GCA_965365395.1 uncultured Sphingomonas sp.
TGACCGCCACGCCGTTGCGGTAGGCCTCGAAATGCAGGTGCGGACCGGTCGACAGGCCGGAGGAACCGACATAGCCGATAATCTGGCCGCGCCGCACCCTTTGTCCGCTGTGCACCGCGATGCGGCTCATATGGCCATAGCCGGTGCCGAGGCCGCCACCGTGCGACAGTTTGACGAAGCGTCCGTAGCCGCCGTTGTAGCCGGCCATGACCACGGTGCCGTCGCTGGCCGCATAGATCGGCGATCCGTGCGCTGCACCGAAATCCATCCCCGCATGCATGCGGCGGTAACCCAGGATCGGGTGGCGGCGAGGGCCGAAGCCCGAAGTGATGCGGCCGGCGACCGGCCAGGTCATGCCGCTGCGCTGTTGCCCGACTCCCGACGCCTCGAACCATTGCCGGTTGCCGTCGATGCTCCAGGGCAGCATGCGCAGCCGCGCCTTGCCGTCGCCGCGGACGAGGCCCGCGTAGATGAGCTCGCCGACCTCGGTCTCGCCGGTCTCAGCACGGCGGTGCGCGACGATGATGTCGAATTCGTCCTCGGCACGGATGTCGCGGCTGACCGACAGCTGGCCGGCGATGACGCGCAGATAGGCCTGGACCGCGCTGGGCGGCGCGCCGGCCGCGCGCGCGGCGCGGTAGAGGCTGGAGCCGACCTTGCCGCGGATGCGCAACGGTGTGTCATCGACGCGGATCGGTATGCGTTCCATGCGCAAGCCCGCGCCCTCGCGCGCGAACTCCAGGCGCAGGTCGAGCGCGGCGCGGAAAGAGAGGCTTTCGACGGGGCGCGGATCGGTGCGGATGGCGCGGCGGCCGAGGACGATGTCGAGCCTGGTCCCCGACGCGATGCTGCCGACCGGTATCGCACTGGCGACCATCGCCGCGATGCGCCCCGCTTCGCCGCCGCCGACGCCCGAGCGTTCGAGCAGGCGATTGAAACTGTCGCCCTGGCCCAGCGTGGCGGTAAGCTCGACCCGCGGCCGTTCGGGCGCGACGGCCAGCGGCTGCACCGCGTCGGTCGCGGCCATGCGGCGACCGGTGTCGGCGCCCCAGGCAAGCGGGGTGATGGTCAGCGACCGTGCCTCGTCCCAGTCGCGGTCCGGCATCGGCGCGGCCATCGCCTCGACAGGGCGAAGGCCCGGCCATGCCCCGACCGCCGTGCCGACGAGCAGAGCGAGCGTCGCGAAGCCGCGCCACCAGGTGCGCGATCCGATATCGCGGCCAAGATCGGGCGCCCATTCGATGTCGATCAGACGGTCGCGCCAGCCGGGTTGCGGCGCCTTCGGCCGCGGCAGCGGCGCGATCGCCTGCGTCAGCGACAATGCCGCCGTGCCGCTGGGTCGCGGCTCGCGGAACAGATCGTGCGACGGCGCTCTATACACGCATGGAACCCCCGGGAGGCGACCGACCAGATCCAGCGGACCCGTCGGCGGACCGCCGCCTATGCAGCGGCTGGGTGTAGTGAAGGCTGGTTAATGTCAAACTAAGCCGCCCGGCCCCTGCCTTGGCATGCGACGAGGCTTGGCGGATGCGCGATGAGCCGTTGCCGCGTGAGGGAACCAAATCCCGCGTCGCCATGCCGTGAGGGCCTGCACAGCTCTAGCATTTGCGCTTGCCGCCGCTGCCCCCAGGCGCGAATTAGGGGGCATGTCCCGCTACTCCCGCTCGCCGCTTTCCGCCGTGCTCGGCCCCACAAATACCGGCAAGACCCACCTCGCGGTGGAACGCATGCTGGGCCATTCGAGCGGGATGATGGGCTTCCCGCTGCGCCTGCTGGCGCGCGAGGTGTACGACCGCATCGTCGCGATGCGCGGGGTCGAGGCAGTGGCGCTCGTGACGGGGGAAGAGCGCATCTGGCCCAAGAGCGCGCGCTACCTCCTCTGCACCGCCGAGGCGATGCCGCTGTTCGCCAGCGCCGAGGATGGTGCCGCGGCAGATGGGCCGCGCGAGGTGGCGTTCGTAGCGCTGGACGAGGCGCAGATCGGGCAGGACCGGGAGCGTGGGCACGTCTTCACCTCGCGCCTGCTGCATGCGCGCGGGCGCGAGGAGACGATGATCCTGGGCAGCGCGGCATTGACGCCGATCGTTCGGCAATTGTTGCCCGATGCCGAGATCATCGGCCGTCCGCGCTTCTCGACGCTGTCCTACGCCGGCCCGCGCAAACTTTCGCGCCTGCCGCCGCGATCGGTGATCGTCGCCTTCTCCGCCGAGGAAGTGTATGCGATCGCAGAGGCGTTACGGCGCTTCTCGGGGGGCGCGGCGGTGGTCATGGGCTCGCTCAGCCCACGTACCCGCAACGCGCAGGTGGCGATGTTCCAGGCGGGCGAGGTCGACTATCTCGTCGCCACCGACGCCATCGGCATGGGCCTGAACCTCGACGTCAGCCATGTCGCCTTCGCCAGCCTGCGCAAGTTCGACGGGGTGCGCCAGCGCCGGCTGACGGTCGCGGAGATGGCGCAGATCGCGGGGCGCGCGGGCCGCCACCAGCGCGACGGCACCTTCGGATCGGTCGGCGCCGAGGGGGCCTTCACCGACGAGGAGGTGGAGGCGGTCACCGAGCATCATTTTCCGCCGATCGACTGGCTCCATTGGCGCAACCCGGCGCCCGGCATGGCATCGGTCGCGGAGCTGATCGCGGGGCTGGATGCGCCGCCGCCCGAGGCGGGCCTGCGCGCCGCCCCGGAGGCGACCGACCTCGCGGTGCTGCGCCGCCTCGCCGACGATGCCGAGGCGATGGCGCTGATCAACGGTCCGGCGAGCGTGCGGCGGCTGTGGTCGGCGGCGTCGCTGCCCGATTTCACCAAATCGGGCGTGGAAGGGCACGGCCGCATGGTCGCGCGGCTGTGGCGCGACCTGGGCCGGGGCGATGGGCATATCGATGCGGGCTGGTTCGCGGGCCAGCTGGCCGCGCTCGATACCACCGAGGGGACGGTGGAGGCGATCGCCGATCGCATCGCGCGCGTGCGCACCTGGTGCTATATCGCGCACCGGCCCGACTGGCTGGCGGAGCCCGAAGCGATGGCCGATGCGGCGCGCGGTGTCGAAACGCGGCTGTCCGACGCGCTGCACGCGGCATTGACCGCGCGTTTCGTCGACCGGCGCACGACCGTTCTCCTGCGCGGGCTCGGGCAGGGCGCGGCGACCCTGCCGGTTGCGGTCGATGCCGAAGGCGCGGTGCGCGTCGACGGTGAAGTGATCGGCCATCTCGACGGCTTTTCCTTCCGGGTCGATCCCGCCGCGCGCGCGGGCGATCGCAAGATGCTGCTCGCCGCTGCGGAACGGCATCTGTCGGTCGAACTGGCGACGCGCGCGACGGCGCTCGCGGGCGCGGAAAATAGTGCAATGGCGCTGGTCGTCGAAACGGTCCCCGCGCCCGAACTGCACTGGAACGGCCGGCGCGTCGCGGCGCTGGCGAAGGGGCGCAGCCTGCTGGCGCCGCGCGTGGTGCTCGACCCCGGCATCGCCGCGCTCGACCCCGCGCTGGTCGCGGCGGTGGTCGCGCGGCTGAAACGCTACATCGACGAACATGTGGGCCGGCATCTGCGGCCGCTCGTCACCATCGCGGCGCGCGCGCGCGATCCGGGGGCGACACCCGCGCTGCGCGCGGTCCTGGCCGCGCTGGCCGATGCGGGCGGCGGGGTGGCGCGCGAAAGCGTCGCCTCCTCGCTCGCGACGATGAACGCAGGCGAGCGCGACGAGCTGCGCAGCCTGGGCGTGCGCGTCGGTTTCCTCGACCTGTTTCACCCGGCGCTCCTGAAACCGGATGCACTGCGCTGGATCGCGGCGCTCGATGCCGCGTGGCGCGGATGCGCGGTGGAGCCGCTGCCCAAGCCCGGCATCAACCTGGTTGCCGCAGCGAGCGACACGCCGCCGGTCCCGCATGCCTTTCGCCGGGTCGGCGGCTGGTGGCTGCGTACCGACCTCGCCGAGCGCGTCGCGCTGCACGGGCACAGCGCCCGGCGCACGGCGGCGGCGATCGCGGCGCGGCCGGTGGTGGACGTGCCGGTGCCGTCCGCCGACGAAGCGCCGGGCGGCGATGGTGCGCCAGCGGCCGAACAGGCGGCCGCGGAGGCCCCGCCGCCGGCAGGCGCGTTCCGCATCGCGCCCGATCTCGCGCGCTCGCTGGGGCTGCCGCTGGCCGACCGACTGACGCTGTATCGGATGCTCGGTTTCCGTACCGTCGCATCGCCGCGCGAGATCACCGTGGAGCAGGAACCGCTGCTGTGGTGGCGCTGGCGCGGGCGCGAGCGGGCCCCCACCCGGTCGGCGCCTCCGTCCGTCCCGTCTGCACGGGCGCGGCGAATGGGCGTGGCGGGTTCGCTCGGCAAGGCGGCCGTCAAGGCGCCGGCAAGCGCCGCGCCTGCCCAGGCTTCGCGCCCCGCGCAGCCGCGCGCCGCGCCAGCGCCGGTCAACAACCCGTTCGGGGCGCTCGCCGATCTGTTGGGCAAGGGCCGGCCGGGTTGACGGCAACGGGCGGGCTGCGGATCGACAAGGCGCTATGGTATCTGCGCCTTGCGCGCACGCGGGGGATCGCGCAGGCGATGATCGCGGGCGGACACGTCCGGCTCGACGGACGGCGGGTGGAGCGCGCAAGCACGGTGGTCCGCGCGGGCGCGTTGCTGGTATTGCCGGGGCCGCCGCGGGTGCGCGTGCTGCGGGTCGCGGTGCTGCCGACCCGGCGCGGACCCCCGGCGGAGGCGGCCGCCTGTCTCGAGGATATGGGCGAAACGGCGGGCGACGGCGCTTGACCTTGGCCGCGCGCGCGGCATAGCTGGAGACACAAGTTTCAGGAGCCTCGAGAGCCATGACCTACGTCGTCACCGACGCGTGCATCCGCTGCAAATATATGGACTGCGTCGAGGTCTGCCCCGTCGACTGCTTCTACGAGGGCGAGAACATGCTGGTGATCAATCCCAGCGAATGCATCGACTGCGGCGTGTGCGAACCCGAATGCCCGGCCGAGGCGATCCTGCCCGACACCGAGAACGGCCTCGAAAAATGGCTGGAGCTCAACGCGACCTTCTCCGCGCAATGGCCGAACATCACGACCAAGAAGAGCAGCCCGCCCGACGCCGACGATTACAAGGGCGTGGCCAACAAATATGACACGCTGTTCTCGGCGGAACCCGGCGAGGGCGACTGACCGAAATATCGCAACGCGGGCGGAACAAGGCCCGCAGCAGCGCGCTGTCGCGATATGCCCGACAGCGACGCGCATTTTTCGACGCCTTGCACCTATGTCGAGGATTTCACGCGCGGCTACACCCGTGAAGCCCGGGGCGACGGGTTCCGGTATCTGACCAGCACGGGCAAGCCGGTGCGCGCCGGCCGGACGCTGGCGCGATTGCAGGCGATCGGACTGCCGCCCGCCTATAGCGACGCCTGGTATTGCGCGAGCCCGCGCGGCCATATCCAGGCGACGGGCATCGACGCCGCCGGGCGACGGCAATATCGCTATCACCCCGCCTTTCGCGCCAGCGCGGAGGAGGAGAAGTTTTCGGCGCTGCCGGCGTTCGGTGCCGCCCTGCCACGCATCCGCGAGCGGGTCGAAGTCGCGCTGGCGCGCCGCGACCTGTCGCGCGAGCGCGTGCTCGCGGCGGTCGTGCGGCTGCTCGACGCCGGCCACATCCGCGTCGGCAACCGCGCCTACGCCGCCGCGAACAAGAGTTTCGGCGCGACGACGCTGCGCAACCGTCACGCTGAGGTAGGCCGCGATACGCTGCGGCTGGAGTTCGTGGGCAAATCGGGCAAGGCGCACAGGATCACCATCGCCGACCGCCGGCTGGCGAGCGTGGTGCGGCAGTGCCGCGACCTGCCTGGCCAGCAGCTGTTCCAGTTCGTCGATGCGGACGGGGTGCGCCACGCCGTCGATTCGGGCGACATCAATGGCTGGCTGCGCGAATGCTGCGGCGCGTTCAGCGCCAAGATGTTCCGCACCTGGCACGGCAGCGTGCTGGCCTTTGCCGAGCTGGTCGAGAGCGGCGGCCAGGCGCGGCTGCGCGCCGTCATGGATGCCGTATCGGCGCGGCTCGGCAACACGCCGGCGGTCGCGCGCAAGAGCTACGTCCATCCTGCGATCGTGGGCGTGCTGGCCGGGGAAATCGCCTGGGACGCGGCGTGGGAGAGGCTGCCCCGGCGCGCGCGGGGCCTCGAGCCGGTCGAGCGCGGATTCCTGGCGTTCCTGGGGGCGGTGACGCGGCGCGCGGCGGACTAGCAATTTTGTCACAATCCTGATAAACCGGCTCCAACAGCGCGATGCCAACCCCCGCGCTGATCCCCGCTTGACGAAAGTGACCGGATTGTCGTTCGCAAAGTGCCGCATAGGTCGTTGTTAGCCTGACATCGCCAGCCGTTGCGACGGATGCGCTCGCCGAGCGTATCCGCCGCGACGCTATTGCCGCCGCACGAGCCCGATCGCGCAAGACATCACGCGGGTGCACCGGAAAGGACCCACTATGACCTCCAAAGCGCACGCATTCGATGTTGGCGACTATGTCGTCTATCCGAAGCATGGCGTCGGCCGTGTAATGGAGCTGCTGCACCAGGAGATCGCCGGCACGACGATGGAACTCTATGTGCTGCGCTTCGAAAAGGAGCGCATGACCCTGCGCGTGCCCGTCGGCAAGGTCGAGAGCGTCGGCATGCGCAAGCTCTCCAGCGACAAGACGCTGAAGGACGCGCTGGAGATACTGAAGACCAAGCCCAAGGTGAAGCGCACCATGTGGTCGCGCCGCGCGCAGGAATATGAGGCGAAGATCAATTCGGGCGACCTCATCTCGATCGCCGAGGTGA
>CBDUBN010000103.1:0-6659 GCA_965365395.1 uncultured Sphingomonas sp.
TAGCGCTGATATTCCTCGGTGTAGCGCGCGGCGAGGCGGGTCTGGTCGGCCTTCGGAACCTCGCGCTTCAGGTCGAGGAACCAGTCGGTCTCTTCCGAATACATGTGGTGCGTCACCGCGCCGCGGATATGTTCCAGCTTGTCGTCGAATTCCTGGCTCATGGCCGGCAGCTTCTCGAGCAGGGCCATCTCGATCTTGGCCATGGTCTGCTCCTCATAGGCCATGGCGGCATGCGCCTTGTGCCCGCTTTCGGCGACGTTGGGGTAAAGCACCACTTCCTCGGCGAGGCTATGGCCGTTGAGGACGATCGCAAGCTGTTTCAGCGCCGTCTTGCGCGCCTCGGCGGTGCGACCGGCCTTCACCTGCGCGAACGCCGCTTCGATCTGGTCGTGATGGTCGAGTACCATCGACAGCCAGTCGCCCGGCGTCGCTTCCTTGCGCGCGTCGGCGCGGGCCTTCATCCGAGTCTCGTCGCTCTCCGGCGGTGCGACCGCCGCCACGACCTTGTCCAAAATCGACATGCGAAATCTCCACTACCGGGCGGCCTTGCCCATGCGCTTTCAACCGGGCGACGCGGCGACGGGTTCCGCCGCGTGCAAGATTTACCACGCGGCAGGGGGCGCGCTGTGGTAAGGCGCGGTCATGGCCAGCCAGGCACGCTTCGTCCCCGCGATCCCGCCGCGCACCCCCGATTGGGTGTCGGTCTGGCGCGGTTTCACCGGCGAACGGCTGCGCAATTCGGTGCACGGCTGGCCGGAACCTGCGTTCGACGTGCCGATCAAGACGCGGCGCGTCCTTGGCTTCACCGTGCACATCGTGTCCGAACCCGCCGCGGTCGAGCGCGTGCTGCTGACCAACAAGGCGAACTACCTGCGGCCCGGCATCGCGCAGCGGGTGATGGCGCCGTTGCTGGGACGCGGCCTGCTGAGCGCGGAGGGGGATGATTGGCGCACGCAGCGGCGCATCGTCGCGCCGACCTTTGCGCCCGCCATGGTCGCGCGCATGGCGGCCGGGATGGATGCGTGCGCGGCCGATGAGGTCGCGCGCTGGCCGGCGGGCCCTGCGCGCATCGACATGGCGGATGCCGCCACGCGTACGACGATGGCCATCATCGCGCACAGCCTGTTCGGCGGCGACGCGCGGCTGACGCAAGGCGTGGCGAGCCGGCATATCGAGGCGCTGGTCATGGCCGGCGGCCAGGCGCGGCTGACGACGATGCTGGGGCTGCAGAACTTCGATCCCACGCCGATCATGCGCCGCGCGCGCGACGCGCGGACGTGGCTGCGCGCCACCCTGGCCGAACTCGTGCGCGACCGGGGTCCAGCCGGCGGACGCGACGAGGCTGAGCGGAGCGATTTCTTCGGCGGGCTGATCCGCGCGCTGGGCGAGAGCTTCCCGCCCGAAGAGGCGGCGGAACTGGCGGTGGACAATGCCATAACCTTCTACGTCGCGGGGCACGAGACGACCGCCAACGCGCTGGCCTGGACCATCTATTGCCTCGCCGCGCAGCCCGAATTGCAGGAGGAGGTGCGCGCCGAGGCGATCGCCGTGCTCGCGCTGGAGCCCGGCGCTCGGTTCGACGCATTGCCGACCCTGCGGCAATGCCTGGACGAGGCGATGCGCCTCTACCCGCCCGCGCCGCGCTTCGACCGTGAGGCGCAGGCGGCCGATGAACTGGCAGGCGAGCGTATTGCGGCGGGCGATCTGGTTTCGATCTGGCCCTGGGTAATCCATCGCCACCGCGCGCTGTGGGACGATCCCGACCGGTTCGACCATAGGCGGTTCGCGCCGGCAGCGAAGGCGGCGCAGCATCGCTATCAATATCTCCCATTCGGCGGCGGCCCGCGTGTGTGCGTCGGTGCGCGGTTCGCGACCATGGAGGCGCTGATCATCCTCGCCCGCTGGCTCGCGGCGCGGCGTTTCGCGCTGCCGCAGGGGTTTCGGCCCGATCCGGTCGGCGGGGTCACGCTGCGCCCGCGCGGCGGCATGCCGCTGCTTGCAGCGCCGCTGTAGGACCGGTCGGGAACCAGGGGACGGCGACCCGGTTAGTGCGGGGTGCGCGACCACATTGGCGTGCAATCCAGGGGACCTCGCCACATGCGCAAATCTTCCACCCTCGCCGCCCTCCTCCTGTGTGGCGTCGCCGCGCCGGCGCTCGCCCAGGCAGGCCAGATCGGCGAGCGACCGGTCGAACCCAATGGCCAGCCGCTGCCCGATCCGATGGCGGCGAACGTGCGCGTCGACGGCGCGGTGGTGGAGCCGCGGCGCGTGAACGCCGACGTGGCCAGCCTGCGCGTGCCCGAAGGCTATCGCATCGAGGTGTTCGCCGACGGCCTCGGCAACGCGCGCATGCTGCGCGTGGCCGACGACGGCACCGTTTATCTGACGCGCCGCGACGAGGGCGATGTGATGATGCTCCGCGATGTCGACGGCGACGGACGGGCCGACATGCGCAGCGTGTTGGCGCGCCGGCCGCTGATGCACGGCATCGAGATCGACGGACGCACCGCCTACCTGATCGCGGGCGAGCGCATCTATCGCACGGCCATCGCCGCTGACGGCAGCTTCGGAGCGCTGGACGAGATCGTGGACGACTTGCCGTCCACCGGCCAGCACCCGGCGCGGATGATCGCCAGAGGGCCGGATGGCATGTTCTATGTCTCGATCGGATCGACGTGCAACGCCTGCGCGGAATCCAGCCCTGAAAGCGCGGCGATGCTGCGCATGACCCCCGATGGTAAGAGCCGCACCATCTTCGCATCCGGCTTGCGCCACACCATCGGCTACGACTGGCATCCGCGCACGGGCGCCCTATGGGGCATGGACCATGGCATCGACTGGTTGGGCGACCGGCAGCAGATAGAGGAGCTCAACCATATCGAACGCGGGCGGAGCTACGGCTGGCCCTACATCTACGGGCAGGGCGGCTGGAACCCGCAGGACGAGCCGCCAGGCGGGCTGACCATGGAGGATTGGGACCGGATGAGCCGGCGCGCGGTCACCGGCTACAGCGCGCATGCGGCGCCGATGCAGATGGCCTTCTATCGCGGTGGCATGTTCCCGCTCAGCGCGCAGGGCGACGCCTTCGTCACCATGCGCGGATCGTGGAATCGCAGCGACCCGTCGGGCTATGAGGTGGTGCGCGTGCGTTTCGGGCCCGACGGGCAGCCCACCGGTATGGAACCGTTCGTCACTGGGTTTCTGCGCACCGGCCCCAACGGTCCGACGCACAGCGGGCGCCCTGTCGGGCTGGCCGTGGCGCGCGACGGGGCGTTGTTGTTCACCGACGATGTCAACGGCGTGATCTACCGTGTGAGCTACGCCGGCGCCGATCGATCGCCCGTCATGCCGGCGACGCTCGCGCCGCCCATGACCGAGGAACCGCGCCCGTTCGGCACGGCGCTGGCCGGTGCCAGGGCGGAGACGCGGACCAGCGGGCGGCTAGCGGTATCGTCGGGCGACTTCCGTGGCAACGCGCCGATCCCGCCTGTCCATTCCGCCTATTATGAGGGTGTCTCGCCCGCCCTGTCCTGGAGCGCCGGCCCCGCGGGTACGCGAAGCTACGCTTTGCTGATGGAGGACCCCGACGCACCGGTCGGCCTGCCGTTCGTCCACTGGACCATGTGGAACATTCCGGCCGGCACGACGAGCCTGCCCGAAGCGCTGCCGGCCATCCCGCAGCTGCCCGACCTTGGCAATGCGCGGCAGGGCACCAACACGCGCGGGTCCGTGGGCTATTTCGGCCCGCGCCCGGCCATCGGGGATCGGCCGCACCGCTATCATTTCCAGCTGTTCGCGCTCGACACCGTGCTGCCCATCGTTCCGGGCGCCGGGCGCGAGGAATTGCTCGCGGCGATGCAGGGACATGTGCTCGCGACCGGTACGCTCGTCGGCACCTATCGCCAGCCGGCACCGCCGCCGCGCTAGCGGCACGCGGCGGCGCTGCCGGGATCAGCGCGCGGCGAGCAGCCGGCGCGCGGTTTCGAGATGGCTTTCCACGATCGGTACCGCACCGGCGGCTGTCGTGCGCAGGGTCGCGGTATCGCCGTTCGCGGCATAGCCCTGCTGCAGCGCGAGCGCTTCCTCGTGCGCCGGCACCTGCTGGCTAAGGAAGATACGGTCGAATTCGGCCGGCGACGCCGCCATCAATGCGTCGATCATCGCCCGCTTGGGCGCGTTGAGCACCGGCGGCGGCGCCGTCACGCCGCCTGCGCGCGCCGCGGCGATCGTGCGGTTGGTGGTGCGCGAATGATGGTCGATCAGCATCGTGCCGAACTCGCGGACCGCGGGGTCACCGCTTTTCATCAACGCGATCTGCGCGGTGGTGATCTCAAACACATCGGATTCACCGGTCAGCATCAGATAGGGCATCGCCTGACGGCTGGCAGCGGCCATCGGCGGCGGCGCCATGAGCGATGGTGCGCGCGGCGCGGACTGGGCGGCGGCAGGTGCGGCGGCGAGCGTGACCGGGGCGAGCACTGCGATTGCGAGGGTGCGGATCATTGGCGGATTTCCTGTTGCCGAGACTAGCGTCACAACCGGCGCGGGTTCGCTGTGTTCCCTGCTTTGCACCCGCGCTGGTCGAGGCCGGGCCGCGACCAACGGAACGGATGCCGCGACGAACGATTGAGCGGGCAACCAACAGGAGGTTCACCATGCCCGAATTCGCCACCCGCTCCCTGCTCGCCACCGTTGCTTTCGCCGCCGCACTTGCCGGCTGCGCGACACCCGGCACGGCACCGATGGATGGGATGCGCGGGGCCGCGCCGATGGGTCAGCCGGGTATCCCGTTCAGCGGCGCGCGGGTGGATGCCGATAACCAGGCGGTGCTCGATGCGCTGAAGGCGATGCCGCTGCGCCCCTATCATACGCTCACCCCGGCGGAGGCGCGCCTGCAGCCGAGCTTCGCCGATGGCGTGCGCGCCGTCCTGGTTCAGCAGGGCCGGCCGACCACGCCGCCGCCGGGCGTGGCTGTGCGCGACATCATGGTGCAGGGCGGTGCCGGCATGATCCCCGCCAGGATGTACATGCCGGCGGGCGCCGCGCGCGACCTGCCTGTAATCGTCTATTTTCACGGCGGGGGCTGGGTGCTGGCCGACCCGATGGTGTATGACGCTTCGACCCGCGCACTCGCCCGCGAAGCGCAGGCGATCGTGATCTCGGTCGACTATCGCCGCGCGCCCGAGGCGAAGTTTCCGGCGCAACATGACGATGCGCTGGCATCTTACCGCTGGGTGCTGGCCAATGCAGGCTCGATCGGCGGCGATCCGCGCCGGGTCGCGCTGGCGGGTGAAAGCGCGGGCGGCAATCTGGCGGTCGCCACCGCGGTCGCCGCGCGCGAGCAGGGACTGCAGGCGCCCGCGCACATCCTGTCGATCTATCCCATCGCCGGCAGCGATCTCAACACGGCCAGCTATCAGGCGAACGCGAACGCCATGCCGCTCAACCGTGCGGCGATGGGCTGGTTCTTGCATCACACCGCGCGCACCCCCGCCGACCTGATGGACCCGCGCATCAATCTGGTCGCCGCTAACCTGCAGGGACTGGCGCCGGTGACGATCATCGCCGCCGAGGTCGATCCGCTGGCGAGCGAGGGCATGATGCTCGCTGATCGGCTGCGCGCCGCCGGCGTCCCGGTCACGCGCCGCGAGTTTCCGGGCACGACGCATGAGTTCTTCGGCGGCGATGCGGTGATCGCGGACGCACGCCTGGCCCAGCGTTTCGCCGGTGCGCAGCTTCGGGCGGCGTTCGCGCGGCGGCGTTAGCGCAATGCCGGCTTCCCGCGCCGAGGTCCCGGGCTTTTCGAGGATAGCTCGCCTTATTGCTTCCCGACAGGCCCAGGGCTGCGGTGCGCGTCGCGGACCCTAGCCGGACCCGCCGCTAGACAGCGCGTAGGCGACGAGGAAGCCCGCCACCGTGATCAGGCCGGACATCTCGTGCGTTTCGGCGAAGGCTTCGGGCACCATCGTATCCACCACCATGGCGAGGATAGCGCCCGCCGCCAGCGCCTGCACGACCGCGATGGCTTCCGCCGGAGCACCGCCGAATACGCCATAACCGATCATTGCGGCGATACCGCTCGCCAGCGCGATTCCGCCCCATAAAGTCAGGATCGCGCCCGCGCCCCTTCCCGCCCGCTTCATGCCTGCGGCCGATGCCAACCCCTCCGGAATATTGGACAGGAACACCGCAATCACCGCCACCAGGCTGACACCCCCGCCACCCAGGAGGCTGACCCCGATGACCATCGATTCGGGGATGCCGTCGAGCAGCGCGCCGGCCGCGAGCGCGCCCGCGCTGCCGCCTTCGTCATCCTGCTGGTCGCCCGAACGCTTGCGGTGCTTCGCGCCGCGGCGCGCGATGGCAAGATTGGCGACCGTGAACAGGAGCGCGCCGCCCAGAAAACCTGCCGCGGTGGGAAGGAGGCCGCCCCGCGCCGCCGCTTCCTCCACCAGCTCGAACGACAGTGCGGAAATTAGGACGCCCGCGCCGAACGCCATGATGGCGGCCACCAGCCGCGCCGGCAGACGCGCATAATAGCCGATGACCGCACCAAGCAGCAGCGCACTTCCGGAGAGCAGACCCCACAGGCCGGCCTGGACGATGACGGGCAGGTTCATGCCGGCACCATGGGGGGCGTGCGGCGGATGCGGCCCGCC
>CBDUBN010000104.1:0-6646 GCA_965365395.1 uncultured Sphingomonas sp.
CACAACCAGCAGAACGCGGAGGCGGCTGCGGAAGTTTGCGACATCCTTGGCCTGACGCAGGAGCAGATTGAGACAGGCCTTCGCACTTATCCCGGTCTCCCGCACCGCATGGAACGTGTTGCGGAACGCTCCGGGGTTCTCTTCGTAAACGACAGTAAGGCGACGAACCCGACTTCGACCGCGCCGGCACTCGCCGCTTATCCGAAGGTGCGTTGGATTCTCGGCGGACAAGCCAAGACCGACGAACTCGACGCCTGCGCGCCGCATTTTTGGCATGTTCTCTCGGCTTACACAATCGGCGAGGCGGGGGCGCTGTTTGCGCGCATTCTTGCCCCGCACATGCCGGTGGCCGAGTGCGGGGTGCTCGACGAAGCCGTGCGGCGAGCGGCCAATGATGCGGAGCCGGGGGACACGGTGCTGCTGTCGCCGGCCTGCGCGTCGTTCGATCAGTTCAGGGACTATGAGGCGCGGGGGGAAGCGTTCCGCACCGCCGTGGGGGCACTTTCATGACCGACACCGCCGCGATCCGCCGCAAGAAACAGGTGCAGAAATTCGGCCGCGCCGACCGCAGCGCGCTGGGCCTGTGGTTCTGGGAGATCGACCGCGTCCTGCTGATGCTGATCACTGTGCTGATCTCGATCGGTCTGGTGTCGGTCGCCGCCGCCAGTCCGTCGGCCGCGCATCGCTATTCGGGTGGGGACGTGACGTTTCCGCCGCTCTATTTCTTCTGGAAGCAGCTCTTCTGGGTGGCTCTCAGCCTGCCAGTGATGCTCGGCATTTCGATGCTGCCCAAGATCATGGTGCGCCGCTTCGCGCTCGCCGGCGCGGCCTTCATGACGGTGATGCTCGCCGCCGTGCCGCTGATCGGCTTCGAGAAAAACGGCGCCACGCGCTGGATCAGCCTCGGCTTCACCCAGTTCCAGCCGTCCGAGTTTCTGAAGCCGCTGTTCGTCGTGGCGCTCGCCTGGCTCCTTTCGCTCAAGCATCAGGACAAGACGCTGCCGGTGGTGCCGCTGTCCGGCGCGCTGGTCGGCATCATCGCGATCCTGCTGATGAAGCAGCCGGACTTTGGCCAGACCGTGATTTTCGGCGCGATGTGGATGGCGCTACTGCTGCTGTCGGGCGTCTCTGGCCGCATCGTCGGCGGGCTGGTCGCGGCCGGTTTCGGGCTGATCGTCGCCGCCTATCTCTTCTATCCCGTCGCGACGAGCCGCATCAACAACTTCATCTATGGCGAGGGCGACACCTACCAGGTCGACAAGGCGCATGCGACGATCACCAATGGCGGCATCTTCGGCACCGGGCCGGGCGGCGGCACGGCCAAGTTTCAGCTCCCGGAGGCGCACACCGACTATATCTATTCGGTGATCGGCGAAGAGTTCGGCCTGGTCGCGTGCCTGGCCGTGGCGATCATCTTCCTTGCCATCGTGGTGCGCGTGTTCCTGAAACTGCTGGACGAAGATGACCCGTTCACGATGCTGGCGGCGGCGGGCCTGACCACGCAGATCGGCGTGCAGGCGCTGATCAACATGGCGGTCAATCTGCAGCTCGCCCCGTCCAAGGGCATGACGCTCCCGCTGATCAGCTATGGTGGGTCATCGATGATCGCGCTGGCGGTCGGGCTGGGCCTGCTACTCGCCTTCACTAGGCGTAACCCCTATCTCAAGCGCTCGCCTTATGTGGTGAAATGGGGCGGGCAGGGATGAGCCATTTCGTCCTCGCGGCAGGCGGCACCGGCGGGCACATGATGCCCGCCTATGCCCTGGCGACCGAACTGATCGCGCGCGGCCACCGCGTCGCACTGGTCACCGACGATCGCGGCGCGCGCATTCCCGGGCTGCCCGACGGGGTCGAATTGCACCTGTTGCCGGCGGGCCGGGCGGGCGGCGGGCCGGTCGGCTGGCTGAAGGCGGCGTCGGCCATATGGCGCGGCCGGGCCGAGGCGATGCGCCTGATCCGCGAATTCGGGCCGAGCGCCGCGGTCGGCTTCGGCGGTTATCCCTCGCTGCCGTCGCTGCTCGCCGCGCGGTCCCTGCGCGTGCCCAGCGTCATCCATGAGCAGAATGCCGTGCTGGGCCGCGTCAACCGCCTGCTCGCCCGCTCGGTCGACGCCATCGCCACCGCCTACCCCCATGTCGCCCGGCTGCCGGCGCGCGCGGCGCGCAAGGTGCATCTGGTCGGTAACCCGGTGCGCGAGGCGGTGATCGAGCTGCGCACCCTGGGCTATCCGCCGCTCGGCGAGGACGGCGTGTTCCGCCTGCTCGTGACCGGGGGCAGCCAGGGCGCGAGCGTCTTCGGGGAGGTCGTGCCCGACGCGCTGGCGCTGATGCCGCTCAGTTTCCGCCAGCGGCTGCAGGTGACGCAGCAGTGCCGGCGCGAGGATATAGAGCGCGTTCGTGCCGCCTATATCGCGCACGGCATCCCAGCTGAAACAACCACTTATATCGAAGATATGCCGGCACAGCTCAACTGGGCGCACCTGATCATCGCCCGCGCCGGCGCGTCGACCATCGCGGAACTGAGCTGCGCCGGCCGGCCGGCGATCTTCGTGCCGCTGCCCATCGCCACCGACGACCACCAGACGCACAATGTGCGCGAGATGGTCGAGGTCGGTGCGGCGCGCTCGATCCCGCAACCGCGCTTCACCGCGGTCGAGCTTGCCAAGCAGATGCAGAAGCTCGCGCTCGAGCCCGGCGCGCTCGAAAATGCGGCGACCCGCGCGCTCGGCGTTGGGCGACCGAACGCGACCGCGGACCTCGCCGACCTGGTCGAACGATCGGGCGGCGCGGGGCTGATGGACGTCATCCAGGTGGGCGCCGCCGCGCCTCGCGCCGCCGCCGCCGGCCTGGTCGGCGCACCGGCATGAGGGGTGTCGGCACCGACATCGGCATCATCCACTTCGTCGGCATCGGCGGGATCGGCATGTCGGGCATCGCGGAGGTGATGCACAATCTGGGCTACCGCGTGCAGGGCAGCGACATCGCGGAGGGCTATGTCGTCGAGGGCCTGCGCCGCCGCGGCATCGCGGTCGCAATCGGCCATGCGCCGGAGAATGTGGAGGGCGCGGCCGTCGTCGTCACCTCCACCGCGGTGCAGCGTGGCAATCCGGAGGTCGAGGCCGCGCTCGCCCGGCGTATCCCGCTGGTTCGCCGCGCGGAGATGCTGGCCGAACTGATGCGTCTGAAATCCACGGTCGCCATCGCGGGCACGCATGGCAAGACGACGACGACCAGCATGGTCGCCGCGCTGCTCGATGCGGGCGGGGTCGATCCCACCGTCATCAACGGCGGCATCATCAACAATTACGGTTCCAACGCGCGGCTCGGCGCCAGTGACTGGATGGTGGTGGAGGCGGACGAGAGCGACGGCAGCTTCCTGCGCCTCGACGGCACCATCGCCGTCGTCACGAACATCGATCCCGAACATCTCGACCATTACGGGCATTTCGACGCCATCAAGGACGCGTTCGTCGAGTTCATCGAGAATGTCCCCTTCTACGGCGCGGCGGTGCTGTGCCTCGACCATCCGCAAGTGCAGGCGATCATCCCGCGCATCCGCGACCGGCGCATCGTCACCTACGGTTTTTCGGCGCAGGCCGACGTGCGCGGCACCAACGTCGTGCCGGGCCCCGACGGCAACCGTTTCGACGTGGTGGTGCGGGACCGCGACGGGAACGGTCGCACCATCGAGGGCATCCATCTGCCGATGTCGGGCCGCCACAATGTCCAGAACGCGCTCGCCGCGATCGCCGTGGCGCTGCACATGGGTATCGCCGACGAAAGCATCGTGTCCGGTTTTCATGGTTTTGCCGGCGTCAAGCGCCGCTTCACCCGGGTGGGCGGGATCGCCGTGGAAGGCGGCAAGATCGACGTCATCGACGACTATGCGCATCACCCGGTGGAAATCCGTGCCGTCCTGTCCGCCGCGCGCGAAGGTGTTGGGGCAGGGCGCGTCCTCGCGCTCGTCCAGCCGCATCGTTACACGCGGCTGCGCGATCATATGGACGGCTTTCAACAGGCGTTCAACGATGCCGACAGCGTCATCGCGCTGCCCGTCTATACCGCGGGCGAAGCGCCCATCGACGGCGTTTCATCGGATGTGCTGATCGCGGGTCTGCGCGACCGAGGCCATCGCCGGGCGGTCGTCGCCGAGGGGCCGGAGAGTGCCGCCGGCGCCATCGCCGCGCAAATCGGGGCGGGCGACCTTGGCGCAGGCGACATGATCGTGTGCCTGGGCGCGGGCGACATCACCCGCACCGCCGCGGGTCTCGCCGCCGCGGTGGAGGCGCATCGCTGATGCTCACCGCCATTCGACCCAGCGCCTTGCCCGCCGTGCGCGGCAGGCTGACGCCCGATGCCCCGCTGGCGCCGCTGGTCTGGTTCAAGAGCGGCGGCACGGCCGGGTGGCTGTTCGAACCGCGCGATGCCGACGATCTTGCACAGTTCCTGCGCGCGCTCGATCCCGGGGTGCCGGTGATGGCGCTCGGCCTCGGCTCCAACCTCATCATCCGCGACGGCGGCGTGCCCGGCGTGGTCGTCCGCCTGGGCAAGGCGTTCGCGAGCGCCGACGCGGTGGACGCGACGACCCTGCGGTGCGGCGGCGGGGCAAGCGGCATCCTCGTCTCCTCGACCGCGCGCGACGCCGGGATCGCCGGGCTCGAATTCCTGCGCTCGATTCCCGGCACCGTCGGCGGCTTCGTGCGGATGAACGGCGGTGCCTACGGCCGCGAGACCTGCGACATCCTGGTCGACGCCGACGTCCTGCTGCGCTCGGGCGAGCGACTGACGCTCGACGCCGCGGACATGGGCTACAGCTACCGCCACTCGGCGCTGCCCGCCGGCGCGATCGTCGTCGCCGCGCGCTTTCGCGGAGGCCCCGGGGAGCCCGACGCCATCCAGGGGGAGATGGACCGCATCGCCGCCGCGCGGGAGGCCTCGCAGCCGCTGCGTTCGAAAACCGGCGGATCGACATTCAAGAATCCTGCCGGCCACAAGGCTTGGCAACTGGTCGATGCGGCCGGCTGCCGGGGTCTGACGCTGGGCGGCGCGATGGTCAGCGACAAGCATACCAACTTCCTGATCAACACCGGCGCCGCGACCAGCGCGGAGATCGAGGCGCTGGGCGAGGAAGTGCGGCGGCGCGTTCGCGCGCATTGCGGTATCGAACTCGAATGGGAAATCCAGCGCGTGGGCCTGTTGGCCGAAGCGCCGGACAAACGCGTGGGCAGGCCGGCATGAGCCGCGGTCCCTGGCATGTCGCCGTCCTGATGGGCGGCTGGTCGGCGGAGCGCGAGGTATCGCTGATGAGCGGCGAGGGAGTCGCGCGCGCGCTCGAAAGCCGCGGCCACCGCGTCACGCGCATCGACATGGACCGCAACGTCGCCGCGCGGCTGGCCGAGGCCGCGCCCGACGTCGTCTTCAACGCCCTGCATGGCGTGCCGGGGGAGGACGGCACGGTGCAGGGCCTGCTCGACCTCATGGGCCTGAGATACACCCATTCCGGCCTGGTCACGTCGGTCATCGCCATCGACAAGGAACTGACCAAGCAGCGGCTGGTGCCGCACGGCATCCCCATGCCGCAAGGGCGGGTGGTGGCGAGCGAAAGCCTGTATGATGGCGACCCGCTGCCGCGCCCCTTTGTGCTCAAACCGGTCAACGAGGGATCGTCGGTCGGCGTCGCGATCGTGCGCGAGGCGAGCAACTACGGCAGTCCGATCGCGCGCGACGCGACCGGCCCGTGGCAGCGGTTCGACGAACTGCTGGCCGAACCGTTCATCAAGGGGCGCGAGCTGACCGTCGCGGTGCTGGGCGGGGAGGCGCTCGCAGTGACCGAGCTGACCGTGAAGTCGGGCGGCTTCTACGATTATGACGCCAAATATACCGACGGTCTGACCCTTCACGTCTGTCCCGCCGACGTTCCCGAAGCGATCGCCGATCGGATGAAGGCCATCGCGCTCGACGCCCACCGCCTGCTCGGCTGCCGCGGAGCCTCGCGCTCCGATTTCCGCTGGGACGACGAGGCGGGGGAGGCGGGCATCTACTTGCTCGAGGTCAATACCCAACCCGGCATGACGCCACTGAGCCTGGTGCCCGAACAGGCGAAAGCGCGCGGTATCGACTATGCCGAGCTGGTCGAGCGCATCGTCGAGGAAGCGCTGTGACGGCCAGGAAGAAGCCGGCACAGACGGTCAAGCGCGGCAAGGGCAGGGCACGCGCGCCGGCGCGGCGGGCCCGGCGCGGACCCGGCCTCATCCAGCGCCTGCTGCAGGCGCAACCCTTTCCGCCAGCGGTCGTGCAGAAGGCCGCCGTCGTCCTGTTCGCCGCGCTGCTCAGCGTCGCCGCCTTCGCGGCCGCCTCCTATACCGGCGTCACCGCCTTCGCGCGCGAGGAACTGGTCGCCGCCATCGGCCGCGCGGGCTTCACGGTACAGCGGATCGAGGTGGTCGGCGCGAACCGGCTCGACCGCCTGCGCGTCTACGATATCGCGCTGGCGCAGAAGGACCGCTCGATGGCGGCCATCGATCTCGCCGAGGTGCGCGCGGACCTGCGCCGTTACGGCTGGGTCGGTGACGCGCGGGTGAGCCGGCGCCTGCCCGACACGCTGGTGATCGACCTGGTCGAACGCGCGCCCGCCGCGGTGTGGCAGG
>CBDUBN010000105.1:0-6556 GCA_965365395.1 uncultured Sphingomonas sp.
CCCTACCCAAGACCCGCAGCGGCAAGATCATGCGCCGCATCCTGCGCAAGATCGCGGAGGGCGACGTCGGCGCGCTGGGCGATACGTCCACCCTCGCCGATCCCGGCGTCGTGGACAGCCTGGTCGCCGGCCGTATCGGCTAGGCCAGCAAAAGCCGTCCGGCGGCGACGAGGATGACGAGTCCGGTCACGCGCCGGATGATCCCTTGCGGGAAATAACGCACGCCCAGCGCGCTGCCCAGCTGCCCGCCAACCAGCACCGCGACGACCAGCGGCCACCAGCCTACCGCTTCACTAAGCAGAGCGCCATCGCCCAGCTTGGTCGCCTGCCCGGCGATCCCGGCGATCGAATTGACCAGGATGAACAGCGCCGCCGTCCCCGCGATCCGCCGCGCGCTGTCCCATGCCATCAAGTGCAGGACCGGCGCCAGGAAGATGCCGCCGCCAATGCCGACCAGACCGGATAGCAGCCCCAGCGGCGCGGCGATGGCAATGGCCAGCCATCCCGTCCGCCGATGCGGCTCGACCGGCGCGCGCGTCGCCGACCGGTCCGGCCCGGCCAGCAAAAGCAGCCCCGCCACCGCCAGGCTCGCGCCCAGCAGCAGTACGAAAAGCGCCGGATCGATCGGCAGCCGACCGCCGATCCAGGCCAGCGGCACGGACACGAGCAGCAACGGCACGGCGCGCCGCCACGGCACATGCCCTGCGCCCGCAAAGCGCAGCACGCCGCCGCTCGCGACCACGATATTGCATGCCAGGCTGACGAGCGGCACCAGCGGCAGCGATACGCCCGCCAGCACCAGCAGCGCGGTATAGGTCGATCCGCCCGCGAATCCGACCGAGGCATAGATCAGCGCGGTCAGCGCGAACGTCGGGGCGAGCCAGGCTAGCACGCCGCCGTCAGCTCCGGACCCTCGTCATCCCGAACGCGTTTCGGCATGACGAGATGAAGCTGCGCGTTTACGCCGCCCCATGGCAATGCTTGTACTTCATCCCCGATCCGCACGGGCACGGCGCATTGCGGCTCTCGGGCGCCAACACCTCGCCGTCCGTCTCCGGCAACTCGGGCCGCACGCTCTGCATCGGCGGCATCATCACCGTCGTCACGCCGGCGCCCGTGCCCATGTCGCGGTCGAACGTGTCGTCGTCGCCGGTGAACGGGTCGAAATGGCTGGTCAGGAAATCGGGCAGTTCAGGGAGCGGCGCGGGTTCGTCGAAACGCAGCTGCGCGATCGCGACGGTCCGGGTCACATCCTCGCGGATCGTCGCCAGCATCCGCTCGAACAGCAGGAATGCCTCGCGCTTATACTCGTTGATCGGCGTCTTCTGCGCATAGGCGCGCAGGAATATGACCGTGCGCAGCGCGTCGAGCGTCGACAGATGCTCCTTCCAGTGATGGTCCAGGCTCTGGAGCAGGATGCTCTTCTCGATGCCCTTCCACACCGTGGGATCGACCTCGGCGGTCTTCGCCTCGATATGCGCGTCGGCGAGGGCGGCGACCCGTTCCTCGATCGTCTCCGGCTCGATGCCGTCCTCTTCCGCCCATTCCTCCGTCGGCAGCTCGATGCCCAGTATGTCGGACGCCCGCTGGCGTAAGCCAGCGAGGTCCCACTGTTCGGGATAGCTGCCCGGCGGGCAGGCGTCGGATACCAGCCCGTTGACCGTTTCCTGCCGCATGTCGAACAGTACATCGTCCACCGCATCGGCATCCATGATGTCGCTGCGCTGCTCGTAGATCACCTTGCGCTGGTCGTTCATGACATTGTCATACTCGACGACCTGCTTGCGGATATCGTAGTTGCGCGCCTCGACCTTCTTCTGCGCGGTCTCGATCGCCTTGGTCAGCCAGCGCGACGGCGGCAGCGCCTCGCCGTCCTCGAGGTTGGACCGCATCATCTTCGAGAACATCGTGTCGGGGCCGAACACGCGCAGCAGGTCATCGTCGAGACAGAGGTAGAAACGCGACAGGCCCGGGTCGCCCTGCCGGCCCGAACGGCCGCGCAGCTGGTTGTCGATACGCCGGCTCTCGTGCCGCTCGGTCCCCAGCACGAACAGGCCGCCCGCCGCCTTCACCCGCTCGCGCTCCTCCTCGACCTCGCGCGTGATGCGCGCGATGGCCTCCTCCCGCTCCGGTCCCTCGGGCAGGTGCGACAGCTCGTCGCCGATGCGGAATTCCACGTTGCCGCCCAGCTGGATGTCGGTGCCGCGCCCCGCCATGTTGGTGGCGATGGTCACCGCGCCGCTGCGCCCCGCCTGCGCGACGATATGCGCCTCCTGCTCGTGCATGCGCGCGTTCAGCACGCTGTGCTCGACCCCCTGCTCGGTCAGGAAGCCCGACAACAGCTCGGACTTTTCGATCGACACCGTGCCGACCAGCACCGGCTGGCCCTTCTCGGCATGCTCCTTGATCGTCGCGGCGATACCCTGGAACTTGTCGATCGTCGATTTGTAGAATGTGTCCTCCTCGTCGATCCGCTGCACGGGCCGGTTGGTCGGGATCTCGACGACGTTGAGCTTGTAGATGTCGAAGAATTCGGGCGCCTCGGTCGCCGCCGTCCCGGTCATGCCCGAAAGCTTGGGGTACATGCGGAAATAATTCTGGAAGGTGATGGACGCCAGCGTCTGGTTCTCGGGCTCGATGCGCACGCCCTCCTTCGCCTCGACGGCCTGGTGCAACCCGTCGGACCAGCGCCGCCCGTCCATCATGCGGCCCGTGAACTCGTCGATGATGACGACCTTGCCGTCCTTGACGATATAGTCGGTGTCCTTCCGGAACATCACGTTCGCGCGCAGTGCCTGGTTGACGTGCTGCACCAGCTGCGTGTTCTCGATGTCATAGAGGTTGCTGCCGTGCATCAGCCCGGCCTCCTCCAGCATGCGCTCGATCCTTTCCGTGCCCTCCTCGGTCAGGATGATGCTGCGCTGCTTCTCGTCCTTCTCGTAATCGCCCTCTTCCAGCTGCTTCATCAGCGCATCGACCGCGACATACATGTCGGACTTGTCGTCGGTCGGGCCGGAGATGATCAGCGGTGTGCGCGCCTCGTCGATCAGGATCGAATCGACCTCGTCGACGATCGCATAGTTGAACGGGCGGTGGACCATGTCCTCGCGCCGGTACTTCATGTTGTCGCGCAGATAGTCGAAGCCGAGCTCGTTGTTGGTCGCATAGGTGATGTCCGCGGCATAGGCCGCGCGCCGCTCGTCCTCGCGCAGATTGGGCACGATCACGCCCGTGGTCAGCCCCAGGAAACGATAGACCTGCCCCATCCAGTCGCAATCGCGCCGCGCGAGATAGTCGTTGACCGTGACGACATGCACGCCCTTGCCCTCGAGCGCGTTGAGGTAGGTGGCCAGCGTAGCCACCAGCGTCTTGCCCTCGCCCGTGCGCATCTCGGCGATCTCGCCGCGGTGGAGCACGATGCCGCCGACCATCTGCACGTCGTAATGCCGCTGGCCGAGCGTGCGCTTCGCGCCCTCGCGCACCACCGCGAACGCCTCGGGCAACAGGTCGTCGAGCGTCTCTCCCGCCTGCAGCCGCGCGCGAAACTCAGCGGTCTTGTCACGCAGTCCCTCGTCGGACAGCGCGGCCAGCGCCGGCTCATGGCCCGCGATCTGGCTGACGATCTTGCCGAGCGATTTGACGTAGCGGTCGTTGGACGACCCGAAGATGGATTTGGCGACCTTGCCGAACATGGGATGATTTCCTGAATAGCGGGCTCGGCGCGCACGGCGACGCAACCGGGGGATAGGCGGGGACTGGGGAGCAGCCGCGGGGGGCGGCGCAGCCCTACTGGCGCCGGTTGGCGAAACCTGCGAGGCGCGGCATGGCCGGCGCCCCGGGCAATGCCCTCGCGCGCGGCTCGGCAATCCATTGCGCGATGCGCAGAGGCGGCCGCACGCGTTTCGCCGCCAGCATCCGCCGCGCGGCGCTCGCGGCCCCGCGCTCCGCCGCGCACGCCGACGACGCGGACGCACTGACGACGCCCGGGTCGACCATCGCCGTCCGCTCCCCGCCACCGATGCCGGTGACGGCCGCCAACAAGGCATAGAGGATGGTCAGCAGTTCCAAACAGTCTCTCGTGTCAGGCGCGGATCATCGCGCGGCAGGATTGCGGCGCGCATAGGCGAAACCGCCGCGGACGTCCACGTCGTCGGATGCGCGCCCTCAGCCCGACGGCGCGACCGTGCGGGGGTCCCAGACGATCTGGCGCAACACGGTGCTCGCGATCCGCTGGCCGCGCGCGTCGCGGGCCGGTTCGTAGCGGCCACGCATCGCCATCGCCATGCAGCTGATTTCGTCGAGATCGCGGTGCCCGCTCGATTGCTCGATCGCGCATTCGTCCACCGTGCCGCGGCGCGACACCGTCAGCCGCACGGTCACCACGCCGCCGCGCCGCTCGCGCAGGGCGTCGGCCGGATAATCGGTCGTGTAGATCCAGTCGCGCCCGCCGTTGATCGAGCGCGCCGGCGTCGCCGCATCCGCGGCGGCGCCGGCGCTCGCCAGCAGGACGGCAAGGGAAAGCAGGGACATTGCGTCGCTCCTCGGCACTATCTATCGCGCGGCCGATACTGAACGCGCCCGCACAAAGGTCAAGCCCCGTGACCCGCTCCCCCCTCGCCCCCGACCGCTTTCCCGACCTCCCCGCGATCCGCGGCGTCACCGCCCGCGTCGCGCGCGCGCGCTACAAGGAGTGGGACCGCTGCGACCTCACCTTCGTGGAGCTCGACGAGGGCACCAGCGTCGCCGGCGTCACCACGCGCAACCTGTGCTGCTCGACCGAGGTGGAGATGTGCCGTGAGGGGATCGCGCGTGGCAGCGCGCGGGCGCTCGTCGTCAACGCCGGGAACAGCAACGCCTTCACCGGCTATCGCGGGCGCGAGGCGGTGGCGCTGATCACCGAGCGCGTCGCCGATCACCTCGGCTGCGCGCCCGCCGACGTCTTCGTCTGCTCCACCGGCGTCATCGGCGTACCCTTGCCGCAGGACCGCGCGCGTGCAGGCCTCGCCGCGGTGTTCGACGCTGCCCCGGCCTCGTGGGAGGAAGCGGCCCGGACCATCTGCACCACCGACACCTTCCCCAAGGGCGCGGCCGCCGGCGCCATCGTCGGCGGGCAGCGCGTCGAGGTCGTCGGCATCGCCAAGGGATCGGGCATGATCGCGCCCGACATGGCGACCATGCTGGCCTATATCTTCACCGACGCCGCCGTCGCACCCGCGCTGCTGCAGGAAATGCTGAGCGCGGCGAACGATGCGACCTTCAGCTGCATTACCGTCGACGGCGATACATCGACCAGCGACACGCTGCTGCTGTTCGCCACTGGCGCCGCCGGCAACGCCGTCCTCGCATCCATGGACGATCCCGGTGCCGACGCGCTCGCCGCCGCCATCCGTGCGGTCGCGCTCGATCTCGCTCAACAGATCGTACGCGACGGCGAAGGCGCGCAGAAATTCATAGAGGTGCACGTCACCGGCGCCGTCAGCGACGCCAGCGCGCGCCGCATCGGCCTCAGCGTCGCCAACTCGCCGCTGGTGAAGACCGCGATCGCGGGTGAGGACGCCACCTGGGGCCGGGTCGTCATGGCCGTCGGCAAGGCGGGCGAACCCGCCGACCGCGACCGGCTCGCGATCCGCTTCGGCGACAAATGGGTGGCGCAGGCCGGCCTCGCGGTCGATGCCTATGACGAGGCCCCCGTCGCCGCGCACCTGCGCGGGCAGGATATCCGGCTCGGCGTCGACCTGGGGCTCGGCGACGGACAGGCCACCGTGTGGACCTGCGACCTCACCCACGGCTACATCAGCATCAACGCCGACTATCGCAGCTAGGCGAGCTCGCTCTCCAGCCAGCCCTTGAGCGCGCTCTTGGGCGCCGCGCCCACCTTTTCCGCGACCTTCTGCCCGTTCTTGAACAGCATCATCGTCGGGATGCCGCGCACGCCCAGCTTGCCGGGCGTGTCCGGATGGTCGTCGATGTTGAGCTTGGCGATCACCACCCGCTCGCCCAGTTCGTCGCTGATCTCCTCCAGGCTCGGCCCGATCATCTTGCACGGCCCGCACCATTCGGCCCAGAAATCGACCAGCACCGGCGTGCTGCTGTCGAGCACATCCGCCTGGAAACTCGCGTCGCTGATCGCCTTGGTCGCCATGTTCATTCTCCTGCCGCGTCGTCTAACCGTCGCCGATGCGCCTCACATAGGAAGCGCGGGCGCGCCCCTCAAGCGTGCCCGGCCGACGCCTGCTTGCTCCCGCCATAGCCCGGCTTGTGCAGGCCGAGCAGCGCGGGCGGCAGATCGATCAGCACCGGACCGCTCGTGAACAACAGCGCCGCCTCCACGCGCCGGCCCGGAAAGATCACGGCGAGCGCCGCCGCATAGGCCGCCATCTGCCGCAGATAGCCCAGCGGCACCTCCGCCGCGTCGCCTGGCACATGCGCGCCGGTCTTGTAGTCGATCACCCGCACCGCTTCGTCGGTGACCAGCAACCGGTCCATCGCGCCCGCCACCACCGCGCCATCGACCAGCGCGGAAAAAGGCACCTCGGCCAGGCTTCCGGCGCCGAAG
>CBDUBN010000106.1:0-6516 GCA_965365395.1 uncultured Sphingomonas sp.
GGGCTGGAGGGCGATTTCAACCGCAAGGGCACCAGCGCCTTCTCGGGTCGCATCGGCGCCCGCGTCGCCGCGCCCGGCGTCACCGTGGTCGACGACGGCAGTCTCGCGTCGCCCGTCGCGGGCGGCCGCCGCGGCTCGCTCGGCATCGACGACGAAGGCACGCCGACGCGCGAGACCGTGCTGATCGAGGACGGCATATTGCGCGGGTACATGCAGGACCGCATGAACGCGCGGCTGATGGGCATGGAGCCGACGGGCAACGGCCGGCGCGAAAGCTACGCCCACCCGCCCATGCCGCGCATGACCAACACCTTCATGAAGGCCGGCGCCGACGATCCCGCCGAGCTCCTGTCACGGGTGAAGGACGGCATCTACTGCACCAGCTTCGGCGGCGGGCAGGTCGATATCGTCTCGGGCAAGTTCACCTTCTCGTGCACCGAGGCGTGGCGGGTCAGGAACGGCCGCATCGGCGAGGCGCTGAAAGGCGCGACGCTGATCGGCGACGGGCCGCAGGTGCTGACCCGCGTGCGCGGCATCGGCAGCGACCTCGAACTCGACGAAGGCATCGGCGTGTGCGGCAAGGGCGGCCAGGGCGTCCCCGCCGGCGTCGGCCAGCCCACATTGCTGATTGACGGCATCACCGTCGGCGGGACGGCCGCGTGAGTGGCGAAGACGAGAGAGCCGCGGCTCCGCCGCCGGACTGGGCACAGCGCCTACTTGCCTTCTGGTTCGAAGAGCATGGGATGCAGGACTGGTTTGGCGGCGGCCCAGAGTTCGACGCCGCGGTGACGGAGCGTTTCGCTGGCTGGCGCGACGCCTTGCGCAGCCAACCGACCAGGCATTTTACTAAAGACGCGGACACCGCGCTTGCCGCAATCCTGCTGTTCGACCAGGTGCCGCGCAACACGCACCGCAGCAGCGCTGAGGCGTTCGCTACCGATCATGCCGCGCTCGCCATCGCCCGTGCCGGCATCGCGAACGGGCTCGACGCGGGCCTCGACACGGATCGCCGCGCCTTTTTCTACCTGCCCTTCGAGCATAGCGAGGACATCAAGGACCAGCGCGAATCCGTCCGCCTGTTCGCCGCGCTCGGCAACCCGACCTATCTCGATTATGCGCAAAAGCATTTCGCGGTGATCGACCGCTTCGGCCGCTTCCCGCATCGCAATGCGGTGCTCGGCCGCGCCGATCGGCCGGGCGAAGCCGAGGCCGTCGCCGCCGGCGCGGATTGGTAGCGCGACCCCCGCCGCCGTGAGCCTCGTGGAACTCGCGCGTTTCGCCAATGCGCACGAGGCCGGACTCGCGCGCGAGAGGCTCGAGAACGCCGGCATTCCCGCCTTCTGCTTCGATAGCGGCATGAACATCGGCGAAGGCGTCGGCTTCCTGATTCCCGTCCGCCTGATGGTCCTGCCCGAGGATCGCGACGCCGCCAGCGCCTTCCTCGGCGACGCGCTGCCGTGAATCTGCGCGTCGCGAGCTACAATATCCACAAGGCGGTGGGGCTCGATCGTCGCCGCGACCCCGAACGCATCCTGTCGGTCCTGCAGGAAATCGACGCCGACGTCGTCGCGCTGCAGGAGGCGGACCGGCGCTTCGGCACGCGCATTTCCTGCCTGCCGCGCCAGATGATCGACGACCATGGCACCTACAAGCCCGTGCCGCTCGACACGCGGCCGCACAGCATCGGCTGGCACGGCAACGCGCTTCTGGTGCGCAAGTCGGTCGAGATCGTGGAGGCCGCGATCGTGCCGCTGCCCACGATCGAGCCGCGCGGCGCGATCCGCGCCGACCTCATGATCGGCGGCGCGCCTTTGCGCGTGGTCGGCATGCATCTCGACATCAGCGGCATCCGCCGGCGGCAACAGGTGCGCGCCATCCTCGCGCACCTCGGCGACTGCGCGCCCTGCCCCACCGTGTTGATGGGCGACCTCAACGAATGGTCGCCCGCGGGCGGCGCCCTGCGCGAATTCACCGGGTGGCACGTCCTCGCGCCGGGACGCAGTTTCCACACCCGCCGCCCGATGGCGATGCTCGACCGCATCGTCCATTCGCCCGATCTCGCGGCCACCCGGCGCGGGGTGCATCACAGCGCCTTGGCAGCGCAGGCGTCGGACCACCTGCCCGTTTACGCCGACCTCACTGCCTGAAAATCGGGCACGGGGTGCCCGCACACAGCCAGCCGGCCGTCCGACGCAACGATCCGGACGCCGTTCCCGCCACGAAACGCCGGCATCTCGGCGCGTGGCACGGCGATTGCAGGGCATCTTTCCAGCGGCAGCACATGGGGGGCGCATGCGACTGATCATTGCCATCATCAAACCGTTCAAGCTCGACGAGGTGCGTGAAAGCCTGACCGCGCTCGGCATCGCGGGGATGACGGTGACCGAGGTCAAGGGGTTCGGCCGGCAGAAGGGCCAGACCGAGATCTATCGCGGCGCCGAATATGCCACCAACATGGTGCCCAAGGTGAAGATCGAGCTCGTCTGCGACGATGGCATCGGGCCCCGGGTGGTCGAGACCATCCAGCAGATCGCTGCCACCGGCAACATCGGCGACGGCAAGATATTCGTGCTGGACGTCGCCGAGGCGACCCGCATCCGCACCGGGGAAACCGGGGAGGCCGCGCTGTGACAGGTAATTTCGCGAGGGGGAATCGACCGACCATGAGCCGAGCCGTGACACGATTTGCAACCTGGAGCGCGGCGCTGGGCGCGGTCCTGTCGGGCGCCGCCGCAGCCGCGGCCACGGGTCCGATCCGCGCGCCGTCGCCCGAACAGATGGCGACAATGGTGGACAAGGGCGACACGAGCTGGATGCTGATCAGCTCCGCGCTCGTCCTCCTCATGTCCGTGCCTGCGCTCGCGCTCTTCTACGGCGGGCTCGTGCGCACCAAGAATATGCTGAGCCTCCTCATGCAGGTGTTCATGATCGTCAGCGTCGCCGCGCTCGTCTGGGTCGCTTACGGCTACAGCCTCGCCTTCACGAGCGGCTCGCCCTTCATCGGCGGCCTGTCCAAGGCGTTCCTTACGGGCGTGGACGCG
The DNA here is from genome assembly GCA_965365395.1 of uncultured Sphingomonas sp. Taxonomy (GTDB): domain Bacteria; phylum Pseudomonadota; class Alphaproteobacteria; order Sphingomonadales; family Sphingomonadaceae; genus Sphingopyxis. The sequence goes on from CBDUBN010000106.1 coordinate 3,042, forward strand.
ACCACCGTCGCCGCCACGTTCAGCAACAACGTCTATATCCCCGAATATGCGTTCATCGCCTTCCAGATGACCTTCGCCTGCATCACCCCGGCGCTGATCGTCGGCGCGTTCGCGGAGCGGATCAAATTCACCCCGCTGATCCTGTTCACGGTCGCCTGGCTGACCTTCGCCTATTTCCCCATCGCGCACATGGTCTGGTACTGGGCCGGCCCCGATTTCCTCGCCGATGCGCCGACCGACATGGGCTATCTGTGGGGCATGGGCGCGCTCGATTTCGCGGGCGGCACCGTCGTCCACATCAACGCAGGCATTGCCGGACTGGTCGGTTGCCTCATCGTCGGCCCGCGCGTCGGTCATGGGCGGGAGGCGACACCGCCACACAGCCTGACCATGACCATGATCGGCGCCTCCCTGCTTTGGGTCGGCTGGTTCGGTTTCAACGCCGGCTCCAATCTCGAAGCCAACGGCATCGCCGCGCTCGCCTTCGTCAACACCTTCGTCGCGACGGCCGGGGCTGCGGTCGCTTGGTGCCTGATCGAGCAATTCCACCACGGCAAGCCGTCGCTGCTCGGCGCGGTCACCGGCGCCGTCGCCGGCCTCGTCGCGATCACCCCGGCCAGCGGTTTCGCCGCGCCCGGATGGGCCATCCTGCTCGGCTTCGTCGCCTCGGGCCTGTGCTACCTGTTCGTCGCCTATGTGAAGAACCGCCTGGGCTACGACGATACGCTCGACGTGTTCGGCGTCCATGGCGTGGGCGGGATCGTCGGCGCGATCGGCACCGGCATCGTCGCCGACCCCGCGCTCGGCGGGCAAGGCTGGCTCGACTATACCGTCTTTCCCGTTGTCGCGGGCGAATATGACATGGCGGGCCAGGTCTGGACCCAGACCTGGGCCGTGGGGACCACCATATTGTGGAGCGGCATCGTCTCCGCCATCCTCTTCGCCGCGCTCAAATACACCACCGGGCTGCGTCCCACCGAGGAGGCGGAGCGCGAGGGCCTCGACCTCTCCGAACATGGCGAGCGCGCCTATAATTACTGATCCAGCTTGGGGGCCGTCGCCCGCTCTTCTTCCTCCCACCCGGAACGAGCGACGGCCCCCTCCCCAGGTTCCTCCTGCGAACCACCTATGGCCGGAGCGCGAGTTCCGGCCTTTTTTTTTAGCCCGCACGCCCTGTTGTCGAAAAAAATGGCACCGCTGCTGTCAGAAACGGCATTTTCTCCTTTTCACCCGCGTCTTTCCGAGTCATAAAGGTGTCACGAGTTTCGGGAGGGGAGAGCCCGGAAGGCTGGGTCGGAGCGTGCTTGCACCTCCGGCCCGTTTTTTTTGCGTTGACCCTGGTTTCGTCGTTGCGAGCGTAGCGAAGCAATGGCGCTGCTTACCCCGCGAGCGCCGCCCGCACGAATTCGGCCGCCCGCTCGCCGATCATGATGCTCGGCGCGTTGGTGTTGCCGCTCACCAGCCGCGGCATGATGCTGGCGTCGGCTACCCACAGGCCGCCGACATGGCGCGATTTTAGCGTCGGATCGACCACCGCGCCCGCGTCGCTTCCCATGCGGCAGGTGCCGACCGGGTGATAGACGGTGTCCGACCGGTTGCGGATTTCCTCGTCGAGCGCGGCATCGTCGCCGAGGTCGACCGGCCGCCGCCGGGTCGCTCCATAGTCCGCCAGGGGCGGGCTTTCGAGAATGCGGTGCAGCATCCGCGCGCCGGCGCGCATCACCGCCATGTCGCGGTCGTCGCTGAGGAAATCGGGGTCGATCACCGGCGCGGCGGCGGCATCGCGCGAGCGCAATCGCACCGTGCCGCGGCTCTCGGGGCGGAGCACGCAGACGTGGCAGGAAAAGCCGTGGCCCTTCACCTTGGTGCGGCCGTGATCCTCCAGCATGGCGGGCACGAAATGATATTGGACGTCGGGCGCGGGCGAATCGGGGGACACGCGCCAGAAACCGCCGGCTTCGGCGAAACAGGTGGTCATGATCCCGGTCTTGCGGAACCGGTGTTCCAGGATCGCCTTCACCATCCGCCACGTGCCGCCCGGCGAATCGCCGAACAGGTCGGTGGACCGGGTCACATAGCTCGCGACATAGTCGATATGGTCCTGCAGGTCGGCGCCGACCGCGGGTACGTCGGCCACCACGTCCACGCCCCGCTCCGCCAGATGCTCTGCCGGGCCGATCCCCGACAGCATCAATATCTGCGGACTGTTGAACGCGCCCGCCGACAGCACCACGCCGGCGCGCGCGCGCAGCACCTCGGTCTCGCGCCCGCGGCGCAGCGCGACGCCGGTGACGCGCCCGTCCTCGATCAGCAGCTTCTCCACCAGCGCCCCGGTGCGCACCTCGAAATTGGGCCGCGCCCGCGCGGGATCGACATAGGCGCGCGCCGCCGACCAGCGTTCGCCCCCCTTCTGCGTCACCTGATACAGGCCGAACCCGTCCTGGCTCGCGCCGTTGAAATCCTCGTTGCGCGGCAATTGCAGCGACGCGGCGCTCTCGACGAAGGCGCGGCTGCCCGGATTAGGCCAGCGCTGGTCCATGACGTTCAGCGGCCCGTCGGCGCCGTGAAAGGCATCCGCGCCGCGCTCGTTGCCCTCGCTGCGTTTAAAATAGGGCAGACAGTCGTCGTAGCCCCAGCCGGTGCAGCCGAGCGCGGCCCACTGGTCGTAATCGAACCGAGCCCCTCGGATATAGACCATGGCGTTGATCGCCGACGATCCGCCCAGTCCCTTTCCCCGCGGTTGGTATCCCACCCGCCCGTTCAGTCCCGGCTGCGGAACCGTCTCGTAGCGATAGTTGGACCGGTCGCCGATGAACGGCATGAAACCCGGCGTACGCACGCGGAAATCGTCGTTGCGCCCGCCCGCCTCCAGCAGGCACACCCGCAGCGCCGGGTCCTCGGACAACCGCCCCGCGACCGCGCTGCCCGCCGATCCGCCGCCGATGACGATGATGTCGAACTGCTCCATGCGACGCTCTCCCGCGCCGCGTTGCCCGCGGTCGCCTGCCAGCTTACATGAATGTCACCAAACAGGCTGGCAAGCGAAATGCCTAGCGCCCCGCGCCGCCCTGTCGCGGCGGGCCCGCCGGCCGCTCCTGCCGCGCGCGCCAGCGCGCCTTGATGCTGTCGCTCGTCTCGCGGCTGCCGTCGTGGCTCCAGCCGGGCGGGCGCCAGAGATAGCCCGGCTTGTGCCGCCACGGCGCCGCCCAAACGTCCTTCGCGATGCCGATCCATTCGTGGCTGGCCGCCCACAATATATTGAAACTGCCGAGCTGCCGCACCAGCCCATAGCGTACCGGCTCCTCGTCCACCTCGGGCGTGAAGGTGCCGAACAATCGGTCCCAGACAATGAGCACGCCGGCATAGTTGGCGTCGAGGTAGCGCGGATTGGTGCCGTGGTGCACGCGGTGGTGCGACGGTGTGTTGAACACCGCCTCGAACCAGCGCGGCATGCGCCCGATCGCCTCGGTATGGA
>CBDUBN010000107.1:0-6461 GCA_965365395.1 uncultured Sphingomonas sp.
AACTACACGCCCTTCCTCGACCTGCTGATCCTGCTGCAGACGCTGCGCGTGATCCTGTGGCCGGAGGGCGCGCGGTGAACGGACCGTTGGACATCATCGGCGGGCTCGCCGCGTTCGCGGGCGCGGCCGTCCTCGCCGGGTTGACGGCGTTCACCGTGTTGCGCGCGGGCCGGCGGCGGGCACCCGCCTATCCCGTCGCCCTTGCCGCAACAGCCATGTGGCTGGTGGCGCTGGGTTCGTTCGGCGCGGGCCATGGCGCCGCGCTGATCATGGAGGCGGCGCGCAATCTCGCCTGGCTCTGGTACATGGCGACGATCGCCGGACGGCATGACGAGCGGCAGGGCGTCACGCCCATCGGCGCGATCTACGTCGGCCTAGCGGCGATCGAGGCGTTGAAGGCGGGCCTGCTGATCACCGCGGGGATGCGCGGCACCGCGCTGCATCCCCTCACGCACATGCTCGATACGCTGGGCCTCCTGTTCGCCGCGGGCGCGCTGGTGTTGCTGCACAACCTGGTCGAGGCCGGCCGCGCGGACGAGCGCCGCGCGATGAGCCTGCCGCTGGGCGCGCTGGCGGCGCTGTGGGCCTATGATCTCAATCTTTATGCGATCGGCTATCTCAGCGGAAAGCCGGCGATGCTGTTGATCGACGTGCGGCCGCTCGCGGCGCTGGCCTTTGCCGCGGCGCTCGCCATCGCCGCGCTCCGGCCCAGCGGCCAGGCGGTGCGGCTGTCCCGCCCGGCGGCATTCCGCAGCCTCGCCGCGGCGGCCATCGCGGGATGGCTGGCGATGCTGGCGCTGGTCGCCGGGGTGATGTCGAGCGCGGGCCTCGATTTCAGCGGCCGCGCGCAGGGCGCGGTGCTGGCGTCGGCGCTGGCGGCGCTGGCGCTGATGCTGTTGTCGCCACGGCTGCGCGCCCGTGCGCGGGTGTGGACGGTCAAGCATTTCTTCGAGCACCGCTACGATTATCGCAGCGAATGGCTGCGCTTCACCGCGACGCTGCACCGCCCCGAGGACGGCGGCCTGTCGCTGCAGGCGCGTGTGGTGAAGGCGCTGGCGGACATGGTCGAATCACCCGGCGGCGCGCTCATCGCACGCGACCGCGCGGGTCATCTGGGGCTGAGCGTGGAATGGCCGACCCGGCTGGTGGACGCCTCGCCGCCGGACTGGGACGCCCTCGCGGGCTGGATGAGCGCAAGCGAACGCATCGTCCAGCTGGACGACGTGCGGGCGGGCCGTGCGCCCGAGGCCGAACGTGCGGTCGTGCCAGCGGTGCTGATCGCCGATGGCGCGCTGTGGATCGCCGTTCCGCTCGATCACCTTGGCCATCTCGAGGGTATCGTGCTGCTTGCCCGGCCGCTCGTTACGCGCGCGCTCGACTGGGAGGATTTCGATCTGCTGAAGGTCGCGGGCCGCCAGGCCGCCAGCCATCTCGCCGAGGCGCGCCGGGCGGACGCGCTTGCCGAGAGCGGCCGGTTCGAGGAATTCCATCGCCGCTTCGCGTTCATGATGCACGACGTCAAGAATCTCGCGAGCCAGATGGGCGTTCTCGCGCGCAATGCGGAACGGCACGGCGACAATCCCGATTTCCGCGTCGACATGGTCGAAACGTTGAAATTGTCCGCCGAGCGGCTGGCGCAGCTGATGCAGCGGTTGAGTCAGCAGGAGCGGGTGCGGGTGGACGCGAGCGACAGCGTCGATCTGAAGGCGGTCGCCCGGCGCGTCATGATCGCCAAGCGCGGCGCCCACCGCGTGGAACTGGTCGACGAGGGCGCACGCCTCGCGCGCGGCGATGCCGAGCCGATCGAGCAGCTGCTGCTGCACATCGTGCAGAATGCGATCGACGCGACCCCGGGCGATGCGCCGGTGCGCATCCGGCTCCACGGGGATGCGGGGCACGCCCGCGTCAGCGTACAGGACACAGGCGTGGGCATGAGCGCGGAATTCATCCGCAACGCGCTGTTCCGCCCGTTCAGCTCGACCAAGGAGGGCGGGTTCGGCATCGGCGCCTATCAGTCGCGCCAGCTCGCCGAGGCGATGGGCGGCACACTCGACGTCGAAAGCCGCGAGGGTGTGGGAAGCGTCTTCACACTCTCCTTACCGGTCGCGGTGCAAGCTGCCGATGCACTGCCCCATCACAGCCAGACGAGCGAAGCCGCATGAGCCGCATCGATAGCATAACCAAGCCCAAACTGCTGGTCGTCGAGGACGATCCCGGACTGCAGCGCCAGCTCAAATGGGCCTATGAGGACTATGAGGTGGTGGTCGCGGGGTCGCGCGAGGAGGCGCTGACGCTGCTGCGCGCCGAGGAGCCATGCGTGGTCACCCTCGATCTCGGCCTGCCGCCGGACCCCGACGGCGTGAGCGAGGGTTTTCGCACGCTCGGCGAGATATTGAAGCTGTCGCCCGATACCAAGGTGATCATCGCCTCGGGCCACAACGCCCGCGAAAGCGCGCTGATCGGCATCGCCGCCGGGGCTTGGGATTTCTACCACAAGCCGGTCGACATCGACGAGCTGGGCGCGATCGTGCGCCGCGCGTTCCACGTCCATGCGCTGGAGCATGAGAACCGCCGATTGATGGCCGCCGTGCCGGGCGAAATGACGGTGCTGGGCGGGTTGATCACCGCCGCGCCGGAAATGATCAAGGTGACGCGCACCATCGAGAAGGTGGCATCCGCCGATGTCTCGGTCATGCTGCTGGGCGCGAGCGGGACGGGTAAGGAACTGCTCGCGCGCGGGCTGCACGACCTGTCGTCGCGCCGCGACCGCGCCTTTGTCGCGATCAACTGCGCCGCCATTCCGGAGACCTTGCTGGAAAGCGAGCTGTTCGGGCACGAGAAGGGCGCATTCACCGGCGCGGTCAAGACGACCGAAGGCAAGATCGAGCAGGCCGACGGCGGCACCCTGTTCCTGGACGAGATCGGCGACATCCCGCTGCCGTTGCAGGTCAAGCTTCTCCGCTTCCTGCAGGAACGCGTCATCGAGCGCATCGGGGGCAGGAAGCCCATACCGGTCAGCACGCGCATCGTGTGCGCGACGCACCGCGACCTCGCCGCGATGGTCGCCGACGGCAGTTTCCGCGAGGACCTCTATTACCGGCTCGCCGAGATCGTCGTGGCGATCCCGTCGCTGGGGGAACGGCCGGGTGACGCCATCCTGCTGGCCCGCCACCTGCTGCGCCGCTATGCCGGCGAAAGCGGCGGCGCTGCGCGCGAACTGTCGGCCGACGCCGCAGCGGCGATCGAAGCGTGGAGTTGGCCGGGCAATGTGCGCGAGCTCGAGAACCGGATCAAGCGCGCGAGCATCATGGCCGAGGGCAAGACGATCACCGCCGCCGATCTCGATCTCGCCGAGGCGACCGAAGGACCCGCCTTCCTCAACCTGCGTGGCGCGCGCGAGGCGGCCGAAAAGAGCGCCATCAGCCGCGCGCTGGCGACGAGCGAGGGCAATGTCTCCGCCGCCGCGCGCCTGCTCGGCATCAGCCGTCCCACCCTCTACGATCTCATGAAATCGCATGGCCTTGGCGCCACCTAGCCGGCGTCGCGCGCGACGGGAGGCGCTGCGGGAAAGGGGGCGGGGCGGAAAGCGGCGCGCGCCGATCATGCTGGCGCTGACCGCCATGGTCGGCGTGCTGGCGCTGGTGGGCGCCGCAAAGGCGGTGCGCGCCTATCTCGCCGATCCCGCCGAGCGCGGCGCCGAAGCGCTGGCGGCCGGCGACTATCGCAGCGCGCGCGTGGATTTCATGGCCGTGCTGGCGGATCAGCCGCTGAACGTCGACGCGCGCATCGCGCTGGCGCGCGCGCTCAACGGGTTGGAGCGCGGCGTGGAGGCGGAACGCCAGCTCGAGCGTGCGCGGGAACTCGGCGCCCGGACGGCCGCCGTGCGTACCGAGGCCGCCCGTTCGCAGCTCGTGCAGGGCCGCGCCGCCGACGCGCTGGCGACCCTGGCCGGGCCGGTCCAGGCAAGCGACGCGACCCGTGCGGTCATCGTGGCCGCCCAGGCGCACTATCGGCTCGGCAATCTCGCCGCGGCGGCGCGCGCGTTCGACCGGGTGGCGGCGGCGAACGACCGCGAGGGATGGGTGGCCATCGCGCGCTACCGGCTTGCCGAGCAGGATATGCTGGGGGCTGACGATGCGGCGACGCGCGCATGGGTCATGGCGCCGGACTCCGCCGAGGCGTGGACCGCGAAGGCCGACGTCGTCCTGGCGCGCGCGGGGCCGGTCGCCGCACTGCCCTGGTATGAAGCGGCTCTGGAGCGCAACGCCAACCATCTGCCGGCGCTGCTGTCCTATGCCGCCGCACTGGGCGAGGCCGGACGGGCCCGCGCCATGCTGGCGCCGCTGCGCCGGGCCGCAGGGATCGAGCCGGGCAATCCGCGCGCGCTCTATCTGCAGGCGGCGCTGGCCGCGCGTGGCGGCGAACCCGCGCTGGCGCGGACGCTGCTCCGGCGTATCGACGGTAGCGAGGCCGAGCGGCCGGGCGTGCTGCAGCTGCGCGCGGCCGTCGATCTGATGCTCGACCGCCCTGCGGCCGCACGCGATGCGGCCGCCGCCCTGATCGCGCGGCAACCCGACAATGTCGCGGCACGGCGACTGCTCGCGCTCGCGCTATCCGGAACCGACGATTTTCGCGGGACGATCGCGGTGCTCGATCCGCTGACCACGCGCGGCGACGCCGACAGCTGGTCGCTCCTTCTCCTTTCGCGCAGCTTTTCGGCGCTGGGCTGGACGGGCGATGCGGTGCAGCCGCTCGACCGGGCGGCGTCGCTTACGCGCGGTGATGCCGCCCCGCTGGCGGGTGCGGGGGATGGTACCGTCTCGCTGGAGCCGCGCGTCGCCGTGCCGGCGATCCGCGCCTATCTGGCGTCCGGGCAGGGCGCGCTCGCGCTGCCGCTGGCGCAGGCTCTGGCGTCGAGCAGCCCCGGCGTCGCGCAGGCGCATCTATTGGTGGGCGACGCGGCGGGTGCGGTCGGCGACGCGAGCCGCGCGGTTGCCGCCTATCGCACGGCGGGGGGCCTGCGCGCCGACGCGCCGACGATGCTGCGCCTCGTCGCCGCGCTCGCGCGAACCGGCGACCGCGCGGGCGCGGCGGAGGCGCTGGCTGCCTATGGCGCGCGCTGGCCCGCCGATCCGACCGCGATGCGCGTGCGCGCGGCGATGGCCGCCGAAGCGGGCGATTGGCCACGGGCCGAAGCGGCGCTGGAGGCCGCCATCGCGCGGTCGGGGAGCGACGCACTGCTGCTGTCGCAACTGGCGCGTGCGCGCATCGAACGCGGCGATGCGCGCGGCGCGCTAGGGCCCGCGCGCGCCGCCTACCGCCTGATGCCGGGTAACGCGGCAATCAGCGGTGTGTACGGCCGCGCGCTGGCGGTGAGCGGCGAGGGAAGCCGCACCGATGCGGCCGATCTGTTGCGCAAGGCGGTGCGCCTCGCCCCGGACGACGTCGTCCTGCGGCGCTGGAGAGCCGATCTGCGCTAGGAGACGGCGCGGTCGAGCAGTTCGTCGATACTGAGTTCGAGCCGGCGGATCTGATCCGCGACCGGCGGCCACACGCTCGTCAGGAACTCCGCGCGCAATCGTGCCCGCAACGCGGCGGCGGCACCCGGCGCCACGAACATGCCCACGCCCCGGCGCACCATGACCAGCCCCTCGTCCTGGAAACTCTGATAGGCCTTGGCGACGGTCAGCGGGTTCGCGCCATGTTCGGCGGCCAGGGCGCGCACGGACGGCAGCATGGCGCCATCCGCGAAATCGCCGTCGAGGATCCCCGCGGCGATGACATCGCGCAGGCGCTGGTAGACGGGCTTGGTCCCTTCGAGCATTGCTGCACTATGACAGTGATACAGCTGATCGGCAAGCGGCGACTGGACGACAGCTGTGGTCGCCTCAGTCGCCCGCCCAGTCGCGCACGACGACCGCGGGGTCGGGCCGCACCCGCTCCTCCAGAACGCGCGCGCGCGACCCGATGAAGAAGAAGCCGACAATGCGGTCGTCCGCCTCCGTGCCGCCCAGCGCGTGCGCCACAGCCGTGCTCCCGGCAGGCCAGCCGGTCAGCCAGTTCGCGACGAAGCCGTGCGCGTGCGCGGCGTTGAGCAGCTGCATCGCCACGGCGCCCGCCGACATCTGCTGCTCCCACAACGGGATCTTGGACGAGGCCACCGGTGTCGAAAGGAGCGCGATCATGGTCGGCGCGGCGGCAGCAAATGCTTCGAGCGATTCCAGTTCCAGGCGGCCGGCCGCGGCGCGGTCGCGAACATAGCTTTCGGTGAGGAGCCGGGCGAAGGCCGCGCGTCGGTCCGACCGGATGGTCACGAACCGCCATGGGTGCAGCTTTCCATGGTCGGGCACGCGCGCGGCGATGGCGAGAATATCAGCGAGTTGCGCTGGCGTCGGTCCCGGCGCCACCATGTCGCGGGCCTTGCCCGACCGGCGGCTGCGCAGCATCGCGAGCGGAGAGGA
>CBDUBN010000108.1:0-6433 GCA_965365395.1 uncultured Sphingomonas sp.
TGGCCGCCGCCTACTCGCTGGCCGTAGCGAGGTGATGCGTCGCCAGCCTTTCGAGCTGCGGGCTTGCCGAAAGCATGGCATGGGGCTTCCCGGGGGCATCCGAGGGGCATGGCTATGCCGGGACGGCCCCGACAAGAGGGCGCGTTCCATAAGCGCCGTTCCAGAGTCTCGGATGCAGTTCGAAAAGTCGAGCCGGCCGGTTCCGACACGCTTCGCTGCCCGCGAAATGCGGTCGCCCGACGCCTGAAGGCCCATCGCAACCAGATCTGCGGATCGAACCAGCGATCGAGGCGCCGATGCTTCCGCTATTCGATGCGACGCGGGCGATCCGCGCGCCACATCGACCTGCCTACCCTGGCCTGAAGGCCATCCACAACGCCATGGCGACCATCATCAAATTTTCCGTCAGGGATACGAAGCCGAGCGGCACGCGGCTGCTGCCGCCGACGCAGGCGCATTTGATGCTGCGTTTCTGGATATAGACCGCATAGAATACCGACACCGCGCCGATGCCGCCGATGAACAATGCGATCGGTACCGACAGCCAATCGAGCGCGTGTGCCAGCATCAATACGCCCGCCAGGCCTTCCGCCAAGGGATAGATATAGGCGTAGGGCAACCATCGTTTGGCCAGCAGATCGTAGCCGAGGAACATCGTCGCGAAGGCATCGACGTCCTGCAGCTTGGGCACCGCGAGCAGGCACATGGCCACCGCCACGAAAGTTTCGACCGTTCGCACGCTTGCGAGCGGGCCGCCCATCATCCAGGCGATCGCGAGCGCCATCGCCGCGGCCATCGCGAAGATGGCGATCACGGGGACGTAGCTTACCGCGCCCGCATCCTCGACCGGCTTGCCCAGATAGCGGCGCAGATCGTCGTACCCACCGATCCGTTCGCCCGAGATGAAGGTTTGCGGCGTCGTCTTCACGCCATGCTCGGCCTTGAACGCGTCGGTCGCCTCGCGCGTCGTGAGATGGCGGTCATCGACGCTGTAACCCGCCCGCTCGAGCAGATATTTCGCCTTGATGCCGTAGGGACAGACATGGCTGTCCATGACCATCCGGTAGAGGATCGCGGACTTCGCGCGGGTCATCGCCCGGTCACTCATGCGACGCGAAGACGCGCGTGCCGGCGGGGCAGAAGGCCATGACCCGATAGGCCTCGCGCCGGTTGCCCTGCTCCATTACGGGCGAACCGACGAAGGGTCCGGTTGCATATGGCCTTGCCGATCGACGCTATCATGAAATGCTCCTCGCTATCGGTGGCGTGACGGTCCAGCCTATCGCTTCACGCGCTCGAACAGGTCGATGAGCTCGCCGAACTTGGCGCGCTGTTCGCCGGCATCGCCCGAGGCGATGGCTTCGGACACGCAGCATGCCGCATGATCGCGCAGGATCTCGCTCTCGGCTTTGGCCAGGGCGGCCTTCACCGCCTGCACCTGGTGCAGGATGTCGATGCAGTAACGGTCATCGGCGATCATCTGCGCGACGCCGCGCACCTGCCCCTCGATCCGTTTGAGCCGGTTGAGGATCGCCGTCCGGTCCTTTGCCATGATCACATTCCCGCTTGCGATACCATAGGGGGGTATAGTATGTGGCGAGCCTTCGAAAGGCAAGCGCACAGTGCACGACCTCTCCCGCAGAATGTTGCTCGGCAGCCTGGGCGCAGGCGCTGCTTTCGCGGCCATGCCGGCGTGGGCACAAGGGCATAGCGTGCATGGCGGCAGCCACGGGCGAGGCGGTCCGCGCATCCCGGCGGGGTTCGGCGAACTGCGCGGCGAGGTCATCGACCTTGCCGTTGGCAGCGGTCACCGCGTCGTCGAAGGGCGGCGCGGTCCTGGCATCGCGGTCAACGGCAGCGTGCCGGGCCCGCTGATCCGCTTGCGCGAAGGGCAGAAGCTGCGCGTCAATGTCACCAATAATCTCGATGCGGATACCTCGATCCACTGGCACGGATTGCTGCTGCCGTTCCAGATGGACGGTGTGCCCGGTATCAGCTTCCCCGGGATCCGCCCGCGCGAGACCTTCGTCTACGAGTTCCCGGTCCGACAGTCGGGTACCTACTGGTATCACAGCCATTCCGGGCTGCAGGAGCAATCGGGGCATTATGGTCCGCTGATCATCGATCCGGCAGGCGCCGAGCCGGTCGCCTACGATCGCGACTATATCCTGCTGCTCAGCGACTTTACCGTGCTCGACCCGCATTTCATCATGAGCCGGCTGCGCACCGGCGAGGGCTATTTCAACCGGCAGCTGTCGAGCTGGACCGACGATTACTCGATGTCGGGCGAGGAACGTCGGATGTGGGCCGAGATGCGCATGATGCCGACCGACATCATGGATATCGGCGCGCCGACCTACACTTTCCTCGCCAACGGGCGCGGGCCGACCGAGGGGCTGGAATATCTGTTCCGGCCCGGTGAGCGCGTGCGGCTGCGCGTCATCAACGGATCGGCGCAGAGCTTCTTCAACGTGCGCATCCCCGGCCTGCCGATGACGATCATCGCCGCCGATGGCCAGAATGTTCGTCCGGCCGAGGTGGACGAATTCCAGATCGGCACCGCCGAAACCTATGATGTCATCGTCACGCCGGGCAACGCGGAAGCCTATGCCATCGTCGGAGAATCGATGGACCGGTCGGGCATGGCGCTGGCGATGCTGGCGAGCCGTCCGGGTGCGCGCGTAGCAGCGCCCGCCTTGCGCGATCCGCCGCTGCTGACGATGGCGGACATGGGAATGAACCATGGGCCGAGCGGCGGCGACACACATGCGGGTCAAGGCGCCAATGCCCCCGCGGAGCCGAGCCACAGCATGGCCGGCATGGACATGCGCGATACCTCGCTGCTGCCGCCCGACGTCGCGGTCGGCCCCGGCCTCGACATGGTGTCGATGGCGCCCGTCGATAAAATGGGCGATCCGGGGCTCGGGCTGCGCGATGTGCCGCACCGCGTGCTCAACTACCGCATGCTGGCGGCGCTAGAGCCCAATCGCGACACGCGCGAGCCGACACGGCTGCTCGAGATTCACCTGACCGGCAACATGGAGCGATACATGTGGTCGTTCGACGGGCGGATGTATTCCGCTGTCGACGACGTGCCGATCCGCTTCGCCTGGAACGAACGGGTGCGCGTCAAGCTCGTCAACAACACGATGATGGGCCATCCCATCCACCTGCACGGCATGTTCTTCGAGCTGGTCAACGGCAATGAACCCGCGCACCAGCCGCGCAAGAATGTCGTCATCGTCCAGCCGGGCGCGAGCGCGCAATTCGACCTGACCGCCAACGAGCCGGGCGACTGGGCATTCCACTGCCACCTCATGTATCACATGCACGGCGGCATGATGCAGACGGTCACCGTCGTCGGGCCGGGCGGCGCGGCGTGAGCGTGCGTCCGATCCTTGCGGTTGCCCTGTTGGGCGGCGTAGCGGTTCCATCTACCGTCATGGCGCAACACCAGGGGCATGGCATGCCGATGCCGATGCCGATGCCGACTCCGCCCCCGGCGCCGGAAGCTCGGTCCGTGCCCGTCGATCCGCATGCCGGGCATGCGATGCCGGCCGAGCCCGCTCCGCCGGTCGCACCGATGGACGGCATGGATCACAGCATGATGGACCACGGCGCGATCAATGGCGCGGACGCGTCCCCCGGACCGACCATGGAGACGCCGCCGCCGGTCGAAGCGGGCAGCGGCCCGCCGCGTGCCGCAGATGCGATCTGGGGGGCGCAGGCGATGCGCGCATCGCGCGACGCGCTGCGGCGCACGCATGGCGATTTCGCCGTATTCTGGTTCCAGGGTGATCGGTTCGAGGCGCAGGTCCGCGATGGCGCCGATGGCTATCTGTGGGACCTGCAAGGCTATTACGGCGGACCCTCCAGCCGTTTCTGGTTCAAGAGCGAGGGCGAGGGCGCGTTCGGCGAGCGCGTCGAGGATGCCGAGGTGCAGGCGCTCTACTCGCGTGCCATCGCGCCCTTCTGGGATGTGCAGGCAGGGTTGCGTCAGGACGTGGCTGGACCCGACACGACCCATGCCGTCCTCGGCGTCCAGGGTCTCGCGCCCTATATGTTCGAGGTCGATGCAGCGCTGTTTGTCTCGCACCGCGGCGACATCACCGTGCGGATCGAGGGCGAGCTCGATCAGCGCATCACCCAGCGGCTGATCCTTCAACCGCGCGCCGAGGTCAACCTCGCGGCGCAGGACGTGCCGCGGCTCGGCATCGGTGCCGGGCTGGACAAGGTCGAGGTCGGACTGCGGCTGCGCTACGAAATCATTCGCGAATTCGCGCCTTACGTCGGCGTCGAACAGGGTTGGCGGCTCGGCCGCAGCGCCGATTTCGCCCGCGCCCGCGGTGACGACCCCAGCGTCACTTACTATGTCGTCGGCATCCGTTTCTGGTTCTGAGGTTAAGGAAAACGCATGAGGTTCGCATCCGTCTTCGTCGCCGCCGTCATGGCCGCGGCGTCGCTGGCCGCACCGTCCGTCGGACACGCGCACACCCGCGTCGTCGCATCGACCCCGGCCCAGGGCGCGACCGTCGCCCGTCCGCGCGTCGTGTCCCTGACCTTCAGCGAGGCGCTGCTGCCGCCGACCGCTGCGGCGAGCATCGTCATGACCGCGATGCCGGGCATGTCCGATCATGGCGACATGACCATCCGCAACTTCACCACGGCCTGGTCGAACGGCAACCGCACCATGACGCTGACGCTGCGCCAGCCGTTGCGCAGCGGCACCTATGAAGTGCGCTGGCAGGCCGCCGGCGCGGACGGCCACCGCATGAACGGCACCGTCAACTTCATCGTCAGCTGACGCCCGCGTGGGCGATTGGCTCGAGCCTGCGCTTCGGTTTCTCCACTACGCCGCGCTGCTCGGTCTTTTCGGCTGGACCGCTTTCCGCCTGATCGGGCTGCGCGGCCTGGATTGGTCGCCGCGTCGCGAGATTTCGACCGCTCTCCTTGGCGTTGCGGTCGCCGCCCCGCTGCTGTCCGTCGCGTTGATGCTGGCATCGATCGCAACGATGATGGGCGTCGCGATTCCGGCGCTCGACTGGTCGATGGTCGAAGCGATGATCGTGGCGACCAGCATCGGCGCGGCGTTCCTCGTGCGGCTTGCGCTCCTCATCGCCGGGTTGTGCGTGCTGATCGCATGCCCGCGCCGCTCGGCTGCACTGCCGATCGCGGCGCTATGCTACGCGGCCGCGCTGATGACGCTCGGCTGGAGCGGCCATGCCGCCGCGACCGAGGGCGGGCTGGGCCTGTTCCATCGCCTGAACAATGGCGTGCATCTGCTTGCCGCGGGCCTGTGGCTCGGCGCGATCGGCTGCTTCCTGCGGCTGACCGTCGCCGCGCACCGCCGCCCGGACGATGCGCGCGCGGCGTCGCTGCTGCTCGTCATGCATCGCTTCGCACCGCTTGGGATAGGCCTCGTCCTGACGGTTGCGATCACCGGCCTCGTCAATGCGCAGCTGATCTTCGGCCTAGAGAACAGCGGTTCGGTATGGCGCACCGATTACGGCGCGCTTCTGGTTGTGAAGGCGATGGCGGTCGGCGGCATGATCGCGTTCGGGGCGCACCACGCCCGTGTTGGTCGGCGGCGCGCGATCCGAAACCAGAATGCGTCGTCCGCTGATCGCACCATCCTGATGGGCTTGCGCCGCAGTCTGGCTGGCGAATTATCGATTGCGGCAGGCGTCGTCGGGCTGGTCGCCATGCTGGGCATGCTTTCGCCGGTGCCGATGTGAGCCATGCAAATCTTATCGAGGGAAAAGACATGATGACAACTGGCACGAAGGGCATGCAGGCAGCTATGCGCGGGATCCTGCTTTCCGGACTGGCGGTGCTGACCTCAAGCCCCGCCGTCGCGCACCCGGGCGCGCATCCCGCGTCCGGCAGAGCGGCCATGCCCGAGACGAGCGCGCCCGCCACATCAGCGACACCGGTGGGCACGGTAACCGCATTCCACGCCGCCCTCGCCGCCGGCGATACCGTCGCCGCGCTCGCGCTCCTTGCCGAAGACGTCGCCATCTTCGAATCCGGCAACATCGAGGCCAGCCGCGACGAATATGCAGGCCATCACCTCGCCGCCGATGCGGCGTTCAGCGCCGCCGTCCCGCGCACGCTTGTCCGTCGCACCGTCGACGAAGCAGGGAACATCGCCTGGGTGACCAGCGTCGAGACCCTGTCCGGAACCTATCGCGACCGCGCCATCAACAGCCGATCGGTCGAAACGATGGTGCTGCGCCGCAGCGACGGGGCTTGGCGGATCGTGCATATCCACTGGTCGTCGGCGGATCTGCGTCCGATACCCTAGCTTGCGCGCATGCCATCGCTACAGCTTGAGCCCCAGCCGTGGGCCGGCCCAAAGCATCGCGGCGTATTGCGCCATCGTCAGCGCGCATCCCGCCGCCAGCGCCGGCCAGAAGCCCCAGCTCTGTTTCAG
>CBDUBN010000109.1:0-6412 GCA_965365395.1 uncultured Sphingomonas sp.
ACCCCCGTCGCCACCGCCGGCGCGCGGCCGTGGATCGTGTGGAAGCCGTAGGTCTCCATATAATAGGGGAAACGCGACGAGCAGCCGATGCCCGAAACGAACACCGTATTCTCCGGCGTTGCGCCGATCTCCGGCATGGTGCGCTGCACCGCCTTCAGGATCGCATAGTCGCCGCAACCGGGGCACCAGCGCACCTCCTGGTCGGTCTCCCAATCCTTGGGGCTGGTCGCGCGGGCGATAGGGGTGATGGCGTTCATCTGTCTGTCCTTCAGGCCGACTGCGGCGATGTCGCGCCGTGCAGCGTGCCATCGTCGTGGCCGCTTTCGGGCGTTGGTAGCTGCGTTGCGTCGGCGTCGACCTCGCCGCCGTGGCCGCTGGCGATCGCCGCTTCGATCTCGGCGATGGTGAAGGGTTGGCCGGACACCTTGTTGAGCGGCTGGCAGTCGACGAGATACTGGTCGCGCAGCAGGGTCTTGAGCTGACCTGTGTTCATCTCGGGCACGATCACCTTGCCGAACCCGCGCAGCAGATCGCCGAGGTTGGCGGAAAGCGGCCAAATGTGGCGGATGTGGACGTGCGCGACGTCCGTGCCCTTCGCGCGCGCGCGGCGTACCGCTTGGTGAATGGGGCCGTAGGTCGAGCCCCAGCCGACGATGGCGAGGCGCGCACCGGGCGCGCCGAGCAGCACCTGCTGGTCGGGCACCTCGACGCCGGCGACCTTGGCCTGGCGGAGATCGGTCATCTCCTGGTGGTTCTCCGGGCTGTAATCGATGTTCCCGGTGCCTACCGCCTTCTCGATCCCGCCGATGCGGTGGAGAAGGCCGGGCGTGCCGGGCTTGACCCACGGCCGCGCCAGGCGGTTGTCGCGGCCATAGGGCTTGAACCCGCCTTCCGGCACCTCGGTCAGGAATGTCTTGGGGAAGGGCTCGAGCGCATCGAGGTCGGGCAGCCGCCACGGCTCTGCAGCGTTGGCGATATAGCCGTCGGTCAGCAGCATCACCGGCGTCATATATTGCGTCGCGATGCGCACCGCCTCGATCGCGCATTCGAACGCGTCACCCGGCGAGCGGGCGGCGATGACCGGCATCGGCGCATCGCCGTTGCGGCCATAGACCGCCTGATAAAGGTCGGACTGCTCGGTCTTTGTCGGCAGGCCGGTCGAAGGCCCGCCGCGCTGCGAATTGACGATCACGAGCGGCAGCTCGGTCATGATGGCGAGGCCCATCGCCTCGCCCTTCAGCGCGATGCCGGGTCCCGAGGAAGAGGTGACCCCGAGCTGGCCGGCGTAGCTCGCGCCGATGGCCGAGGCGATCGCCGCGATCTCGTCCTCGGCCTGGAACGTGGTGATGCCATATTCCTTGAGCCCGGAAAGATAGTGGAGGATCGCGGAGGCCGGCGTGATCGGATAGCCGCCGAAGAACATCTTGAGGCCGGCAAGCTGGGTTCCCGCGACCAGGCCGTAGGCGATCGCCTCGGCACCCGTCATCGTGCGGTATAGGCCCGGCGAGACCGGCGCGGGCGCGACCGCGCGCTGCATCAGGTCGCCGCCCATCTCGACGGTTTCGCCATAGGCGTGGCCAGCGTTCAGCGCGGCGATATTGGCTTGGGCCAGCACCGGCTTCTTGGCGAACTTGGCGTTCAGCCAGTCGACCAGCGGTTGCCGGTCGCGATCGAACATCCACAGCGCCAGGCCCAGCGTCCACATATTCTTGCAGCGCAGCGCCTCCTTGTTGCCGAGGCCGAACGGCTTCACGGCTTCGAGCGTCAGCTGCGATATGTTGATCGATACCAGTTGCCAGCGTGCCAGGCTCCCGTCCTCGAGCGGGTTCGCCCCATATTTCGCCTTGGCGAGGTTGCGGTCGTTGAACTCGCCGCTGTCGGCGATGATGAGGCCCCCCGCCTTCAACGCGCCGACATTGGTCTTGAGCGCGGCGGGGTTCATAGCGACGAGCACGTCGGGCTGGTCGCCCGCGGTGTCGATCTGGTCCGAGCCGAAGTTGATCTGGAAAGCGGAGACGCCGAACAAGGTCCCCTGCGGCGCGCGGATTTCAGCGGGAAAATCGGGGAAGGTCGCCAGATCGTTGCCGGTCAGCGCGGTCGAGAGGGTGAACTGGCCGCCGGTGAGCTGCATGCCGTCGCCGGAATCGCCGGCGAAACGCACGACCACCGCGTCCGACGCGGGGTTGGCCACGGTGTCGGCGATGGTGGTCTCGTGAATGGCGGTGGCCATAAGCGTTGATCGTCCCGGCGGTTTCGCTTGTCTGGCCTTTTCCCTACGCCCGCTTGCGGACATGCGCCAAATAGATTTTGTTCGGCCACCGATATGCGAAGCGACACGAATCGACGCCCGGCAATGGCGCGCTAGGAGAGACAATGACCAAGGCCACCACCACCGAACCGTACGTGCGCGACGATGTGCGCGCCTTCCTCGCCTTCCTCAACGCGCAGGAGGGGCCCAAGATGCACGAACTGGACCCTGCCACTGCGCGCCAGATGATGCTGATGATGCGCGGGATCGCCGATGCGGAGCCGACGCCGCTCGCGGTCGTGCGCGACCTCGCCTGTCCGGGCCCGCGCGGGGACATCAAGCTGCGGCTGTATGATGCGCGCGAGCGTCGCGAGCCGGGGCCGGCGTTCGTCTTCTACCATGGCGGCGGCTTCGTCATCGGCGATATCGACACGCACGAGCCCTTCTGCACCGAGGCGGCGCGGGTGCTCGATATGCCGGTGATCTCGGTCGATTACCGGATGGCGCCGGAGGACCCCTGGCCCGCCAGCCCGGACGATTGCGAGGCGGCGGCGCGCTGGGTCGCGGGCAGCCCGGCGGAGCTCGGGCGACAGGTCACTGCGTTGACGCTGGGCGGCGACAGCGCCGGCGGAAACCTCGCCATCGTCACCGCGATGCGACTGCGTGACGCGCCCGCGGCGGTTCCGGTGATCGCGCAGCTGCCGATCTATCCTGCGACCGACATGGGTACCGAGCATCCGAGCTTCGTCGAGTTCGCCGACGGTTATCTGTTGACCCGCGATGGCATGGAATGGTTCGCCGGCCATTATGCCGCCGATCTGGCGCACCGCGATTGCAGCCCGGCGCTGTTCGACCAGTCCGGAATGCCGCCGGCGGTCGTCGTGACGGCCAGCCTCGATCCCATCCGCGATCAGGGCCGCCTCTATGCGGCCAGGCTGACGGATGCCGGCGTCGATCATGAATTCATCGAGATGAAGGGCACGATCCACGGCTTCATCTGCCTGCGCAAGGGCGTGCCGTCCGCGAACCAGGATGTCGAGCGACTCTTGCAGGCGTTCAAGGCGCTCGTCGCGCGCGTGACGGCAACGGCATGACCGATCGCCCCTACCGCGCCGGTGTGGGTGCGATGCTGGTCAACGCGGACGGCAAGGTGTTCGTCGGCCAACGCTTCGATTCGGTGGTCGAGGCGTGGCAGATGCCGCAGGGCGGCGTGGACGAGGGCGAGAGCACGGACGCTGCCGTGTTGCGCGAGCTTGAAGAGGAGACCGGCGTCGTGCCTGCGCTGGTCGAGATCGTCGCGGCCAGCGCCGCGCCCTATGATTATGATCTACCCACGGAGCTCGCGGCCAACCTGTGGAAGGGTAAGTATCGCGGCCAGCGCCAGATATGGTATCTGCTGCGTTTCCTGGGTGACGATCAGGATATAAACATCGCCACCTCGCATCCCGAATTCAAAGACTGGCGCTGGGTCGATCCGGCCGAAGTCGCCGAACTGATCGTCCCATTCAAGCGCACGATGTACGCCGCTATTCTCGAAGAATTCGGGCCGCAGATCGACGCGCTGCGGGCCGGCTCCGCGCAGGGCGGCCAGTGATGCAGCTGACGCCTGAGCATGAAGCGCTGCGCCAGACCACGCTGAAAGCGGTCGCGGAGCATATCAATCCGTTCGTCGAGGAGTGGGAGGAAGCGCAGATCTTCCCCGCGCATCGCGTGTTCAAGGCGTTCGGCGACCTTGGCCTGCTCGGCATATCCAAACCGGTCGAAGATGGTGGCCTCGGCCTCGACTACAGTTATCAGGCCGTGTTCAACGAAGCCGCGAGCAGCATCGGCGCGGGCGGGGTGCGCATGGCGCTCGGCGTGCAGACCGACATGGCGACCCCTGCCCTCGCCCGCTTCGGCAGCGACGCGGTGCGTGCACAGTTCCTCGCGCCGTCGATCGCCGGCGATATGGTTGCCTGCATCGGCGTGTCGGAGCCGTCGGCGGGATCGGACGTCGCCGCGATCAAAACCACCGCGCGGCGCGACGGCGACGATTACGTCATTTCGGGCGGCAAGATGTGGATCACCAACGGCACGCAGGCCGACTGGATGTGCATGCTCGCCAACACCGGCGATCCGTCCGACGGCATCCACCGGAACAAGACGCTGATCTGCGTGCCGCTGATGGAAGGGGGCAAGCGCGCGCGCGGCGTGACCATCGCGCGCAAGCTCAGGAAGATGGGCATGCATTCGAGCGACACCGCCGAGATATTCTTCGACGACGTGCGGGTGCCGGTGCGCAACCGCATCGGCGAGGAGGGCATGGGCTTCACCTATCAGATGCAGCAATTCCAGGAGGAACGGCTGTACGCCGCGATCGGCGCGGTCGCGGGGTGCGAGCGGATGATCGCCGACACGATCGATTACACGCGCGAACGCCGCGTGTTCGGCAAGCCGCTGCTGGACAACCAGGTCATCCATTTCCGTCTGGCGGAGCTTGCCACCGAGGTAGAGGCGCTGCGCGCGCTCACCTGGAACTGCGTCGCGGCGCATGTGCGCGGCGAGGATATGACGCGGCTGGCATCGATGGCGAAGCTGAAGGGCGGCCGGCTGCAGCGCGAGGTCGCGGACAGCTGCCTCCAATATTGGGGCGGCATGGGGTTCATGGACGAAAGCCGCATCAGCCGCGCCTATCGCGACGGTCGCCTGGGTTCGATCGGCGGCGGCGCGGACGAGGTGATGCTGGGCATCATCGCGAAAACGATGGGGATCGCGCCCGGGCGGGGGTAACAGATGCACGTCACCGCAGTCGTCCTGCTCCGGCGACGGCCGCACGGATATCAGATGCCGGCGCGCAGTTCCAATGCCCGCGCGAACACGCTTTCGAACATCGCCGCGGTCAGCCGACCGGTGTTCTGGTTATACCGCGAGCAGTGATAGCTATCGATCAGGATCATGCCGTCGGGCAGCCGATGCTCCGCCCCATGGCCGAACCTGTAGTCGACCTGGCGCCCTCCTACCGCCCGGATGGCGGAGTTATGCGCGATCTGCCCTAGCGCGATCAGGATGCTCAGCTTGGGCAGCGCCGCGCGTTGCGCCTCGAAGAAGACGGAACAATTGCGCACCTCCTCGGGCAGCGGCTTGTTTTCGGGCGGCAGGCATTTGACGCTGTTGAGAATGACGGTGCCGACGAGTTCCAGTCCGTCCGCCGGATCGGCGAGGTAGACGCCGCGCGACAGGCCGAACTTGTGCAGCGTCGCAAACAACAGGTCGCCGGCATAATCGCCGGTGAACGGCCGCCCGGTCCGGTTGGCACCGTGCTTGCCGGGCGCGAGCCCGACCAGCCCAAGCCACGCAGTCGGATCGCCGAGCGCCGGAACGGGTGCATTCCACCAGCCAGGATGCTCGGCGCGCAAGGCCTGACGCAGCGCGACGAGGCGCGGGCAGCGCGGGCAATCGGCGCCGGGTTCATGCTGGGGTAGGGGGCTGCGGGCGCGCATGTCCCGCGCTGGGGGGCTGGATACCGGCATGCCCGCGCGATAGGCGCTGCCCCATGCCTGGGGCAAGCCGCCACCACCTTTACGCCATCGCCATCGGCAGCAATCGCCGCCATGCGCGGCACGGCCCGCCGTCCGGCGTCGTCGCCGCCGCGGTGCGCGAGATGGGCAAGCGCCTGGGAGCGGTCGTCGCGCTGTCGTCCACGGTGCATGGACCACCGCTGGGGCCGTCGCGTCGCCGCTATGCCAATGCCGCCGCACTGCTCGAAACACCGCGGGGGCCGAGGGCGCTGCTGGCCGACCTCCAGGCTATGGAGCGCGCCTTCGGACGGCGGAAAGGGCGGCGCTGGGGCCAGCGCGTGCTCGACCTCGACATCATCCTGTGGTCGGGCGGCACCCATGTCGATGCGGAACTGCGCATTCCCCACCCGGCCTGGCGCCAGCGCGATTTCGTCGTCGCGCCACTCGCACAGATCGCGCCCGACTGGCGCGACCCGGTCACGAACCTTGCCGTGCGACACTTCGCCGCGCGCCTGCGCCGGTTCCGGGCGGTTGACCCCCGCAACCGCAACCCCTAGGTGAACGCCGCGCCGCGCTCGCTTGCGGGGGTCCATAGCTCAGTCGGTAGAGCAACTGACTTTTAATCAGTAGGTCGCTGGTTCGAACCCAGCTGGACTCACCATTCTAT
>CBDUBN010000110.1:0-6391 GCA_965365395.1 uncultured Sphingomonas sp.
GCAGGACCCGCCGCGCCCGGCGGCATTACCAGCGGCACGGGGGCCGGATCGGCGGCGGTCACGGGGGCGCTGCCCGACCAGCCGCCGACATAGCGGTAATGCCACGGCTCATAGGCGACGCCCTGCGCATTGCCCGGTGGAAAGGACAGGGCGAAACCGAAGCGGCGGGCGTTCGCGGCGAGCCAGCGCCCGACCGCGGTGCCGGCGAAACAGGGTTCGACGTTGCAGCCCGGGGCGGCCCGATCGCCGAAATCGATGCTGCGCCCGGTCGCATGCTCGCTGAACCCCGGCGGCGCGACCCAATAGGCCTGGCCCGCGAATCCGCGTTGCGCGAGGCGCGGCGCGCTGCAGTACAGCTCGGCCTGCCGCGCGGCGGAGCGGTGGCAGGAGATGCCGACCATCGCGCGGCCGAGCCCCGGGCTGTCCGCATCCGCGGCCGCGATCATAGCGGCGAGCGCGGGCGCGAGATCGCGGTGCACCGCCTTGCAATTGCCGCCGCCGAACCCGCCGGGCGGCGCGACCAATGCGGCGGGGGAGACGTCATATTGCTTCAGATGCCCGAACAGGCTGGCCGAGCCGCTCGGGTCGCTCCCACGCGCGCGGCAGATGGCGGCGGCGATGGCCGCCTCGCCGGTGAGCGGGACGCCGGGTTTGCCGGGGTCTTTCGCCGCGGCCGGCCCGACTCGGCTGCTCGGTGCCGGCGCTTCGGCCTCGCCGCCGGCGCGCTCGATCGCGCGAGGCGCAGGATCACGCGCGCCGTGCCGCCCGGTCAGGAACCAGGCGGCGAGAAACAGCGCGCCGAGCAGGGCGGCGATCAGGAACAGGCGGGCGGGACGCATGCGGCCGCGCTTAGCAGAGCGCGCGCGCGGGAACCAACCACCACTGGTCGGCATGCGGCCTTCGGCCTAACGCATGGCCATGCGTATCCGCACCGTCCTTCGCCTGCTGCTGGCGATTGCCTATGGCCTCGCCGGCATCCTCCATCTGGCGCGGCCCGGAGGGTTCCTCGCGATCACGCCCGCCTGGGTGCCATGGTCCGAGCAGGTGGTCGCGTTGACCGGGATAGCCGAGATCGCCGGCGCGATCGGGCTGGCATCGCCATGGCCGCGGCTGCGCCGGGCGGCGGGCATCGGGCTCGCGCTCTACGCCGTCTGCGTGTTTCCGGCGAACATCAACCATGCCGTCAACGCGATCCCGCTCGGCGGAACCACGCTCGGCTGGGCCTATCATGGCCCGCGACTCGCGGCGCAGCCGCTGTTCGTGTGGCTTGCGCTGTGGGCGAGCGAGGCGATCGACTGGCCATTCGCGCGGCCGAGGGGACCGACGCGACAAAACGGGCGGCGGTAGGGACCGCCGCCCGTTTCGGGGGAGAGAGCGGCGCGTGTGGAGACGCGCGCCGCTGCCGGAAGGATCAGTTGCCGCCGGCGGTGGGGGCGGCAGGCGCGGTCACAGCCATCTGCGTCGCGGGCGCATCGCGCACTTCCTCGACGCCCAGCACGCGCAGCGCCGAGCGGAACTGGCGGGCGGCGGGACCTTCGCTGCGCGCTTCGCACAGCGCGACGCCGGTGGCGATGTAGCGACGCGCGCGGGCGGCCTGCGCCGCGTCGGTCGCGTTCGTCGCCGCGGTGCGCGCCTGCGTCACCAGCTCGGTGCAGCGATAATCGGTCGCGGCCTGCGCCTCGGCCGGGGCGGTCGCCAGCATGGCGGTGCCAGCTGCGACGAAGCCGATCAGGGCGGGGAGGAGGGGAGAGCGCATGCTGTTATCCTTTCGTGGGATGGAGAGCCGGAAGGTTTTCGTTTTCTTGTGCAACCTATCTAGGGTTGCCTTGCCGAAATGATTAGTGCGTATAATGTGCACGTGTCATGAAGCCGGGCTTACTAATCACGCGCGGGTCGCTGCCGCGCGGCGCGCTCGACGGGGTCGAGGCGTTCATCCGCGTGGCGGAGCGGCGGAGCTTTTCGGCGGCCGCGGCGGACCTGGGCGTATCGCCGTCCGCGATCAGCCAGATTATCCGCGCGCTCGAGGATCGGGTCGGCGTGCCGTTGCTGACCCGCACCACGCGCAGCGTCGGCCTGACCCAGGCGGGCGAGCTGTTCCTTGAGCGCGCGCGCCCCGCCATCGACGGGCTGGGCGATGCGTTCGAGGTCGCGCGCGACCTTGGCGAGCGCCCGGCGGGCCGGCTGCGCATCAACCTGCCGCGCGCGGTGGTGCCGCACCTGTTTGGCCCGATCCTCGCCGGCTTCTGCGCCGCCTATCCTGATATAGAGCTCGATATCTGCGCCGAGGACGGGTTCGTCGATGTGGCCGAAGGGGGCTACGACGCCGGCGTACGGCTGGGGGAGAGCCTGGCCGCGGACATGGTGGCGGTGCGCCTGTCCGACCCGTTCGGCTTTTCGGTGGTCGGCACGCCCGCCTATTTCGAGGCGCATGGCCGGCCGCTAAGGCCCGCCGACCTGCGCAGCCACCGCTGCATCCGCGTGCGCGTGTCGTCGGGCAATTTCATGGACTGGACGTTCCTGGACGGCAACCGGCAGGTCAGCGTTGACGTCTCGGGACCGGTGATAGTCAACGATTTCGCGGCGCTGGTCATGGCCGTCGAGACGGGCGTTGGCCTCGCCTACATGGCGGAACCCAATGTCGATGCGCAGCTCGCCGACGGCCGGCTGGAAAAGGTGCTGCACGGCTATGGCGTGTCGAGCGGCGGATTGTTCCTCTACTATCCCGGCCGCAAGCAGGTGATGCCGAAGCTGCGCGCCTTCATCGACTATGTCCGCGCCCATCTCGACATGTCGGTCACGGCAACGCGCTGATGCGCCCTTCCGTCCTGGATAGCCGCGCTTGCGCGGCGCATAGCCATTCGCGCTGGCTCGGCTATGGTAGAGGCTCCTATCGCGGCCCGATATCCCGGATGAAGCGCCCTGCATGATTGATTTCGCCGCCTTCGATTTCGCCGCGCTGCTGCCCTTCATCCTCGTGGGCTTCGCCGCGCAGCTCATCGATGGCGCGCTGGGCATGGCATTCGGCGTCATCACCTCGACCCTGCTCGTCGGCGTGGTCGGCGTGCCGCCCGCGCTCGCCAGCGCCAAGACGCACACGGTCGAGATCTTCACCACCGGCGTGTCGGGGCTGAACCACCTGTGGCACCGCAACATCGACCTGCGCTGGTTCCTGCGGCTGGTCGTCCCGGGCGTGATCGGCGGGGTCGCCGGCGCCTATGTGCTCACCGGCATCGACGGCGATGCGGTCAAGCCGTTCGTGCTCGCCTATCTCGCCGCCATTGGCCTGTGGCTGCTGTGGCGCGGGCTCAACCACCGCATCGCCGTGCGCGACCCAAAGGTGATCGCGCCCCTGGGCCTCGTCGGCGGCTTTCTCGACGCGGCGGGCGGCGGCGGCTGGGGGCCGGTCGTCACCTCGAACCTGATGATCCAGGGGGCCGAGCCGCGCAAGGTGATCGGCACCGTCAACTCGGTCGAATTCTTCGTGACGCTCGCGATTTCCGCGACCTTCGTCACCCAGCTCGGCCTCGCGCAATTCTCGCTCGCCGTGCTCGGCCTCCTGATCGGCGGCGTGCTGGCGGCCCCGCTCGGCGCGATCCTCGCCAAACGGCTGCCGCCGGGCAAGCTGATGATCTTCGTCGGCGCGGTGCTGACGCTGACCAGCATCTACAGCATCTGGCGCGCGCTGAGCTAGGCTGCGCGAAGCCGATAACCGTAGCCTCACATTCGCTCGGGCTAATTCGCCGCCGCGCCCGCGTCGATCTTCTCCACCCAGGCGGGATAGAAGGCAGGCTCGCGCGCGGACCAGCCGGCCGCCGTCGCCGCGCTCTCGCCGATCGACTGCAGCAGGTTCTTGCGCTTGCCTGGGTGGATGTGCGGCAGCGCCGCCGCCGCGCAGAAGGCGCCCGGCAGCCACGGCCGCGCCGCCGCGCCCAGCAGCCGCTCGTACAGGAAACGATAGGCGGAAAAACTGTGCAGCCGGTCCTGGCCGAGGTCGAAGGCGGATACCGCGACCAGTGATCCCATGAACGGTCCCACATGGTCGAGCCCGCTGTCGTCGGGAATGGCACTGCGCACGTCGGGCAGCTGCGCATAGACGCGTTCCTGCACGCGGATGCCCGCCTCCTCGACCATGTCGCGCGACCAGCGGGTGATCGCATCGGCGCGGGCCAGGCCCACGTCCAGGCTGCGGCGGATGTACCGCTGCGTGCGCGACGGGAATGCGGCGAATTCGCGCATCTCCGCGATCGCCATGTCACCAGGCGAGCGCTTGTATCTTATGCTCATGTCGTGCCCCTCACTCAGTCGGAAAATCGGTCCTTTCCTTCCTCCCGGGGCCGAGATTGCATGGAAAAACTTTCCAGGCAATTAACCATAAGCGCCTGTGCGACGAGCGGAGTCCGGCGGCCGCGCCCGCATTTGCCCTGCTGCCGCGGGGCCGCTAATCAGCGCCGCCATGACCGCTCCCGCACAAGCCCGCCCCGTCATCTCCGCGACCGGGCTGTTCACGCCCCCTGACAGCATCTCGAACGCGGAGCTGGTCCAGAGCTTCAACGCCTATGTCGAGCGGCACAATGCGGCGGCGGCGGAGGCGATCGCCGCGGGCACCGCCACCGCGCTGGAGCCGAGCTCGGTCGAGTTCATCGAGAAGGCGAGCGGCATCAAGGCACGGTACGTGGTCGACAAGGCGGGCGTGCTCGACATCGACACCATGCGCCCGCGCGACCTCGAACGTCCCAACGACCAGCTCGCCATCCTCGCGGAGATCGGCGTCAAGGCCGCGCAGGACGCGCTCGCCCGCGCGGGCCGCGACGCCGCGGACGTCGACGCGGTGCTGTGCGCCGCATCGAACATGCAGCGCGCCTATCCCGCGATCGCGGTGGAGATCCAGGACGCGCTCGGCATGGGCGACGGTTTCGGCTTCGACATGAACGTCGCCTGCTCCTCCGCGACCTTCGGCATCCAGACCGCCGCCGACTACATCCGCGCCGGCCATGCAAGGAGCGTGCTGGTGGTCAGCCCGGAGATCACATCGGGCCACCTAAACTGGCGCGACCGCGACAGCCATTTCATCTTCGGCGACGTCGCCACCGCGGTGCTGGTCGAGAGCGCCGACATCGCGCCCGCCGCTCATTGGGAGATCCTGGGCACGCGGCTCAAGACCGTCTTTTCAAACAACATCCGCAACAACTTCGGCTTCCTCAACCGCACCGACCCCGACGGCATCGGTCAGGCGGACAAGCTGTTCGTCCAGGAAGGCCGCCGCGTGTTCAAGGAAGTGGTGCCGATGGTCAGCGCCCTGATCCTCGAGGAGATGGACAAGCTCGGTATCGCGCCCGAGACCCTGCGCCGCACCTGGCTGCACCAGGCCAACGCCGGCATGAACCGCCTGATCGCGGGGCGCGTGTTCGGGTACGAGGTGGGCGAGGACAGGAGCCCGACCGTGCTCGATACCTATGCCAACACCAGCAGCGCCGGCTCGATCATCGCCTTCCACAAGCACAGCGCGGACCTCGACGCAGGCGACACCGGCCTCATCTGTTCCTTCGGCGCGGGCTATTCGGCGGGCTGCGTATTCGTGCGCAAGGTCGCGTGACGCCGTCGAGCGTCAACGTACTCCGGCGCGTTCCAGCTCCGGCCCCAGCCGCCCGCTGATCCACATCGCCCACATCTTCAGGTCGCCTGCCAGGCTCCACAGCGGATAGGTGAAGGTGGCCGGGCGGTTCCGCTCGACGAAGAAATGCGCGGCCCAGGCGAACCCGTAGCCCGCCACCGGCAGCAGCGCCGCCAGCCACCACTGCCCGGTCGCGAGCGCCGCCACCGCGATCACGACCAGCAGCGACGTGCCGACATAGTGCAGCGCGCGCGTCTCCGGCCGGGCATGCTCGCGCAGATAATAGGGCCAGAATTCCGCGAAGCTCTTGATCGTGCGGTCGGCCATGGCAGCACTCCTTCACAGACTTCATAAACCGTAGTCCTGAGCTTGTCGAAGGACGCCTTTCGAGACGGCGAAACGCCCTTCGACAAGCTCAGGGCTACGGGTTAGACTGCAGCCCATGACCGCCTTCACCGTCAACGACCGGCCGGTGCGCTACCGCATGGACCCCGCGACCCCGCTCCTCTGGGCGCTGCGCGATGCCTCCAACCTCACCGGCACCAAATATGGTTGCGGCACGGGCGAATGCGGGTCGTGCATCGTCGATGTCGATGGCGAGGCGGTGGCGAGCTGCCAGCTCAGCATCGCCGACTGCGAGGGCCGCTTCGTGACCACCATCGAGGCGCTGTCGCCCGACCGCAGCCACCCCGTGCAACAGGCCTGGGCCGCGGAGCAGGTGACGATGTGCGGCTTCTGCGACCCCGGCATGATCATGGCCATCGCCGTCCTCCTGCGCAA
>CBDUBN010000111.1:0-6258 GCA_965365395.1 uncultured Sphingomonas sp.
CGAGCGTCGTTGCGATCAGGCTGTTGAGGGTGGCTTCATTGTCGTTGCCGATCATGGTGGTCCTCCTGTCTCTGCATCCTTAGGGAAAAAGGGGCGGCGGGGGCCGCGTGATGCTCAACCGGACAATGCGCGGCCCACGCAACGGTTTCCTCGTTACGTCTGCGCAATGTCTTGCCTGCGGGCGGTTGTGCTTGCTGGCCATCGCACCAGCGCAGGCCTATGGCGTGCTGCATGCATTTTCTCGATCAGGCCAAGATTTTCATCCGTTCGGGCAGCGGCGGCGGCGGCGCGGTGTCGTTCCGGCGCGAAAAATATGTCGAATATGGCGGGCCCGACGGCGGCAACGGCGGCAAGGGCGGGGACATCGTGTTCGAGGCGGTGCCCGGCCTCAACACGCTGATCGATTTCCGCTACACCCAGCATTTCCGCGCGGAACGGGGTCGCGGCGGCGCGGGGCAGGACCGCACCGGCGCCGGCGGCGAGGATCTGGTGATCAGGGTGCCGGTGGGCACGCAGATCCTGGCCGACGACGAGGAGCGCAGCCTGCTCGCCGACCTGACGCGGGTGGGCGAGCGCATCACGCTCCTGCGCGGTGGCGACGGCGGACGCGGCAACGCGAGCTACAAGACCAGCACCAACCGCGCGCCGCGTCAGCACGGCACCGGCTGGCCGGGCGAGGAGATGCACGTCTGGCTGCGGCTGAAGCTGCTCGCGGACGCAGGGCTGGTCGGCCTGCCCAACGCGGGCAAATCGACCTTCATCAACCAGGTCACCAACGCGCAGGCGAAGGTGGGCGCCTACGCCTTCACCACCACCCGCCCCCAGCTCGGCGTGGTGCGGCACAAGGGGCAGGAATTCGTTGTCGCCGATATCCCCGGCCTGATCGAGGGCGCGGCCGACGGCGCGGGCATCGGCGACCGCTTTCTCGGCCACATCGAACGCTGCCGCGTCCTCCTCCACCTCGTCGACGCCGAGGATGCGGATGTCGCGACCAGCTACCGCATCGTGCGCGACGAGCTTGCGGCCTATGGCGCGGGGCTGACCGACAAGCCCGTGGTGGTCGCGCTCAACAAGATCGACCGGCTCGACGACGAACTGATCGCCGCGCTGTCCGCGGAACTCGAGGACGCGAGCGGCCACGCGGTCATCCCCATCAGCGGCGCGAGCGGCGTCGGCGTCGACTGGGCGCTCGACAAGCTGCTCGAGGCGATCGGCCCCCGCGACAACGCCGTCGGCGCGGACGACGAGGGCGAGGATGCGATCGAATGGTCGCCGGTCTGATCGCCTGATCCGTCCGCCCATGCGCCTGTTTCCTCCTGCCGCCTGCCCGCGCCTGATCGTCAAGATCGGCTCCGCCCTGCTGGTCGCGCCCGATGGCACGGTGCGGCGGGACTGGCTGGAGGGAATCGCCGCCGACATCGCCGACCGTCAGGCGGCCGGGCAGCAGGTGGCGGTGGTCTCTTCCGGTGCAATCGCGCTCGGCGCGCGGCGGCTCGGGCTGGCGAAGGGCGGGCGTGCGAGCCTCGAGGACGCGCAGGCCGCCGCAGCGGTCGGGCAGATCGCGCTCGCCGGCACGTGGGAGGCAGTGCTGCGCGCGCGGGGCCTGGGGGCGGCGCAGATGCTGGTGAC
This sequence comes from uncultured Sphingomonas sp., assembly GCA_965365395.1. Taxonomy (GTDB): domain Bacteria; phylum Pseudomonadota; class Alphaproteobacteria; order Sphingomonadales; family Sphingomonadaceae; genus Sphingopyxis. The sequence goes on from CBDUBN010000111.1 coordinate 1,630, forward strand.
GCTCAGCGATCTCGAGGACCGGCGGCGCTACCTTAACGCCGCGGCGACGATCGACCGGCTGCTCAACCTGGGCGCCGTGCCGGTGATCAACGAAAACGACAGCGTCGCCACCGAGGAGATCCGGTTCGGCGACAACGACCGGCTGGCGGCGCGTGTCGCGCAGGCGGCGGGCGCGGCCGGCGTCCTGCTGCTGTCCGACGTCGACGGGTTGTACGATCGCGATCCGGCGTCGCCAGGCGCGGTGCACATCGCCCGGGTGACGCGCATCGATGCGGGCATCGAGGCGATGGCGGGCGTGGGTTCCGCGTCGGGCATGGGCTCGGGCGGCATGGCCTCCAAGATCGCGGCCGCGCGCATTGCCGGGGCCGCGGGGATCGACCTTGCCATCGCCTCGGGCCGCACCGATCGCCCGCTCTCGGGCGATGCGCCGCACACGCTGTTCGTCGCCGAGCGCGGTGCGCGCGCGCGCAAGGCCTGGTTGGCGGGCGGCCTCACCGCGGCGGGGCGGCTGACCATCGACGCCGGCGCGGTCGCCGCGCTGCGCGGGGGCGCCAGCCTGCTCGCCGCGGGCGTGTGCGGGGTCGATGGGCGGTTCGATCGCGGCGACGTCCTCGACATCGTCGGCCGGGGCGGCGAACCGGTCGCGCGCGGTCTCGCCGAATATGGCGACGCCGATGCGCGTGCGATCCTGGGATTGGGCCGCGACGCGCAGGCCGCGGCGCTGGGCCATGCGCCGCGCAGCGCGATGGTGCACCGCAGCCACATGGTGCTGCTGTGATTCTTGCCATCACCGGCGCCACCGGCTTCGTGGGGCAGGCGGTGGTGGATGAGGCGTTGCGGGCGGGCCACACGGTCCGCGCGATCGCCCGCCGCCCGCAAGTCCCGCGCGCCGATCTCGAATGGGTCCCGGGCGATCTCGCGAACGCCGCTGCCTTGCGCGATCTGTGCGCCGGTGCCGACGCGGTCCTGCATATCGCCGGCGCGGTGAATGTGCCCAGCCGCGACGCCTTCGCGGCGGCCAACATAGCTGGCACGCAAAACCTGCTCGATGCGGCGCGGAGGGCAGGCGTGCACCGCCTCGTCCATGTCTCCAGCCTCGCCGCGCGCGAGCCTGGATTGAGCGACTATGGCTGGTCGAAGGCGGGGGCGGAGGACGCGGTACGCGGCTCCCTGCTCGACTGGACCATCGTGCGCCCGCCCGGCGTCTACGGTCCGCGCGACCGCGACATGCTCGACCTGTTCCGGATGGCGCGGCGCGGCTTTCTCCTCCTGCCGCCGGCGGGGCGCGGATCGTGGATCCATGTCGAGGATCTGGGCCGCCTGCTGGTGACGCTCGCCGATGGGCGCGCGCGCCAGACGGTCCTCGAACCCGACGACGGCGCGCCGCTCACGCATCGCGATCTGGGTCGCCGCATCGCCGACGCGGTAGGCCGGCCCCGCGCGCTGCTGCTGGCTGCGCCCCGCCCGTTGCTGCTGGCGGCCGGCCGCGCCGATCGCCTGCTTCGCGGGAGTCGCGCGAAGCTGACCCCCGACCGCGCGCGCTACATGGCGCATCCCGACTGGACCGCCGATCCTGCGCTTTCGGTTCCGCGCGCGCTGTGGACGCCGCGCATCGCCACCGCCGACGGCCTGCCGGCCACCGCCGCCTGGTACCGCACCGCCGGCTGGCTCGGCTGAGCGCCGCCACCGCTTGCGCAGGCCCGATTATGGCCGCATTGCGGAGCTAGCGCGCCGGGCCAGTCCTGTCCCCCCGCCCGAGGAACAACGATGTCAGACCGCGACGCCATCGCCGCCAAGATCCACCTGCTGATCGAACCGTTCAACGCGAAAGGCGTCGCGCTCAGCGGCGCGACGACCTTTGCCGGCGATCTCGAATGGGACAGCCTGACCGTCATGGATTTCGTCGCCGCGGTCGAGGACGAGTTCGACATCGTCATCACCATGAACATGCAGGCCGAGATCGAAACGGTCGGCCAGCTCATCGATGCAGTGGGAAGGCTGGCTGCTTGACGCGCCCAGACTGGCGACTATTTATGTCTAGACATTAATGTTCGACGATGTAGAGTTCGATCCATCGAAGAGCGCGGCGAATGCGCTGAAGCATGGTCGCCGTTTTGAAGACTTCACGGGGTTCGATGGCGCGTTCGCAATCGTTCCGGACATTCGCAACGGTCATGGACCGGAAGAGCGGTTCTGGGCGATCGGGCGGATCGATGGCCAGGGCCATGTCCTGGTCTTCACGCGCCGCGGCGATGCGACACGGCTCATCAGCCTGCGTCGTGCGCATGAGAGGGAGATGAAGCGTTATGGACAATGATCGCGATATCGTTTTCGACGATGAATCTCCCGAGCTTACTGAAGCCGATTTTGCGCGCGCCACGACTGCGGAGGCATTGTGGGGTCCGGATTATAGGGATTTCCTCGTCCGCAAGCCCGGACGTCCGCCGCTCGCGCCCGGGCAGCGCAAGCGCAGTGTCGGCATCCGCCTCTCCCCCGACGTGCTCGACGCGCTGAAGGCGACGGGCGCCAACTGGCAGCGCCGCGCCGACGAGGCGCTGCGCGCCGCATTCGTGAAGACGGGTTCATGACCGACCCCGGCATCGCCCGGATCGCGGATGCCGCTCCCGCTGCGCCGGCCCTGCACCCGGCGGGGGACCTGTTCGGCAAGTTCGACCCCATCATCCAGCAGCGCCGCGCGCTGCTCGACACCGGCGTCACCGATCCGTTCAACCTCGTCATGGAGGAGGTGCGCTCACCCACCGTCGCGATCTGCAACGGGCGCGAGACGATCCTGCTCGGCACCTATAACTATATGGGCATGACGTTCGACGACGACGTGCTCGCCGCGGGGCACGAGGCGTTGGACGGCTTCGGCAGCGGCACGACCGGCAGCCGCGTGCTCAACGGCACCTATTCAGCCCACCGCGACTGCGAGGAGGCGTTGCGCGAATTCTACGGCATGAGCCATGCCATGGTGTTTTCGACCGGCTACCAGGCCAATCTCGGCATCATCTCGACGATGGCAGGCAAGGGCGATTACATCGTCCTCGACATCGACAGCCACGCCAGCATCTGGGACGGCTGCGCGCTTGGCAATGCCGAGGTCGTGCCGTTCAAGCACAATGATGTCGACGCGCTCGAAAAGCGCCTGCGCCGCCTCCCCGCCGAAGCCGGCAAGCTGGTCGTGCTGGAGGGCGTCTATTCGATGCTGGGCGACGTCGCGCCGCTCGAGGAGATGATCCGGGTTTCGAAGGCCGCGGGCGCGATGGTGCTGGTGGACGAAGCGCATTCGATGGGCTTCATCGGCGAAAACGGCCGCGGCGTCGCCGAGGATCAGGGCGTCCTCGAAGATGTCGATTTCGTCATCGGCACGTTCAGCAAGAGCGTCGGCACCGTCGGCGGTTTCTGCGTCTCCAATCACCCCAAATTCGAGGTGCTGCGGCTCGTTTGCCGGCCCTATGTCTTCACCGCCGCGCTCCCGCCCGCGGTGATGGCGAGCTCGGCGCGGTCGATCCGCAAACTCATGCACGGCAGCAACAAGCGCGCGCACCTGTGGGAAAACAGCCGCACGCTGCACGCCGGCCTGCGCGCCCTCGGCTTCCGGCTCGGCACGGACACGCCGCAGTCGGCGATCATCGCGGTCATCATGCCCGACCTCGAGCGCGGCGCGATGATGTGGGAGGCGCTGCTCGACAACGGTCTCTATGTGAACCTTGCCCGTCCACCCGCGACGCCGGCCGGCATGACGCTGCTGCGCTGCTCGCTGTGCGCGGAGCATAGCGCGGAGCAGGTGCAGGACATCCTCGCCCGGTTCGAGCGGGCGGGGCGCGCCATCGGCATCATCGGAGCATGACGGCCCGGGTGCGGGGCACGCCGGCCCGGGCGCGTCGGCGCGCGGCTTGCTCCGCCGTCACATAATTGTCATGAGCGTCCCGCCGCCGCGCCCTGCCGGCGCCCCAGGGATCGTCCATGTCGTCACCGCCCGTCACCCGCATCCAGCGCAACCTCCTCGCCGCCGGGGAGCGTCGGCTGCTGACCTGGCTGGCCGCGCGCCTGCCGCTGTCCGTCACCCCCGACCGGCTGACGACGCTGGGTTTTCTCGGTGCGGTGGGCGTGGGCGCTGGTTTCGCGCTCAGCACGGTCCATCCCGCCTGGTTGTGGCTTGCCGTCCTGTGCCTGTTCATCAACTGGTTCGGCGACAGCCTCGACGGCAGCCTCGCGCGCTTCCGCAAGATCGAGCGGCCCGATTTCGGCTATTTCATCGATCACAGCAGCGACGCGCTGGGCAATTTGTTCATCATCGGCGGCATCGGCCTCAGCCCCTATGTCCGGCTCGATATCGCACTCTTCGCGCTGGCCGCCTATCTGCTGCTGTCGATCCACACCTTCCTCAGCGCCAGGGTAACGGGGGAATTCAACCTGACCTATCTGTCGGGCGGGCCCACCGAACTCAGGATCATGCTGATGGCGATGGCCGCGGTCATGTATTTCTGGGGGGTCGACCCCATCGGCGCGAGCGCCTTCACCGGTTTCGACGTGTTCGCCGTTGGCATCGCCACCGTGCTGCTTGCGCTGTTCGTCATCCAGACGGTGGTGACGGGCCGAAGGCTGCGCGCGCTTGGCCGCTGA
>CBDUBN010000112.1:0-5963 GCA_965365395.1 uncultured Sphingomonas sp.
GCGAGTTGGCATAGACGCGCACATGGTTGAGGCTGGCGGCCTTCTTGCCGGTCAGCGGATCGAACTCGACGATCTCCTCGATCTCGTCGCCGAAGAAGGTGATGCGCCACGCGCTGTCCTCATAGTGCGAGGGAAACAGCTCCAGGCTGTCGCCGCGCACGCGGAAATTGCCGCGCGCGAACGCCTGGTCGTTGCGCTTGTACTGGAGCGCGACCAGCTTGCGCACGATCTCCTGCCGGTCGGCGGTCTGCCCCTTCTTGAGGTCGAAGATCATCGCCGAATAGGTCTCGACCGACCCGATGCCGTAGAGGCAGGAGACCGAGGCGACGATGATCACGTCGTCGCGTTCCAGCAGCGACCGCGTCGCCGAGTGGCGCATGCGGTCGATCGCCTCGTTCACCGAGCTTTCCTTCTCGATGTAGGTGTCCGACCGCGGCACATAGGCCTCGGGCTGGTAATAGTCGTAATAGCTGACGAAATATTCGACCGCATTGTCGGGGAAAAAGCTCTTGAACTCGCCATAGAGCTGCGCCGCGAGGATCTTGTTGGGCGCGAGGATCAATGCGGGCCGCTGCATCGTCTCGATGACTTTGGCCATGGTGAATGTCTTGCCCGACCCGGTGACGCCGAGCAGCACCTGGTCGCGCTCGCCGGCGCGCGCCGCCTCGACCAGTTCGGCGATGGCGGTCGGCTGGTCGCCGGCGGGTGCATAGTCGCTGGCCAGGACGAAGCGCTTGCCGCCCTCCGCCTTGGCGGGGCGCGACGGACGGTGCGGCACGAACTCCTCGCCGGTTTCGGGCTCGGCGAGGCTGGTACGGATCTGGATGGCCATGTTCCCCATATGGGCCTCGCGCGGGGAAGTCGCAATCGCAAGGGACGCGCACCGTTCCACGCTTTTGGCTTGCGGGTGGGCGCATCTGCGGCGATGCTGGCGCTCTCGATTGGGGGATCATGATCATGCAGGTCAGACTATTGCCGCTCTGCGCGCTCGCGCTGCTCGCAGCATGCGACGGGGGCACCGCCGCGGACAAGGGCACGGCATCGGAGGCGGAAATCCGCAGCGAGATGCAGGAAACGCGGACGATGCGCGCCGGCCAGTATCAGGCATCGGTCGAATTCCTGCGCTTCGACGTTCCCGGCATGCCCGCCGCGGCGCTCGCGCAGGCGCGCCAGCAGATGCAGGCGCAGACCGCCGCGCTCGACAGCTATTGCCTGACCGAGGAAGAAGCCGCGAAAAGCCAGCAGGACCGCCTGCGCCAGATCAGCCGCGCGCAGGGCGACTGCCGTTTCGAACGGTTCGAGGTCGATGGCGACGCGGTCGACGGGCGGCTGGTGTGCGCCGGCATGCCGGGCGGCGGCGGCGCGACCATTTCGATGAACGGCACGATGGGCACGGAATCATCGGCGATCCGCGTGACGACCGAGATGAGCAACCCTGCGGCACCCGCGATGAAGGCGGTGATCGAGATGCAGGTCGACACGCGCCGCACCGGCGAATGCACCGCGGCGTCCCGCGCCGCGGCCGAGGCGGGTGCGCGCGCCCTGGAGCAAAGGGCCGCACCCTAGGCGCGCGCTGGAATGGACACGCTTCTTTCCCCGGTCATCCTCTTCTTCCTGCTGGGGGCCGCCGCCGCGTTGGCGCGGTCGGATCTCAGCGTGCCCGAAGCCATCGCGAAGGGCATGTCGCTCTATCTGATGGCCGCGATCGGGCTGAAGGGCGGCAAGGAGGTCGCCGCCGCGGGCTTCACGCCCGACATGGCCGCCGCCGCCGCCGCCGGCGTGGCGCTCAGCTTCCTGCTGCCGCTCCCGGCCTTCTGGCTGCTGCGGCGGATCGGCAGGCTGTCGCCGGTCGATGCCGCGGCCGCCTCGGCGCACTATGGCTCGGTCAGCGTCGTCACCTTCGTCACCGGCGTCGAGGTGCTGACGCAAGGGGGCATGCCGCCCGCGGGCTATATGGTCGCGGTGCTCGCCCTCATGGAAACGCCGGGCATCCTCACCGGCCTGTTCCTCGCGCGGCGCTCCGGCGCGGCACAGGGCGGGGATGCACGCAACCTGTGGCACGAAACGCTGCTCAACGGCTCGGTCGTCCTGCTCGTCGGCGCGTTCTGCATCGGGCTCATCGCGCCCAAGCCCGCGCTCGCGCAGGTCCTCCCCTTCTTCGATACGCTGTTCCGCGGCGTCCTGTGCCTGTTCCTGCTCGACATGGGTCTGATCGCGGCGCGCCGGTTCCGCGAGGCGCGCGCGCTGACCGTGCCGGTGGCGTTGCTGGCCATCGCCATGCCGGTCGCCAACGGCACGCTGGGCGTGCTCATCGGTGCCGCGCTGGGGCTCGATGTCGGCACCACCGCCGCGCTCGGCATCCTCGCCGGCAGCGCCTCCTACATCGCCGCGCCCGCGGTCATCCGCATGGCGCTGCCGCAGGCCGATCCCGGCCTCTATCTGGGTATGAGCCTCGCGGTCACCTTTCCCTTCAATATCCTCATCGGCATCCCCCTCTATGCCGCCATCGCGAGATACATGGTGCCATGACCGAGATCATACGCCGCCGCCGGATCGAGGTACTGGTCGATGCGCCGATCGTGCGCCGCGTCGTCGATGCCGCGCGCGCCGCGGGCATCACCGGCTACACGCTGCTGCCGACGCTGGAGGGCGAGGGCCGCACGGGCCGCTGGAGCGACGACCAGCTGAGCGGCGCGCAGGCCAAGCGCCTGTTCCTCAGCGTGACGTCCGAGGTGAAGGCCGCGGCCTTCACCGACGCCATCGCCCCGCTGCTCGACAGTCACGGCCTCCTGCTGCTCCTGAGCGACGTCGATGTCGTGCGCGGCGCGCGCTTCTAGGGGCTGGCGGGGCGCACGCCTCTGACGCGCACGCCCCGAACCCCTCACGGCCGGTCGAAGAAATCCACGACGCCGGTGTCGAGGTCGTAATAGGCGCCGACGACCATCGCCTTGCCCTCGCGCATCGGCGTCGCGAGCAGCGGATCGCTGCTTTCCCGCAGCGTCTTGACCACGTGGCGCACATTGGTGTGGATGGCGTGATCGACCAGGTCGCCGCCCGCGGGCAGCGTTGCGCGCGCATCGACCACCGCGGGCAGGATCGGCTGCACCATGCGCGTCAGCGACGGCGGCAGTTGCGCATTGTCGCGAACGAGCTTCGTCGCCGCATCGACGGCGCCGCAGCGTTCATGCCCCAGCACGACGATCAGCGGCACGCCCAGCGCGGCGACGCCATAGGCCAGGCTGCCATAGCCCGCATCATCGACATAATTGCCCGCGGTCCGCACGATGAACAATTCGCCGAGGCCAGCGCCGAACAACTGTTCGGGGCCGACGCGGCTGTCCGCGCAACCGACCAGCGCGGCGAACGGCGCCTGGCCGCGCGCCAGTTCGAGGCGGCGGCGGGTCGAGATATCCGATCCGCTCGGCTCGTCCGCGACGAAACGGCGGTTGCCCTCCATCAACCGCGCCAGCGCCTGCGCCGGAGTCAGGCTGGTGCGCGGCGGGCCGGCGGCGGGATCGGCGGCATGCGCGATCGCGGGCGCGGCGGCCGCGGCACCGGCGGCGAGGGCGGCCATGCCCATGACCGCGCGCCGATCGGCGGTAAGCAGGTTCTGCATCATCGTCTCCTTTGGATCCATGCCTCTTGTGCTGCGCGGAGCCGGGCGCTGCAAGGGGGGCGACGGGCGGGGAGGGCCAGGACGCGGCCCCGGCCTTCTTCCCGTTCGCCCCCGAAGGCGGTGCTAGTTCGCGGGCCGCATCGACGAATGCAGGTGCGCGATCTTCCAGGCGCCATCGTCATAGGTGTAGACGAAGCTGAAGCGGGCGGCCACTTCGCTGGTCTCGCCGCTGGTCGGGTCGGTCAGCCGCACGGTCCAGTTGCCGACGCGCGTCGCCATGTTGCAGCCCAGCATGGTCTCGGACTCGGTGACCGTCCCGAACGGCCGGCTGGCGAGGAAGCTCACGAAATAGTCGCGGATGCCCGCGGCGTCGGTGCGCATCCGGCCGGATACGGTCGGCAGCAGCGTCGCATCGTCGGCGAACAATCGCACCATCGCATCGGGGTCGCGCGTCTGGAAACCGTCGTTGAACGCGGTGAACAGGCCGTCGACCTGGCTTTCGGTCACCGCGACGCAGCGCTCGCTGGTCTGCTCGCGCGCCTCGGCGGCGCCGGCCACGGTCATCAGGCCGAACGCGGCCGCCAGCGACACGCCGGTATAGAAATATTTGCTCATGACTTTTCCTTTCTCTGGTTGGTTCAGGGGTTGGGCATCTGATGGATGGCGGGGTCGTCGGTCGTCGGCATGTCTCCCCGCGTTTTGTACAGCGAATAGAATATGCCGCCGAGGATGAGGCCGAAGGTGACCGCCAGGCTCAGCACCGGCGGAAACTTGTCGCCGTCCATCAGGAAATCGGAGACGAAGATCTTCGACCCGATGAAGACGAGCACCAGCGCGAGCGCATATTTGAGATAGTGGAAGCGGTGGACCATCGCCGCGAGCGCGAAATAGAGCGCGCGCAGGCCCAGGATCGCCATGATGTTCGACGTGTAGACGATGAAGGTGTCGGTGGTGATGGCGAAGATCGCCGGCACCGAATCCACCGCGAAGACCAGATCGACGATGTTGATGACGACCAGCGCCAGGAACAGCGGGGTCGCCGCCAGCACCATCTTGCCGGTCTTCGTGTCGGGCACGCGGACGAAGAACCTCTGCTCGTGCAGATCGGGCGTCACCCGCATGATGCGCGAGATGAAACGGACCGCAGGATTGCCCGCGACATCCATCGGCTTGTCGCTGGCGAACAGCATCTTGATGCCGGTCAGGATCAGGAAGGCGGCAAAGATGTACAGCACCCACTCGTACTGCTGGACGACCGCTGCGCCCAATCCGATCATCACGCCACGCAGCACGATGACGCCGATGATGCCCCACAGCAGCGCGCGATACTGGTATTTGGGCGGGATGGCGAAGGTCGTGAAGATGAGGCCGATGACGAAGATATTGTCGATCGACAGCGCCTTTTCGATGAAATAGCCGGTGTAATATTTCATCGTCAGGTCGGCGCCGACCACCGCGCCATAATCGGCGGTCTTCTGGAAATAGACCCAGACGCCGAACGCCATCGCGATGGCGATGTAGAAGGCGGAGAGCTTGAGGGATTCGCCGATCCCCATCTCCTTGTCCTCCTTGTGGAGGATGCCGAGGTCGAACGCGGTCAGTGCGACGACGAGGCCCAGAAAGGCCATCCAGAACCAGACCGGCGTTCCCAGCCAGTCGGTGAACAGAAAATCCATCGAAATGCCCCTTGGGTGATCGTGCGGCGCGGTCCGGCCCTACCGTGACCGCGCCTGGAAAGACGCGCGTCCTCAGCCGCGTCCGTAACCGCGCGCCACGCGCCGCTGTGTCAGCGCGCGATGGATCAGGTCCTTGACCCGCAGTTTCAGCTTCTTGAGCGTGGTGACCCGGCTCCAGTCGGCGGCGGCGCGGCGCTGCTCCTCGCGCAGCGCGGCATCCACGCGGGCATGGGTCTCGATCAGGCGGAACAGTCGGGGATTCATCGGTGCACTCCTCTTCGAACATGGGTTCATCGAGTGCACCGGCCTTGCGGCTCGGCCTTGGCCAGTTGCGAGCGTTCGCGAGGACGCGAAGGCAGGACCCGCAAGTACCGGTGTCACCCGATACGATCCGACATCACGCACATGGCCTGTGGAGGGGGGATGCGGCCATGCGCGCCAGAGGGGCCCGGCTCGCCCGCACAGAATGGGAAGGCCCGCCAACCGCTTCAAGACCTCCCGCTCCATTTTATTTTGTCGCGCCGTTGGCCTAGGCTGCGCGCCATGATCACGGCCCTTCTCTTCGCTTTCGCCATCCAGGCCGGCACGGCGCCTGCGCCTGCCGCACCGCCGGCTCCCCCCCCTCCCGCCGCGGTCGTGATGACCTTCGACGCCACCGGCGCGCAGCAGAC
>CBDUBN010000113.1:0-5761 GCA_965365395.1 uncultured Sphingomonas sp.
CCGAGGGACGGTTGCAGCTGATGATCGGCCCCGCCTCCGTCTGGCCATAGCCTTGGAGGAGGTTGAGGCCGATGGAATGGAAGAAGATGCCGATGTCGGGATTGAGCGGCGCGCCGCCTGACACCAGCGCCTTCATCCGCCCGCCGAAACGCGCTTGGATCTTGGGCCGGAACAGCCTGTTCACCGCCGCGCCCATCGGGCGATCCCAGATGGGCACGCTGCCCGCATAATCCTTTGCACCGATGCGCAGCGCCTGGCGAAGGAGAAAATTGGGCAGCCTGCCCTGCTTCTCGACCGCTTTCAGCATGCGCGCGCGGATCACCTCGAACAGACGCGGCACCACGACCATGATCGTGGGCCGTGTCTCCTCGATGTTCGAGACCAGCTTTTCCAGACCTTCCGAATAATAGATCTGCCCGCCCATCGATATGGGCAGGAACTGCCCGCCGCTATGCTCATAGGCGTGGGAGAGCGGCAGGAAGGACAGGAACACCTCGTCGTCGATGCCGAAATCCTCGTCGACCACGGCGGCCGCGCCCTCGACATTGTGGAGGATCGCGCCGTGATGCTGGCGCACCCCGCGCGGCGCGCCGCCGGTGCCGGAGGTGTAGATGAGGCAGGCGAGATCGCCGCGGACGACGGTCCGCGCGCGCGCGCGTACCGTATCCATCGCGCCGTCCCGGGCCCGCACCTGGTCCGCCCAGTCGAGGACGCGCATGTCGCCCTGCTGCGCCATCCTCATATCCTCCATGACGATGACGAATTCGACCTGCGCGCGCATCGCGGCGGGCATCAGCGCCCGCGCGAGCTTGGCCGTGGAGACGATGACGCCGCGCGCGCCGCTGTTGTCGAGGATGTGCAGGTGGTCGCGTTCGGTATTGGTGGTGTAGGTGGGCACGGTGACGCAACCCGCGGCCATGATCCCGAAATCGGCGATCAGGAATTCCGGCCGGTTTTCGGACACGAGCACCACGCGGTCGCCATCGACGAGGCCAAGATCGCGCAGCGAGGCGGCCAGAGCCGCCACCTGATCCCCCACCTCGCGCCAGGACAGGCTGGTCCAGGCGCGATCGGCCTTTCGCCACAGGAAGGGTGCGTCACCGCCCTCCTCCACCCGCGTCAGGAACATCGAGACGAGGTTCGGAAATCCGTCGATCTGGGCTGGTCTGGGCATGGCTCTCGTTCCCCGGCGTGTCGCGCGGCCGGCGACCCGGCTCTCTTCGCCGGTCTAGTGCCTTTGCCTATTGCACCGCAACCGCGCCGACGCTGCGCGGATCGGCGGCGCCGGTCCAACTGCCGTCGGGCAGCCGCTGCGCCGCATTGAGTTTCGAGCCGAGCTCGGACGACAGCGTCGGTCGGCCGAAGCGCGCGAGCGCGGATGCGAGGAGCGTGCCGTCAGGCGTCGCTTCCATGATCGTGCCGTCGCCGGCCATATAGATGTTGGGGAGCGCGATCGCCTCCTCGGCGGTCAGGCCGAAATCGAGCACGCCGACCAGCGTTTTCAGCACATGCATGATGATGCGCGGGCCGCCGGCCGAGCCGACCGCGAGGATCGGCGCGCCGTCGGGGCCGTAGACGATCGTCGGCGACATGGACGAGCGCGGGCGCTTGCCGGGCTCGACCCGGTTGGCGACCGCGCTACCGTCGGCGCGCGCGGGCAGCAGACTGAAATCGGTGAGTTCGTTGTTGAGCACCATGCCGCCGGCGACGAGCTGGCTGCCGAAGATGCCCTCGACCGTCGAGGTCATGCTGGCGACGTTGCCCGCACGGTCGACCGCGACGAAATGGCTGGTCGAGGGCACTTCGCCCGCGGCGGCGGTGACGCGCGGAGCGGCACCGGGCGGCGTGCCGGCAGCGACGCTGGTCGCGGCGGCGAAGGGCGAGATGAGCCGCGCGCGATCCCTGAGATAGGCCTCGTCGATCAGCCCGGCGACCGGTACATCGACGACGTCGGGATCGGCGACATAGGTGTCGCGGTCGGCATAGGCCAGGCGCATCGCCTCGCTGATGAGATGCCAGCTCATCGGATTGGCGGGCCCCATCGTCCTGAGGTCGTACCCCTCCAGCATGCCCAATATGCCGAAGACGGTGGTCGCGCCCGACGAGGGCGGCCCCATGCCGCAGACGCGGTAGACGCGGTAGGCGAAGCAGACGGGCTCGCGCTCCGCCGCGCGATAGGCGGCGAGATCGGCCATGGTCATGTCGCCGGGGTTGCGCGGCGCCGAGCGCACGGCCGCGACGATCGCGCGCGCCGGTGCGCCGCGGTAGAAGGTGTCGGGCCCGCCGCTCGCGACGGCGCGCAACGTCGCCGCGAGCGCGGGATTGCGCAGCGTTTCGCCCGCGCGCGCGGGCCGACCGTCGATGAAGAACAGCGCCCGCGTCTCCGGGAAGCTGCCCCAGCGCGCGTCGGCGCCGGTGAGCGCGGTCGCCAGCCACGGGCTGACCGCAAAGCCTTCGTCGGCGAGGCGGATGGCGGGGGCGAACAGCTGCGCCCAGGCCACGCGCCCGAAGCGGCGATGCACTTCGGCCGCGAGGCGGATGTTGCCGGGTACGCCGACCGAGCGGCCGCCCGGCACGGCGTCGCGCATGGAGAGCGCGCTGCCGTCTGGCGCGGTAAAGCGATCGGGGCGTGCCGCCGCGGGCGCTTCCTCGCGCCCGTCGACCGTCACGACGTCGCCCGACGCCGCGTCATGATAGACGAAGAAGCCGCCGCCGCCGATGCCGCTGGATTGCGGTTCGACCACGCTCAGCGCCAGCATCGTCGCCATCGCCGCGTCCGCCGCGCTACCGCCCGCCGCAAGGATTTCGCGCCCCGCCTCCGACGCGCGTGCATCGGCAGAGGACACGAGCGCCGCACCGCTGCCCGTGCGCGGCCCGGTGGTGGGCGCGGCGATGACCGGGGCGGTGTTCTCCTGCGCATGGGCGGGGACGGCGACGAGGAGGGCGGCAACGCCCAGCAGGAGGGTGCGGATCATGCCCGCGACCCTAGCCGCGCCACCGCCATGGTCAACGGCGCAGACCCCGACGCGCGCCCGTCACCGCGCCTCGCTCCCGATCGCCTCGGCGATGCCGGCAAAGCCGCTGCGATCGAGTCGCGCCGCCAGTCCGGTGACGATGCGACGGGCAAGCCATGGTCCTTCGTAGACCAGCGCGCTGTATAGCTGCACCAGGCTGGCGCCTGCGACGATACGCGCCCAGGCATCGTCGGCCGAGGCGATGCCGCCCGCGGCGATGAGCGGGATCGCGCCGCCGCTCGCGCTGCGGAAATCGCGCAGCCGTTGCAGCGCGAGCGTGGCGAGCGGCGCGCCGGACAGTCCGCCGCCCTCGTGCGCATGCGCCGATCGCAGCGGCGGGCGGGTGACGGTGGTGTTGCCGACGATCAGCGCGTCGATGCCATGCGCCTGCGCGGCGCGGACGATGCCGTCGATCTGCGCGGCATCAAGGTCCGGCGCGACCTTCAAAAACGCCGGCGGGCCGCTTGCGGATCGGGCGTCCGCGACCGCGGCGAGCAGAGCGTCGAGCGCGCCCTCATCCTGGAGCGCGCGCAGGCCCGGCGTGTTGGGCGAGGAGACGTTGATGGTCAGCCAGCTGGCGTGGGGTGCCATCGTGGACACGCCCGCGACATAATCGGCAATGCGGTCGGCGGTGTCCTTGTTGGCGCCGATGTTGATGCCCAGCGGCGGGGTGGCGGTTCCGCGCGGCAGCCGAGCGATACGCGTGCGCGCCGCCGCCTGACCGCCGTTGTTGAACCCCATGCGGTTGATCACCGCGCGGTCCTCGGTCAGGCGGAACAGGCGCGGCCTGGCGTTGCCCGACTGAGGCAGCGGGGTCAGCGTCCCCACCTCGATGGCGGCAAAGCCGAAGCGGGCCATGGCGTGCGCGGCGACGGCATCCTTGTCGAAGCCTGCGGCGAGGCCAACAGGGTGTGCGAAGCGCAGGCCGGCGACGGTAGCCGCGAGACGCGGGTCGCTCGGCGGCATCTGCGCCGCAGGGAGGAGGCGCAGCGCGGCGAGCGTGAGGCCGTGCGCACGTTCCGGATCGAGCCGGTGCAGCAGCCCGGTGGCGAGGCGTTCGAGGGCCGGCATGGCGGGCCAATCGCGCAAAGCGGCGGCGCGCGCAACCGGTGCCGGCGGTTGAAAAGCACGCGCGGCCATGCGATATGATAAGTTGACCGATGCGGTCATATTCAGGGAACAGCATGCGCCTTTCCAACCTTGCCGACTATGCGGTCGTGCTGATGAGCGCCGCGGCGCGCCATTGCGGCGGATCGCGCACGAGCGCGGGCGCCTTGGCGCTCGAAACCGGTCTTTCGGAGGCGACCGCGCACAAGCTGGTGCATGCGCTGGTGCGGGCGCGGCTGCTGAAATCGGTACGCGGCGCGGGCGGGGGCGTGCAGCTGGCCCGGCCGGCGGCGGCGATCAGCGTGGCCGATATCGTCGAGGCGATCGAGGGGCCGATTGCGCTCACCGCCTGCGTGGATGCCGATCGTCACGACTGCGCGCTGGACGGCAGCTGCCGCGTGCGGCCGCATTGGGGTGCGATCAACGGCGCGGTGCGGGGGGCGCTGGCGGGCGTAAGCCTGGCATCTCTGTGCTCCATCGGAATCAGAGATGTTGCTCCGCAACGGGGCGGGAGCGCCGGTCAGGTAGCACGGCGCTTACCCTCCAACGAGCCAGCCTTCGCCGGAGCACAGCGGTGACGAATATGACCGATACTCTTCTCAAGGATCAGGCCGCACACGATGCGGCCGCCCGCGTCGCCGATTACGAGCATGGCTGGTCGGCGGATATCGACACCGAATTCGCGCCCAAGGGCCTGTCGGAGGACACGGTTCGTTTCATCAGCGCCAAGAAGGGCGAGCCCGAATGGATGCTGGAGTGGCGGCTGAAGGCCTATCGCCACTGGCTGACGATGACCCCGCCCGATTGGGCGAAGCTCGACATCGCGCCGATCGATTATCAGGACGCCTATTATTACGCGGCGCCCAAAGCGAAGCCGAAACTCGGCAGCCTCGACGAGGTCGATCCCGAGATCCTGCGCGTCTATGAGAAGCTGGGCATCCCGATCGAGGAGCAGAAGATGCTCGCGGGCGTCGAGGGCGCGCGCAAGGTCGCGGTCGATGCAGTGTTCGACAGCGTATCGGTCGCCACCACCTTCCGCGCCGAGCTCGAGAAGGCAGGCGTCATCTTCCGCTCGATCAGCGAGGCGATCCGCGAATATCCCGACCTCGTCCGCCGCTGGCTGGGCAAGGTCGTGCCGATGCACGACAATTATTTCGCGACCTTGAACTGCGCGGTCTTCTCCGACGGCACCTTTGTCTACATCCCGGAGGGCGTGCGCTGCCCGATGGAGCTTTCCACCTATTTTCGCATCAATGCGGAAAATACGGGGCAATTCGAACGCACGCTGATCGTCGCCGACAAGGGGAGCCACGTCAGCTATCTGGAGGGCTGCACCGCGCCAATGCGCGACGAGAACCAGCTGCACGCCGCGGTGGTCGAGCTGGTCGCGCTCGACGATGCCGAGATCAAGTACAGCACCGTGCAGAATTGGTACCCGGGCGACGCGGAAGGGCGGGGCGGCATCTACAATTTCGTGACCAAGCGCGCACTGTGCCAGGGCAAGCGCAGCAAGGTCAGCTGGACGCAGGTCGAGACCGGCAGCGCGGTGACGTGGAAATACCCGAGCTGCGTGCTGAACGGCGATGACAGCGTGGGCGAATTCTACTCGGTCGCGGTGACCAACAACCGGCAGCAGGCCG
>CBDUBN010000114.1:0-5752 GCA_965365395.1 uncultured Sphingomonas sp.
GGTTTCAAGGTGGCGCTCAAACGCGGTCGGCGAAATGTGGTCCGTTGCAGATCAGGGGGTTAGGTTCCGTTTCGAGTGCAGCCTTGTCGTTACGGTTGCGGCGCGATGTTGGTTTCGAAGAGGTCCCCGTCACGCTTCGCGTGCCAGCCCGCCATTGCTACGCCACGGGTGGTATCGTGATCTTGCGATGAGAAAGAGCGGGCGCGCAGTCTGACAGACTGTTGCGGCGTAGGACAGGGCGGCGGCCCGGCGATGCGGGGTCGAGACGGGGAGAGGCATGCGCAAACTGGGATTGATCGGCGGCATCAGCTGGGCCGCGACCGAGAGCTATTACCGCATCATCAACAGCGAGGTGCAACGGCGGGCGGGGCCGGGCTGTTCGCCGCCGCTGGTGATCGAGAGCCTGAATTTCTGCGACCTGCGCCGGCTGACCGCGGACGAGGAGTGGGCGAAGGCGGCGACCCTGCTGTCCGAGTCCGCGCGGCGGCTGGAGGGCGCGGGCGCGACCGCCATCCTGATCTGCGCCAATTCGATGTACAAGGTCGCCGACGATGTGGCGGCAGCGGTCGGCGTGCCCCTGATCGACATCGTCGATCCGGTCGGCCGCGCGATGAAGGCGGCGGGGGTCGGAACCGCGGCGCTGCTCGGCACGCGCAACGTCATGGCCGAACCCTGGTACCGGCAGCGCCTCGTCGGGCACGGCGTCAGCCTGCATCCCGCCGACCCCGCCACCGTCGAGATGGTCGACCGCATCATCTACGACGAGCTGATGCAGGGCCGCGTGACCCGCGCATCCGAACGCGAACTCAAGACGCTGATCACCAAATGGGACCAGCAGGACGTGGACGCGGTCGCGCTCGCCAGCACCGAATTGTCGATGCTGGTCGATACGCAAGCGAACGTCCTGCCGATCCATGATTCGACGCGGCTGCACGCGATGGAAGGCGTGGATTGGATCCTGGGGGACGCGCCCTAGCGTTCGCGGGTCCACACCACGGTGCGGCAGAAGACTGCGACGCAGCCGCGCACGTTGAGGCGGTTGCCGTCGACGCGCACCGTCGCGTTGAAATTGCGACCTTCCTCCGGACTGTAGCCGCGGCCCGTCCAGCCGTTGCCGGAGCGGACAAGGTTCGTGAGGACCTGCACGCCAAGCAGGGGACGGCTGCGCCGGGTGCGGTCAGGGTTGTTGCCATCGCGCGCACCGCCGGCGGGCTCGGCCACCAGGAAGCGGGTGATGCGACCGCATACAGGCGCGGCGCCGGCGGTGCAGGGCGCGATGGTGATCACGGCCTTGCCATCGTCGGTCCGCCAGCGGCCCGCGATGCCGCCGTCCTGCTGGGCAACGGCCGGAGCCGCGAGCGCGAGGGCCAGTGCGGCGGTCATGGCATATTTCAAGCGCGGGGCTCCTGCTCGAGCGGAATCTCTTGGCAACAATGGTGTCAGTAGGCACTATGCGGGCGGGAGAAAAGAGCATGACCTACAGATTTGCCCGTCTCGCGGCAGCGACCGCCGCGCTGCTGCTCGCCGGCACCGCCCATGCGCGGACGATCGAGGTGGCGGCGGGTGTCGACGCGCAGACGCGGCTGCAGGAGGCGCTGATCCTGGCGGAGCCGGGCGACACGGTGCGGCTGGGCGCGGGCACCTTCACGCTGACCGATGGCCTGAGCCTGGACGTCGACCGGGTGACGATGCGCGGCGCGGGGATGGACGCGACCGTGCTCGATTTCTCGGGACAACAGGGCGCGGGCGAGGGGCTGCTGGTCACATCGGACGATGTCGTGCTGCGCGACTTCGGGGTGCGCGACGCCAAGGGCGACGCGATCAAGTCGAAGGACGCCGACCGCATCGTCTATCTCAGCCTCAAGGTCGAATGGTCGGGCGAGCCGCGCAGCAGCAACGGCGCCTATGGCATCTATCCGGTGGAGAGCGAGCATGTGCTGATCGACGGCGTGGTCGTGCGCGGCGCGTCGGACGCGGGCATCTACGTCGGGCAATCGCGCAATATCGTCGTGCGCGATTCGATCGCGGTGCAGAATGTCGCAGGCATCGAGATCGAGAACAGTTTCAACGCCGACGTCCATGACAATATCGCGACCGGCAACACCGGCGGCATACTGGTGTTCGACCTGCCGGGCCTGCCGCAGCAGGGCGGCCACAGCGTGCGCATTTTCGACAATATCGTCGTCAACAACATGACGCCCAATTTCGCGCCGGCGGGCAATATCGTGGCGAGCGTGCCGTCGGGCACGGGCGTGATCGTGATGGCCAATCGCGAGGTCGAGATTTTCGACAATGTGTTCGAGGGCAACGGCACGTCCAACATCATGATCACCGGCTATCGCTACGGCCCGGCACCGGAGGGCTATCAGCCGCTGCCGGTGCGCGTGCGGGCGATGAACAACATGCATGGCCGCACCGGCTTCCAGCCCGGCCTGCCCGGGGGCACCGAGATGGCGGCGGCGTTCGGCGGATCGCTGCCGCCCGTGCTGTGGGACGGGGCGGGAAGCGAGATCGCGATCGAGGATCCGGTCGGCGCGATGACCCTGGGCCTCGCCGACCTTTCCCAGCCGCGCGAGGCGGCGCGGCCGGCGCCGGCCGACCTGTCCACGCCCGCACGCTGGGCGCGGGTGGCGGCGGTGGTGCTGCCGGCCAGCATGGAGGCCGCGGCGGCGGCGGAGTGATGGGGAGGATTGGCGGGTGCGGTGCGTGTTTCCGGTTTCCGACCCCTTGCACCCGGCCCTGAGCTTGTCGAAGGGCTGCCCTGTTCCTCAAGGTTGAAGAAGAAAGACAGTGCTTCGACAAGCTCAGCATAGGCGGGTTTTGGAAGTCGGCGCGGCGTGTGTGGCCGCGCTGCTCCTGCTGCTCGCGCTCGTCGGCGCGGCGGCGCCGCGCGGCGTTTCGGACGAGGCGATCGCGGCGGGCATGCCGGCGACCTTGTCCGAGTTCGGTTTCTTCGACGGCGCGGCCGAGCGGCCGGTTGCCGCGCTGATCCCCTATGGCTTACGCACGCCGCTGTTCTCCGATTATTCGGACAAGCGCCGGTTCATCTACCTGCCCGCGGGCACGCGCATGCGCAGCAGCGGCGACGGGCTGGTCGAGTTTCCGGTCGGCGCGGCGATCATCAAGAGCTTTGGCTACCCGCAAGGCGAAGGCGGCTATCGCACGATCGAGACGCGGCTGTTGCTGCGGCGCGCCGAGGGGTGGGTGGCGCTGCCCTATATCTGGCGCGCCGACGGGAGCGACGCGGACCTGCGCCTCGCCGGCGGACGCATGCCGGTGAGTTTCACCACGCCGTCGGGCGCGGCGCGCACGATCAGCTATGCCGTGCCCAACCGCAACCAGTGCAAGACCTGCCACGAGGCGGACGGGGTGGTGACGCCGATCGGGCCGAAGCTGCGCAACATCGAGATCGATGCGGGCCATCGCGATGCCATCGTCGGCGCCGATTGGACCGCGACGCGGCTGCCGCGCTGGGACGATGCCGCGCTGCCGCTGGCCAGCCGTGCGCGCGCCTATCTCGACGTCAACTGCGCGCATTGCCACAATCCGCGCGGGAGCGCGTCGAACAGCGGGCTGTTCCTGGAATATGAGCGCCCCGCGGGCATGGCGACAGGTATCCTCAAACGCCCGGTGGCCGCGGGTCGCGGCAGCGGCGGATATGAATTTGCGATTCAGCCCGGGCGCGCGGACGCGTCGATTATGCTGCACCGCATGCGCAGCCTCGATCCCGGCGTGGCTATGCCGGAGCTTGGCCGGTCGAGCGTGCATGACGAGGGGGTAAGCCTGCTCGAGAGCTGGATTGGGGCGATGGCGGCGGAATAGCTGCTGTACCCCGGCGGAGGCCGGGGTCCATCACCGGACGCTGCCTATTGCATAGCCGGTGGTTCGATGCGCGAGCTCAGGTGATGGGCCCCCGCCTTCGCGGGGGTACAGCGTCGCATGGTTGCATATTGGCGAGCCGCGTCGCACCATCGCGGGCATGACCGACCCCATCCTCCACGACTATTTCCGCAGCTCCGCGAGCTACCGCGTGCGCATCGCGCTCAACCTCAAGGGGGTGGACTATCGCGCCGTGCCGACCAGCCTGCTGGCCGGCGACCAGCGCAGCGAGGCCTATCTCGCGCTCAATCCGCAGGGTTTCGTGCCCGCGTTGGAGGTGGATGGCCTCGTCTTCACGCAGTCGTTCGCGATCCTGGACTGGCTCGACCGCGCCTATCCCGAACCGCCGCTGATCCCCGAGGAGCCGGTGGCGCGCGCGGGCGCGCTGGCGATGGCCATGGCGATCGCGTGCGACATCCATCCGCTCAACAACCTGCGCGTGCTGAAATATCTGCACGCCGAACTGGGGCTGCGCGAGGATATCCGCGACCGCTGGTACCGGCACTGGGTGACCGAGGGGTTCACCGCGCTGGAGGCGATGGCGGCGGGCGCGGGGCCGTATCTGGGCGGCGACCGGCCGGGGATCGCGGACATATTCCTGGTGCCGCAGATGGCCAATGCGCGGCGCTACGACGTGCCGCTGGAGGATTTTCCGACGCTGGTCGCCTGCGACGCGGCCGCAACCTCGCTGGAGGCGTTCGCCGCGGCCGCGCCCGATCGGGTCAAACCCGCCGACTGACGCCAGCCTCGATTTTGCGCGGCCGATCGCCTATCTTGCGCGGCACAAAGATTTCGGGAGCGTGTTCATGGCCGATCTGTTCGACAATCCGCTGGGCCTCGACGGGTTCGAGTTCATCGAGTTCTGCGCGCCCGAACGGGGCGTGCTGGAGCCGGTATTCGAGAGCATGGGTTTCACCCGCATCGCGCGGCACCGGTCGAAGGACGTCGAGCTGTGGCGGCAGGGCGGCATCAACCTGATCGCCAACTACGAGCCGCGCAGCCACGCCGCCTATTTCGCCGCCGAGCATGGGCCATCCGCCTGCGGCATGGCGTTCCGCGTGAAGGACGCGGCCGCCGCCTACGAGAAAGCGATCGCGCGCGGGGCGGAGCCGGTGGAGACACGCACCGGGGTGATGGAGCTGCGCATCCCCGCGCTGCGCGGGATCGGCGGCGCGCTCATCTATCTGGTCGACCGGTACGGCGATGCCCCCAGCATCTACGACATCGATTTCGTCTATGCGGCGGGGGTGGACCGGCACCCGGTGGGCGCGGGGTTCCACACCATCGATCATCTGACGCACAATGTCTACGCGGGCCGGATGGCGCATTGGGCGGCTTTTTACGAGCGTATCTTCAATTTCCGCGAGATCCGCTATTTCGACATCAAGGGCGAGTATACGGGGCTCACCAGCCGCGCGATGACCGCGCCCGATGGCAAGATCCGCATCCCGCTGAACGAGGAAGGCAAGGCCGGCGGCGGGCAGATCGAGGAATATCTGCGCGCCTACAATGGCGAGGGCATTCAGCATATCGCGCTGATCTGCGACGACCTCATCGCCTGCCTCGACGCCTTGCGCGCGAACGGCGTGCCGTTGATGGCGCCGCCGCCCGCGACCTATTACGAGATGCTGGAGGAGCGACTGCCCGGCCATGGCGAGCCGGTGGCGGAGCTGCAATCGCGCGGCATCCTGCTGGACGGATCGACCGAGGACGGCGACCCGCGGCTGCTCCTCCAGATCTTCGCGCAGCCGCAGGTGGGGCCGGTGTTCTTCGAATTCATCCAGCGCAAGAAGGACGAGGGCTTTGGCGAGGGCAATTTCACCGCGCTGTTCAAGTCGATGGAGCGCGACCAGATGCAGCGCGGGGCGTTGGA
>CBDUBN010000115.1:0-5705 GCA_965365395.1 uncultured Sphingomonas sp.
ATCAGGGCGGCAAGCGCCGCCGTGGGCGTCGCCGTCGTCGCGGCCGCCGGCGCGGCGGCGAGGGCGCGGGCGACCTGAACGCCGCGTCGGAGGGCGAGGCGCTCGACGGCGATCAACCCGAGGCGCTGGAACCGCAGGACGAGCCCGAGCTGATCGAGGCTGGCGACGCGGGTCCCGTGTCCACGACGCTCGACATCCCGACGCGCGAGGAGGACGAGAAGCCCAAGACCCGCAGGCGTCCCCGCGCCCGTTACCGCATCCGCCAGCCGCGCCTGCATCGCGCGGGCGGGGGACGGTACGGCCGCAAAGGCCGACCCGCCCGTCAGCGCATCGCGCGGCGCGGTGCGGCGGCGTTCGATGAAATCCTCGGCGGGGCGGTGCTTGAACGCGTACACGGGCCTGCTCCTTTCCCCGCAACCTGCATGCGGCAGGGTTAGGAAAGTCTTACTGTTCCGCCTGCAACCTCTCTGCTTCGGCGATCCGGGCGACCGTGTCGCCGAGCATCGCGGTCCATGGCCGCGGCACGATATCGAAACTGCTTTCCAGGACGCCCGTCGCCAGCTGCGAATTCTGCGGACGGCGCGCGCGCGTGGGATAGGCGCTGCCCGGGATCGGTTCGATCGCCGCCGCAGGCAGCCCGTGCGCCGCCGCCTCGCGCATGGTGGCCTGTGCCAGCCCGCACCAGCTCGTCGCGCCCGCGCCGGCGAAATGAAGGATCTTTGGCGTGCCTTTGCCCGGCCAGCGGCCAATGATCGCGAACAGCGCGTCGGCCAGGTCGATCGCGCTGGTGGGATTGCCGGTCTGGTCGTCGACGACGCGGATCGTCGGGCGCTCGCGCGCCAACCGCAGCATGGTCGTCACGAAATTGTGCCCGAACGGGCTGAACAGCCACGCCGTGCGCACGACCATCGCGCGTCCTCCCGCCGCAAGCACCGCCGCCTCACCCAACGCCTTGCTCCGGCCATAGGCGGTGGCCGGCGCTGGCGATACCCGCTCGTCATGGGGGAGGGGGGACTCGCCGGAAAATACATAGTCGGTAGAGATGTGGAGAAACGGAACGGCTGCCTCTGCGGCAGCGCGCGCCAGCCGCCCGGGGCTCGCCGCATTGGCCAGCATGGCCGCCGCCTCGTCGTCCTCGGCCGCATCGACCGCGGTATAGGCGGCGGCGTTGACGATGGCATCGGGCCGCGCCCCGGCAATGCGATCGGCGAGCGCGTGCTGCGCGCCCTCGGGATCGAACAGGTCGATGTCGTCCCGGCCGACGCGCGTCACCCGCCAGCCTTCGGGCGCGCGCAGCGCCAGCGATCGGGCAAGCTGACCCGATTGACCGACCACCAGCACGTGCACGGCGTCAGCCCCCGCCCAGGCGCGCGCCGGCATAGCGGCCCGCGCGGATCGGCGCCCACCACCATTCGTTGTCGAGATACCAATGCACCGTCTGCTGCAGGCCCGCATCGAACCGGTGGCGCGCGCGCCAGCCAAGCTCGCGGGTGATCTTGCCACAGTCGATGGCGTAGCGACGGTCGTGTCCCGGTCGGTCGCTCACGAACCGGATCAGCGACCGGTGACTGCTGCCATCGTCGCGCGGACGCGTCTCGTCGAGCGCGTCGCAGATGGCGTGCACGACCTCCAGGTTGCTGCGCTCGCTATCCCCGCCGACATTGTAGCTCTCGCCGACACGGCCGCGGGCCACGATTGCCGCCAGCGCCTCGGCATGGTCGTCGACGTGCAGCCAGTCGCGCACGTTGCTGCCCTCGCCATAGACCGGCAACGGCCGCCCCTCGATCGCGTTGAGCGTGACCAGCGGGATCAGTTTCTCGGGAAATTGATAGGGGCCGTAGTTGTTCGAACAGTTGGACAGGACCACCGGCAATCCGAACGTCCGGTGCCAGGCATGCACCAGATGATCCGACGCCGCCTTGGACGCCGAATAGGGGGAGGACGGGGCATAGGGCGTCGTCTCGACGAAGCGGCTTTCGTCGAACGGCAGGTCGCCGAACACCTCGTCGGTCGATACGTGATGGAAACGGAAAGCGGCCTTGCGCGCCGCATCGCCGTGGCCACGCCAATATTCGAGCACGCTTTCGAGCAGGTGAAAAGTGCCGACGATATTGGTTTCGATGAATGCCTGCGGCCCGTCGATCGATCGGTCGACATGGCTTTCCGCGGCGAGATGGATCACCGCCCCAATGTCATGGTCACGCAAGGTCGCGGCCACGAGCGCCCTGTCGGCGATGTCGCCGTGAACGAAACGATAGGCGGGGGACGCGGCCACGTCGCGCAGCGTGTCCGGGCTGCTCGCATAGGTCAGCTTGTCGAGGTTGACGACGCGGTGCCCGTCGCCCAGCAGCCGCCGGCACAGCGCCGATCCGATGAAACCGCAGCCGCCGGTCACGAGATAGGTGGTCATCTATGTCTCCGCTGCGTCGATCGCCATGAGCACGCTATCGAGCGAAGGCGCCGCCGCATCCTTGGCGGAAAGGGCAGGGGTAAAACCGCCCGGCCACTCGATGCCGAGCGCAGGGTCGCTCCACAGGATCGACCGTTCCAGCGCGGGCGCATAGGGCGCGTCCACCTTGTACGCGACGATGCAGTCGGGAACGAGCGTCATGAAACCGTGCGCGCATCCTCGCGGCACGAGCAGCTGGTTGCCTGCATCGGCGCTCAGCTCGACGCCCCACCAGCGTCCGAACGCCGCGGAGTCACGTCTGAGGTCGACGACCACGTCGTAGACGCGACCGGCGGCGACGGCCACCAGCTTGGCCTGCGCGCCCGGCGGCAGCTGCAGATGCAGGCCGCGCACCGTGCCGGCCATTGTGGAGCGGCTCATATTGTCCTGGACCCAATCGTGCCCAAGACCATGCTCGGCATGACGCGCCGCCTGCCACGTCTCGCGAAAATCGCCCCGCGCATCGGCGAAGATCGGCGGGCGGATTTCGAATGCGCCCGGAATGGGGGTGTCGACGACGATCATGCCCGGTCGGCGACCAGCCGGCGCAGATAGCGCGCGTATTCCGTGCTCCCCATCATCGCCGCGCGCGCGAGGACCGCATCGCTATCCACATAGCCCGCATCGAATGCGATCTCCTCCAGGCAGGCGATCTTCACCCCCTGGCGGTGCTCGATGGTGCGCACGAACGCGCTCGCATCATGCAGGCTGTCGTGCGTGCCCGTATCCAGCCAGGCATAGCCTCGGCCGAGCTTGCCGATCGTCAGCGTGCCGCGTTCAAGATAGGCGCGGTTAACATCGGTAATCTCCAGTTCACCGCGCGCCGACGGGCGCACCGACCGCGCGATGCTCGTGATGCTGGCATCGTAGAAGTACAGGCCCGTAACCGCCCAGTTGGACCTGGGCGAAGCGGGCTTTTCCTCGATCGACAGCGCGGTGCCGCTTGCCTTGTCGAACTCGACAACGCCATAACGTTCGGGATCGTCGACATGATAGGCGAACACCGTTGCGCCCTCCCGCTTGGCGGCGGCCGTCCGGCACAGCTCGCCGAGCCCGCCGCCATGGTAGATATTGTCGCCGAGAATGAGCGCGCAGGGTCCGCCATCGACGAAATCCGCGCCGATGATGAACGCCTCGGCAAGGCCGTTGGGCTGCGCCTGCTCGGCGTAGGACAGGCTGATGCCGAATGCCGAACCGTCGCCCAGCAATGCCTGGAATCCCGGCAAGTCGCGCGGGGTGGAGATGATCAGGATATCGCGAATGCCCGCCAGCATCAGGGTCGACAGCGGATAATAGATCATCGGCTTGTCGTAGACGGGCAGCATCTGCTTCGAGACGGCCAGGGTCGCGGGAAATAGGCGCGTGGCTGACCCGCCTGCCAACACTATCCCGCGCATTGCATCCCCCGTGGCCGAACCCGCGTCGCGGTAGGCGGCGGGGCATGCGCTGGCAAGCCGCGCGGCCTTTGCCTGTCCCGCGATGGGCACCTTGATTTACCCCTTTGCCAGGCGTCACCGCGCGCCGCCCAGCCAGCGATGCCGAGGCGATCGATCGGGCGATCGAGTGCCAGTTCTTCTATTGTTCTTACAGAACAAAGCTGGTACGAAAATCCTACAGCGGACGCGTTGCGGTGTGTCGGCTTTGACTCTAACGGACGAGGAACGGCACATGGCTGCGCAACTCAAGGTAGTGGACACGATGGCACAGAGCGCGGAGCGGACACGGGCACTCGAGGCAGCGCTGGCGCAGATCGACCGCGCGTTCGGCAAGGGTTCGGCGATGAAGCTGGGCAGCCGCGAAGCGATGGAGGTCGAGGCCGTCTCGACCGGTTCGCTCGGTCTCGATATCGCACTGGGTATCGGCGGCCTGCCACGCGGCCGCGTGATCGAGGTGTACGGCCCCGAAAGCTCGGGCAAGACGACGCTGGCGCTCCACGTCATCGCGGAGGCGCAGAAGACCGGCGGTACCGCCGCCTTCGTCGACGCCGAACATGCGCTTGACCCCGTCTATGCGAAGAAACTGGGCGTCAACATCGACGAGCTGATCGTCTCGCAGCCCGACACGGGCGAACAGGCGCTCGAGATCGTCGATACGCTCGTGCGGTCGAACGCGATCGACGTGCTGGTGATCGATTCGGTCGCGGCGCTGGTTCCGCGTGCCGAGATCGAGGGCGAGATGGGCGACAGCCACGTCGGCCTGCAGGCGCGGCTGATGTCGCAGAGCTTGCGCAAGCTGACCGGCTCGATCAGCCGCTCGCGCTGCATCGTCATCTTCATCAACCAGCTGCGCATGAAGATCGGCGTGATGTACGGCAACCCGGAGACCACGACCGGCGGCAACGCGTTGAAATTCTACGCGTCGGTCCGCCTCGACATCCGCCGCACCGGCCAGATCAAGGATCGCGACGAGATCGTCGGCAATGCGACACGCGTGAAGGTCGTGAAGAACAAGGTCGCGCCGCCGTTCAAGCAGGTCGAGTTCGACATCATGTACGGGGAGGGCATCTCCAAGATCGGCGAGATCCTCGACATCGGCGTCAAGGCCGGCCTGGTGGAAAAATCGGGCGCCTGGTTCTCCTACGATTCCGTACGCATCGGGCAGGGCCGCGAAAATGCGAAGCAGTTCCTGCGCGACAATCCCGAAATGCAGGCAAAGCTTGAAAAGGCGATTCGCGGCAAGACCGAGGAAGTGTCCGACGCGATGATGGCGGGGCCGGAGGCAGACGACGACCTCTAGTCCTTGCTAGCGGACGGTGTGCGAAGGGGCGGAGCGATCCGCCCCTTTTGCATTCGCCCGGCGCGTGCCACGATGCGACGGTCCATCGGGGAGCGAGCCGCGCCATGTCGATCATCGTCCATCATCTGAACAACAGCCGCTCGCAACGCATCCTGTGGCTGCTTGAGGAACTGGGCATCGACTATACGGTCAAGGCGTACCGGCGCGATCCCGTCACCAATCTCGCGCCGCCCGAGCTGCTGGCGATACACCCGCTCGGCAAATCGCCGCTGATAGAGGATGGCGGCCGCGTCATCATGGAATCAGGTGCCATCGTCGAATATCTGTGCGAGCGATACGGCGGCGAGGCGCTCGTCCCGCCGCGTGGCACCGACGAGCATGTTCGCCACCTCGAACTGATGCATTTTGCCGAAGGCTCGGCGATGACCCCGGTGCTGCTCGCGCTCTACACCGCGCGTCTCGGCGAGGCCGCGGCGCCGCTCAAACCCCGCATCGAACAGCAGCTCGAATCGCATTTCGC
>CBDUBN010000116.1:0-5632 GCA_965365395.1 uncultured Sphingomonas sp.
AACGCCGCGGTCCGCGCCGAGGGGCTGACCTATTCGCAGTTCATGCACGGCGTGAAACTCGCCGGCATCAGCCTCGACCGCAAGATCATGGCCGATCTCGCCATGAACGAGGGCGCGGCGTTCAGCGCGATCATCGCGCAGGCCAAGGCCGCCCTGCCGGCAGACGTTCCCGCCGCCCAGGCGGCGTAACGCTCCCTCCCTTGGTGAAAATGCGCGGATGGGCGTGGGCGGCAATCAGCCGTTCGCGCCCATCTGCATATCAGGCGCTCCAGCATGACCGACATCGCACCGCTTCAGACCAGCCTTCTCGCAGCCGTCGCCGAGGCCGGGAGCCTCGACGCGCTGGACGCGGTGCGTGTGGGCGCGCTGGGCAAGCAGGGCAGCGTTTCGGCGCTGCTCAAGACGCTGGGCGGGATGAGCGCGGAGGAGCGGCAGGTCGAGGGGCCGCGGATCAACGGGCTGCGCGAGGCGGTGGCGGCCGCGATCGCGACGCGCAAGGCCGCGCTGGAGGATGCGGCGCTGGACGCGCGGCTGGCGGCGGAGCGGCTCGACATGAGCCTGCCGGCGGAGGTGGGCGTGCGCGGCAGCGTTCACCCTGTCTCCCAGGTGATGGACGAACTCGCCGAAATCTTCGCCGATCTGGGCTTCGCCGTCGCGACCGGGCCGGAAATCGAGGACGAATGGTATAATTTCGACGCGCTCAACATCCCGGCGACCCACCCTGCCCGCGCGATGCACGACACCTTCTATATGGCGCCTCGCCCTGCCGGGGAGGCGCACGACATGGCGCCTCGCCCGCCTGAGGAGGCGCCCGCGCATCCGCCGATCGCCGAGGGGCGCCCACGCGGGCGGACCGTGCTGCGCACCCATACCTCGCCGGTGCAGATCCGCACGATGCTGGGTCAGGAGCCGCCCATCCGCATCATCGCGCCGGGCCGCGTCTATCGCAGCGACAGCGATGCGACGCACACGCCGATGTTCCACCAGGTCGAGGGGCTGGTGATCGATCGCGGCATCCATATGGGCCACCTCAAATGGACGCTGGAGACCTTCCTCAAGGCCTTTTTCGAGCGCGACGACATCGTGCTCAGGCTGCGGCCGAGCTATTTTCCCTTCACCGAACCGTCGGCGGAGGTCGATGTCGGCTACGCCCAGGAGAGCGGGCGGCGCGTGGTCGGCGGGTCGGGCGACGCACCCGGTCATGCGTGGATGGAGCTGCTGGGATCGGGCATGGTGAACGCCCGCGTCATCGAGAATTGCGGGCTCGACCCGGCCGAGTGGCAGGGTTTCGCGTTCGGCGTGGGCGTCGACCGGCTGGCGATGCTGAAATATGGCATGGACGACCTGCGCGCCTTCTTCGACGGTGATCTTAGATGGCTGGACCATTACGGGTTCGACGCGCTCGACGTGCCGACGCTGTCGGGCGGTGTATCGGGAGCGGGGGCACGGGCATGAAACTGACGCTTTATCATGCGGGCCCCGGGTCGCAGCCCGGGGCACGACAGGGAGATTTTCTATGAAAATCACCCTGTCGTGGTTGAGGGATCACCTCGACGGCCGTTTC
Organism: uncultured Sphingomonas sp.; assembly: GCA_965365395.1. Taxonomy (GTDB): domain Bacteria; phylum Pseudomonadota; class Alphaproteobacteria; order Sphingomonadales; family Sphingomonadaceae; genus Sphingopyxis. The sequence goes on from CBDUBN010000116.1 coordinate 1,565, forward strand.
GATCTCGATGCGGTGGTCGCGACGCTCAACCGCATCGGTCACGAGGTCGAGGGGGTCGAGGATCCGGCGGCGGCGCTGGCGGGTTTCCGCGTCGCGCGCGTGCTGAGCGCGGAGCCGCACCCGGGGGCCGACAAGCTGCGCGTGCTAGTGGTCGATGCGGGCGAGGCGCAGCCGCTGCAGGTGGTGTGCGGCGCGCCCAATGCGCGCGCGGGGCTGGTCGGCGTGCTGGGGCTGCCGGGCGCGACCGTGCCGGCGAACGGCATGGCGTTGAAGGTCTCCGCGATCCGCGGGGTCACCTCCAACGGCATGATGTGCTCCGCGATGGAGCTGGGCCTGGGCGACGAGCATGACGGGATCGTCGAGCTGGCGGACGATGCGCCGGTGGGCGCGGCCTATGCCGCCTATGCCGATGCGGGCGAGCCGGTGATCGATGTCTCGATCACCCCCAATCGGCAGGATTGCATGGGGGTGCGCGGGATCGCGCGCGATCTCGCCGCGGCGGGGCTGGGCGTGCTGAAGCCGCTTGCCGTGCCGGCGGTCGATGGCGCCCTGCCCTGCGCCGTTGCAATCCGCACCGAGGATCCGGAAGGGTGCCCCGCCTTTTACGGGCGCACCATCCATGGGCTGCGCAACGGCGCGAGCCCGGCGTGGATGCAGGCGCGATTGAAGGCGGTGGGGCAGCGGCCCATCTCGGCCATCGTCGACATCACCAACCATGTGATGCTCGACCTCGGCCGGCCGAGCCATGCCTATGACCTCGCCGCGCTGTCGGGCGCGGTGGTGGCGCGCAGCGCGGCCGAGGGCGAGACGGTGACCGCGCTCAACGGCAAGGGCTATGCGCTGGACGCGGGCATGACGGTCATCGCCGACGAGGTGCGGGCGCACGACATCGCGGGCATCATGGGCGGGGCGGACTCGGGCGTCACCGAGGCCACGACCGACATGCTGCTGGAGGTCGCCTATTTCACGCCGGAGCGGATCGCGCTGACCGGGCAGGCGCTGGGCCTGGCCAGCGATGCGCGCACGCGGTTCGAGCGCGGGGTCGATCCCGCCTTTCTGGGCGATGCCTGCGCGATCCTGACCGCGTTGATCCTGGAACATTGCGGGGGAACCGCGTCGCAGATCGTTTGCGCGGGTTCGCCGCCGGTGGAGCGGCGCGAAATCGCCTACCATCCGACGCTGTGCGCGACCCTCGGCGGGATCGACGTGCCCGGCGAGCGGCAGCGGGAGATACTGGAGTCGCTGGGGTTCGCGGTCGCGGACGATTGGGCGGTCTCGGTGCCCAGCTGGCGGCGCGACATCGACGGGCCGGCCGATCTGGTCGAGGAAGTCACGCGCATCACCGGCTTCGATGCCATCGTATCGGCGCCGCTGCCGCGCGCGCCCGGTGTGGCGCGCGCGACCGCGACGGCGGAGCAGCTGGTCGAGCGCAGGGTGCGGCGGGCAGCAGCGGCGGCGGGACTGCACGAGGCGGTGACATGGAGTTTCATCGCCGAGGATGCCGCAGCGCGGTTCGGCGGCGGGCACTGGCGCCTGGCCAACCCGATCAGCGAGGAAATGAAGGTGATGCGCCCGTCGCTGCTGCCGGGGCTGTTGTCCGCCGCGGCGCGCAACGCCAATCGCGGGGCGAAATCCATCCGCCTGTTCGAGCTCGGACGGCGCTATCTGCCGGACGGCGAGCGGCCGACGTGCACGCTGCTGCTGGGCGGCGAGCGCGGCGCTCGGTCCTGGGCGGGCGGCAAGGCGGGGCGATTCGACGCGTTCGATGCCAAGGCGGCGGCGCTCGCGCTGCTGGAGGCGGCGGGCGTGCCGGTCGAGCGGTTGCTGGTGATGCCGGTCGACGGGGAGGGCATCTGGCACCCCGGCCAGTCGGGCACGCTGCGGCTGGGGCCCAGGACGGTGATCGCCGAGTTCGGCATGCTGCACCCGTCGCTGACCGCCGCATTCGACATCGACGGCGGGGCGGCCGCGGCGCAGATCTTCCTCGATGCCCTGCCGGCGAAGCGGGGCGCGTCGCCGGTGCGCGCGGCCTACTCGCCGCCGGCGCTGCAGGCGGTGACGCGCGACTTCGCCTTCGTTGTGCCCGAGGGACTGGCGGCAGGCGAGCTGGTGCGCGCCATCCGCGGCGCGGACAAGGCGAGCATCACCGGGGCGCGGCTGTTCGACCGGTTCGAAAAGGACGGGCAGGTGAGCCTGGGCGTGGAAGTAACGCTGCAGCCGGGCGAGCGGAGCTTCACCGAGGCCGAGCTGAAGGCGGTGAGCGACCGGGTGGTGGCGGCGGCGGCGAAGCTGGGCGCGGTGCTCAGGGGGTAGTTCCCCTCCCGCCTGCGGGAGGGGTTAGGGGTGGGCCCGCCCTCGAGCGCAGTTCCATCCCGCACCCACCCCCCAACCCCATCGCGCAAGCGGGAGGGGAGACAGCCGCGCTCGCCTGCGAGCGGGAAAGGCCAAATAAAGACCATGACTCTCAACCGACGCACATTCGCGATCATCGCGCACCCCGATGCGGGCAAAACCACGCTGACCGAGCAGCTCCTGATGCAGGGTGGCGCGGTGCATCTGGCGGGCGAGGTGAAGGCGCGCGGGGCGGCGCGGCGCGCGCGGTCGGACTGGATGAAGATCGAGCAGCAGCGCGGCATCTCCGTCACCTCGTCGGTGATGACGTTCGAGAAGGACGGCATCGTCTTCAACCTGCTCGACACGCCGGGGCATGAGGATTTTTCGGAAGACACCTATCGCACGCTGACCGCAGTCGATTCGGCGATCATGGTGATCGATGCCGCGAAAGGCATCGAGCCGCAGACGCGCAAGCTGTTCGAGGTCTGCCGCCTCAGGAACGTGCCGATCATCACCTTCGTCAACAAGATCGACCGCGAAGGCCGCGACGCGTTCGAGACGCTGGACGAGGTCGCCGACGCGCTGGCGCTCGATGTCGTGCCGATGAACTGGCCGGTCGGCATGGGCGGCGAGTTCGAGGGACTGTACGATTTCGCGAGCGGGCGCCTGTCGCGGCCGGCGGGCGACAGCAGGATGGGCGGCGAAGATGTGTCGTTCCACACCGGCGTCGATGACCCGTCGCTGGCGGCGCGGCTCTCCCCGCAAGGCCATGCACGGCTGATCGCCGAGGCGGAGCTTGCGCAGGCAGGATACGATCCGTTCGACGTCGCGGCGTACCGCGCCGGCGACATGACGCCGGTGTGGTTCGGGTCGGCGCTCAAGCAGTTCGGCATGGTCGAGCTGCTCGCCGCGATCGCAAGCCACGCCCCACCGCCGCGACCGCAGCCGTCGGACGCGGGCGAGGTGCTGCCGACCCGTGCCGACGTGACGGGGTTCGTGTTCAAGGTGCAGGCCAATATGGACCCGCAGCACCGCGACCGCATCGCCTTCATGCGCCTCGTGTCCGGCACTTTCCGGCGCGGCATGAAGCTGGTGCCGTCGGCGCTGGGCAAGCCGATCGCGGTGCATTCGCCGATCCTGTTCTTTGCGCAGGACCGCGAGATCGCGGATACGGCGGAGCCCGGCGACATCATCGGGATCCCCAACCACGGCACGCTGCGCGTGGGCGATACGCTGTCGGAGCGCAACGACGTGCGCTTCACCGGCCTCCCCAATTTCGCGCCCGAGATATTGCGGCGCGTCGCGCTGAAAGATCCCACCAAGACCAAGCAATTGCGCAAAGCGCTCGACGACCTCTCCGAAGAGGGGGTGATCCAGGTGTTCGTGCCGGAGATCGGCGCGAACCTGATCGTCGGCGTGGTCGGGCAGTTGCAGCTCGACGTGCTGATCAGCCGGCTGGAGGCGGAATATAAGGTGGAGGCGATGCTCGAGCCGTCCCCGTTCGATACCGCGCGCTGGATCAAGGGCGATGCGGCGGCGATGCAGGCGTTCGCGACCTACAACCGCGACAAGCTGGCGCGCGACCGCGACGGCAATCCCGTGTTCATGGCGAAAAGCGTGTGGGACGTGAACTATCAGGCGGAGCGGCACCCGGAGGTCGCCTTTTCGGCGACGAAGGAACGGTAGGGGCCGGGCCGACCGCTTTCGCCTGCGCGGCACGGCCGCAGAGGAGTG
>CBDUBN010000117.1:0-5616 GCA_965365395.1 uncultured Sphingomonas sp.
CCTTCGGGATGCGGCGCGGTGACGTGATAGGCATCGCCCGACAGGCCGTAGCCGACGACCTCGGCATAGATGTGTGCGCCGCGCGCCTTGGCATGCTCATATTCTTCGAGGCAGACCACGCCCGCGCCCTCCCCCATGACGAAGCCGTCGCGCGCCTGGTCGTAGGGGCGGCTGGCCTTCTCCGGTTCGTCGTTGAACGCGGTGGAAAGCGCGCGCGCCTGCGCGAAGCCGGCGATGCCGATGGGGCAGATCGCGCCTTCCGCGCCGCCCGCCAGCATCACGTCGGCATCGCCGTCGCGGATCATGCGCGCGGCGTCGCCGATGGCGTGCGCGCCGGTCGAGCAGGCGGTGACGACCGCGTGATTGGGGCCCATCAGCCCATATTTGATGCTGACCTGGCCCGAAATGAGGTTGATCAGCCGACCGTGGACGAAATGCGGGCTGACACGCGTCGGCCCCTTTTCCGCCAGCACCAGCGACTCGCTCTCGATGCCCGGCAGGCCGCCGATGCCCGACCCGATCGAACAGCCGATGCGCAGGCGCTGCTCCTCGGTCGCATCGGTCAGCCCGGCGTCCTCCAGTGCCTGGCCCGCGGCGTCGATGCCGTAGACGATGAACGGGTCGACCTGGCGCTGCACCTTGTGATCGACGCGGCGGTTGGGGTCGAAGCCGTGGGGATGGTCCGCCGGCTTCACCTCGCAGGCGATGTGGCATTTGTGGCCGCTGGTGTCGAAACGGGTGATCCGCCCCGCGCCCGACTTGCCCGCGATGAGGTTCGCCCAGGCGGTTTCCACGTCGGCGCCCAATGGCGTGACCAGACCCAGACCCGTGACCACCACTCGCCGCATCGACTGCCTCCCCAAATCCCGCCTGCACCCGCAAAACCGGTTCGCGGGACACCTGCCGGCGCTCAAATAGAAGAGGGCTTTCCGATTTACCAGCGCGGGCGCGCTCGGCAACCGGGAAGCCCCCTCATGTCTCGCGGCGATGCGCCGTGGCGCGCGGCCTTATGCGTTGTTGGCGTCGATGAACGCGATCGCATCCTGGACGGTGCCGATCTTCTCGGCCGCGTCGTCGGGGATCTCGACGCCGAACTCCTCCTCGAACGCCATGACCAGCTCGACGATGTCGAGGCTGTCCGCACCCAGATCGTCGATGAAGCTCGCGCCCTCGGTCACCTTGGCTTCCTCGACGCCGAGATGCTCGACGACGATTTTCTTCACGCGGTCTGCGGTGTCGCTCATGATCTGTCCTTGGCTTTATGAACGGTGGTTAAGGCGCTGCACTAGAGGGCGGCGAAGGCGCGTGCAAGTGGCTGGAAGGGGGCGATCGACCCGGTCAGATCATCGCCATGCCGCCGTTGACGTGCAGCGTCTGGCCGGTGACATAGCCCGCCTCGCGGCTGGCGAGATAGGCGACCGCCGCGCCGATATCGGCGCCCTGCCCCATGACGCCCGCCGGGATGCGGGCGTTGAGCGCGGCCTTCTGCGCGTCGGGCAGCGCGTCGGTCATCGCCGAGGAAATGAAGCCGGGCGCGACGCAGTTGACGGTGATGCCGCGGCTGGCGAGTTCCTGCGCGAGCGCCTTGGACATGCCGATGATGCCGGCCTTGGACGCGGCGTAATTGGCCTGGCCGGGATTGCCCGTGACGCCGACCACGCTGGTGATTGACACGATGCGGCCGAAGCGCGCCTTCATCATGGGGCGGCAGGCGGCGCGGCACAGGCGGAAGGCGGCGGCGAGGTTGATGGCGATCACCTCGTCCCACTCCGCGTCCTTCATGCGCATGGCAAGGTTGTCGCGGGTGACCCCGGCGTTGTTGACGAGGATGTCGAGCCGCCCCCCCAATGCCTCGACCGCCCGGGGCACCAGGGCATCGACCGCGTCCGCGTCGGCGAGATCGCAGACGAGCTGCGCGTGATCGCCGCCGAGAGCGGAGGCGAAGGCGCCGAGCCTTTCCGCATTGCTGCCCGACAGCGCGAGCGTGGCGCCCTGCGCGCTCAACGCGCGCGCGATGGCACCGCCGATGCCGCCCGACGCGCCGGTCACCAGCGCGGTCATTCCAGAAAGATCGAACACGGCCACCCCTTCGCCTGCTGCCCTCGCCGGGCGGTATGCGCCCCCGCTTACCGGCAGGGCGGCGTGCGCGCTAGGGTCACGCGCCAGGGCTACAGGCGGTAGCTGATCTCCAGATCGCCCCAGCGACGGCCGCGGAAGACGAGCGGAACATAGACGTTGCGCACGACGTCATAATAGCTGCCGTCGCCCTCGCGGCGATAGACGGCCATGAAGAAGGGCTCCTCCGACGCCTTCGCCTTGGCATCGACGGGGTCGAAGAAACGGCGGCCGTTGCGGCAATATTTGGTATCGTGCGCCACGTCGCCGGTGGGCGCGCGCGAGAATTCGCTGAGATGCGTGGGAAGATAGCCGTCGACGTTGGTGAAGGCGGTGCTGATGACGCGCGGGTCGAACCCCTTGATCTCGTCGAGGATCGGCTGCCAGTTGGCGTGCGCCCAGTCCCACAGCCGCGTGCGGAACCGTTCGGGCCGGCTGCCGGGTATGGTACGGTAGTCGGTGTCGAACAGCGCGAGCGTGGTCAGCGACCCGTCGGCGAGCGCGGCCTCGGTCAGCGCTGCCGCATCGTCGCGGCGCCGCGTCGCATAGGTGACGAAGCCCAGGTCCTCCGGGCTCGCGCCCGAGGCGACGAGGCCGTGGAACACCTGGTTCGACAGGCCCTCCAGCCGATCGACATGCGCATGAGTCTCGACCAGCCGCTCGCTGTTCGAGCGCACGCGGCGGCCGAAATCCTGGAGGGCGCTGCGCACCTGCTGGCTGTTGCCGTGGATGAGGCTGGCACTGCGCGCGATCTGGTCGCTCTGCCCATCGACCAGGCCGACGAGGTCGATCGCACGGCCGAGCGCGTCGGCGATGGTCTCGAACCCTTTCTCGGCGCGGTGGCTTTCCTCCACGCCAGTGCTGATCTCGCGCATCAGACCCTCGGCCTCGGTCGACAGGCTGGCGACGGTGCGGCGGATTTCCTCGGTGGCGGACCGGGTGTTGGCGGCGAGCTTCTTCACCTCGGAGGCGACGACGGCGAAGGTGCGGCCCGCGTCCCCGGCCCGCTCCGCCTCGATCGCGGCATTGAGCGCGAGCATGTTAGTGGTCTTGGCGATGGTCTCGATGCTGGACGAGACGTTCTTCACCTGCTCCATCGCCGCCGCGAAATTGGTGACGTGCGTGCCCAGCCGCTCGATGAGGTCGGTCAGCTGGCCGAATTCGGCGACGGTGGAGGAGATGGCACCGGCGCTGGACGCGATATTCTCGGCGGCTTTCGCCGACAGCACCTTGGCCTCCTCGGTCGCGCGCGCGACCTGGGCCTGGTCGGCCTCGAGATCGGCGGTGACGCGCTCCAGCCGGCTCAACGCCTCGACCTGATCGGACAGTTCGCCCGCGACCTCCTCGATCTGCCCGCCGACATCGGCACAGCCGATCGCGAGCTCGCCGGTGTCCGCCGCCATGCTGGGGTCCATGACGGCGTGGCTTTGCCCAAAGGTCGCATGTTTCATCGTCGGTCGGTTCCGGGCGGAGGGCGCGGGGCGCGCGGTTGCTGCGCCGATATGACCGAAAGCGGTTAACGCCGCGTGCACGCGCCGAGCGTGCCGCGCGCCGCTTGGCAAGCGGGCGTCCGCGTGCTTGATGGCGGCAGCCGATCAGGGCCGCAGCTTGACCTGCGGCAGCGCGACCGATGCCGCAGCTGGAGCCGACCCGATGTTCTTCGATTTCCTCGACGAGATGCGCGCCGCGGGCATTCCGGCCAGCCTGAAGGAGCATCTGCTGCTGCTCGAGGCGCTCGACGCCGAGGTGATCGAGCGCAACCCGGAGGAATTCTATTATCTCGCGAGAGCGACCTATGTGAAGGACGAGGGGCTGCTCGACCGGTTCGACCAGGTGTTCGCCAAGGTGTTCAAGGGCCTGGAAAAGAGCTGGGGCGAGCAGACCGCGGAAATACCGGCGGACTGGCTCAAGGCGGTCGCGGAGAAATATCTCAGCCCCGAGGAGATGGAGGAGATCAAGTCCCTGGGTTCGTGGGACGAAATCATGGAGACGCTGAAGAAACGGCTGGAGGAGCAGCAGAAGCGGCACCAGGGCGGCAACAAGTGGATCGGGACGGGCGGCACCAGCCCCTATGGCAATTCGGGTTACAACCCCGAGGGTGTGCGCATCGGCGGCGAGAGCGTGCACAAGCGCGCGTTGAAAGTGTGGGACAAGCGCGAGTTCCGCAACCTCGACAACACGAAGGAGCTGGGCACGCGCAACATCAAGATCGCGCTCAGGCGACTGCGCCGGTTCGCGCGCGAGGGGGCGCAGGACGAGCTCGATATCGGTGCGACGATCGACGGCACCGCGCGGCAGGGATGGCTCGACATCCAAATGCGCGCGGAACGGCGCAACGCGATCAAGGTGCTGCTGTTCCTCGACATCGGCGGGTCGATGGACCCCTTCGTGAAGCTGTGCGAGGAGTTGTTCAGCGCTGCTTCTTCCGAGTTCAAGAACCTCGAATTCTTCTATTTCCACAATTGCCCGTACGAGGGCGTGTGGAAGGACAACCACCGCCGCTTCACCGAACGCACGCCGACCTGGGACGTGCTGCACAAGTTCGGGCACGACTATAAGCTGATCTTCGTCGGCGACGCGGCGATGAGCCCATATGAGATCACGCATCCGGGTGGCTCCGTCGAGCATTTTAACGAGGAGGCGGGCGCGGTGTGGCTGCAACGACTGACCAATACCTATCCCGCAGCGGCGTGGCTCAACCCGGTGCCGGAGAATCACTGGGGCTATTCGCAATCGACGAAGATCATCCAGCAGGCGATGGCCGGGCGCATGTATCCGCTGACGCTGGCGGGGCTGGACGATGCGATGCGCGAACTGACGCGCAAGCGGTAAGGGCGATCGGCATGCTGGTCTGCCGCCTTGCGACCTCGGCCGACGTGCCGGCTTTGCGCTCGATCATGGGCGCCGCGATCGATGGTTTACAGGCGGATTATCTCGATAATGCCCAGGTCGTTGCAAGCCACCGCGTCATGGGACTCGATTCGCAACTGATCGCCGACGCCACATATTTTGTCGCGGAATGCGACGGCGCGATCGCCGGCTGTGGCGGCTGGAGCCGGCGACGTACACTCTACGGCGGCGACGACGGGCTCGCTGCGCGCCTCCCTGATTTGCTCGATCCGTCGGTCGATGCGGCCCGGGTGCGCGCAATGTACACCAGCCCGCCGTTCGCGAGGCGCGGGGTCGGTCGCGCAATCCTGACCGTGTGCGAGACTGCGGCGCGCGCCGAGGGATTCGCGCGCGTCGAACTGATGGCGACCTTGGCCGGAGCGCCGCTGTATCGCGCCTGCGGCTTCACTGTAATCGAACATAGCGAACATGTGGTCGATGACGTGACCGTGCCGCTCATCCGCATGGACAAGGCACTGTAGCCAGAATTTCCGCGCTCTTAACCTGCGTCTGCTAGCATCGCCCCCATGCGCGATCCTGCCCGCCCCCGCATCCTCGTCGTGTTCGGCACGCGGCCCGAGGCGATCAAGATGTTCCCCGTGGTGCAGGCGC